>PKCY01000040.1 GCA_002862985.1 Haliea sp.
TGCATCGCCGATGGTAGTGTGGGGTATCCCCATGTGAGAGTAGGTCATCGCCAGGCTTTAATCCCTAACCCCGTAGCACGCTGTGCTACGGGGTTTTTTATGCGTTATGGATGGGTGGGCGTGAACTTAGGGCGCCCGATACAGTGAGCACGCTCTTACGCCACGGTCCATGTAGTGGCAGCGTGTAAGCGGATATCGTAGACTGCCACCATGCTTCCAGCCCACACATCCTCGACATATGCGCCATTGTTTGCTCAGGCAGTCGACACGGCTTGCCTGAGTGATGGCTGCCACTCTATCGTCGCGTGAAAAGCGCATAGAACGGATTCAAATGAGATGTAACCTGTAATGCATGAACACAAAGAACAAGGCAGCGTTCTGGATGGAAGGGAAAACAGTGACGGTTTGTGGCGATGCCCGAAATGTTGGGGCGAACTGGACGTCATTTCCAACGAGTCAATAAAATGCCAGCTGTGCCATGAGAACTATCCTGCGGTTGAGGGAATTCCCGATCTTCGTATGGGCAAAGGTGATGCGCTTTGGGAAGAGCACGATCTTCAACTGGCCCAGAGATACTCTGCTGAAGTACAAAAAGAGAGCTTGGAAACCGTTATGAAGCAGCTTTCTGACCGGCCAGAGAATACCCAAGAAACACAAGTGATGCGAGTGAAGCAAATCCTGGGAGCACCGTCTAAATTTCTACGCCAGTTCGATGGGTGGCTGAAGCCATGCGTGTCGGGTGACGGGCTACTTCTCGATATTGGCTGCGGTAGTGGTGGATTTTTGGTTGCTACGGAGTCCATCGGGTTGGGAGCGGTAGGTATTGATGCTTCCATGACCAACTTGATTGCGGCGAAGCGTATGATTGAAGTGCACGGGGGAACCGCTCGGCTCGCATGTGCCTATGCGGAGAGTTTACCCATAAAAAGCGGCAGAATTTCAGCTGTCACTATGAATGATTCTATCGAGCATGTGACGAGTGTGCGAACTACAATTGCTGAAGCCTACCGTGTGCTCAAAATAGAAGGACATCTGGCAATTTCAACACCTAACCGATTTAGCCTAACGCGAGAGCCGCATGTGCTCATTTGGGGTGTTGGCTGGCTTCCGCGACGATTTCAGGCGCGATATGTGCGCTGGCGCATTGCTCAAGCATATGACCATACGCGTCTTATGAGCACTTGGGAGCTGTCGCGCGAATTTAAAACGCAAGATGGCTTCTCGTTCGAGTTCATTGTTCCGCTGGTACCCACGGAAGAGATCGAGAACTTCCCGCCTCTACGCGCTGCTTTGGCCAAGCTTTATAATCGCATCTGTCAGTGGCGGGTGTTGCGTCCGATATTTTTGTTTATAGGACCTTTTTATCAAATATCCGCAAGGCGAATTGCCTAATTGGGTGATGAGGGAGTGCCGTGCGCACATGAGCGGGCTAAAATAAGCGACTTAGCCCCTTTATATTTGTAGATAACATCATGGTTCTGTCTAAAAGCTTCGATTGTTGTGTCCAGCCCTCAGGGCCAGATTACCCACGGCGTAACCAGTTAGAAGTAGGTTGTGTGCATGAATAGCGAAGTGACTGCAGCATTGATTGATATTGAGGCGCAACTGCGTCAGTTGGGGCATTGGGACAAAGAGCCACCCTCCGATAAGGCCTTTACCTCCGATCAACCCTTTTCTGTCGACACCCTCACCTTTCCGCAGTGGCTGCAATTTGTCTTTTTACCCACGTTATATCAGTTGTTACAAGAGGGTAAGGGTTTGCCGGGGCAATGCGGCATTGCTCCCATGGCTCAGGAATACTTTCGTGGTTCGGACGCGGCTGGTAGTGAATTGATTACTGCGCTAAAGCGTATCGATGAGCTCCTGTCTCAAGGCGCTAATAGCGTGGATGAAAGTATCAAACTGGGGAATTAAACTTTGGTTTGAGGGCTGACTAAGCCCTCTGAAAATGCTAGGTTTTCCTGCAATAATATGTGTAATATATCCGGGGTCAAGAATGTTAGTATCCCCACGGAAGCAAATATTTATAAACGCCACATACCTGCCGATTTTGATCCACCTGTGGGTACCAAGGTTGACGTTACATATGCACAAGCGCGTTTACAACACACCGACACTCCTACCGTTGGATATAGAATGCTGAATATTTTCTGCAAGAAAGCTCTACTGTCCCTGGCTCTGCCTCTGTCTCTGTCTCTGTCTCTGATGGTGCATGCGGGCAGTGTGACCGTAGGTCAGGAGGCACCGGAAGTTTATTTGCCTGAACTGGTCGGCACAGAACAGGTCAGTCTAGCGTCTCTGCGTGGCAAGGTTGTTTATTTGGATTTCTGGGCTTCATGGTGTGGCCCTTGTCGAGTCTCCTTTCCCATATTGGAACAATTGCGAGATGAACTCGGGCCTGAAGGGTTTGAGGTGCTGGCTATTAATGTGGACGAAAACGAGTCCGATGCGCTGAAATTCCTGTCCGACATGTCCGTGAGCTATCTGGTGGTGCGCGATGATGAAGCAGCTACGCCGCAAACTTACGGGATTTTAGGAATGCCCACGGGTTACCTTATTGACAGACAGGGTGTTGTTCGCGAAATTCATCAGGGTTTTCGCAAGAGCGATGGTGATCAATTGCGAACTACAATTGTTGAGTTGTTGGGGGAATAATTAAATTGAAACATCTGACAGGTCTGTTGTTCGCATTCGTTCTTTGCGGCTGTGAAACGGTGCAGCCTTGGGAGCGTGGAACTCTCGCTAAGGAAGAAATGCAGTGGCAACCTAATGTGATGGAAGCGCAATTCCGCAATCAAGTTTATGCAAGCAAGGAAGCTTCCTCCGGTGGCACTGGTGCCGCCGGAGGCGGCTGTGGGTGTAACTGATGGTCAGGGATGATCGCAACCCGACGCTACTGGCACTAACTTCCAGTGCGCTATTGCTGCCCGTCTATCAAGGTGCATCAGCCGATGCACCACCGGAGTTCACTGAAGTTGGTGTGCGCTACAGTAGATACAAAGAGGACGATATTCTCGGCCGGAACGCTTTTGGCGGAGGCAGTGAGCGCTATAAAATAGATGTCGCTCAATTTCGTATGCTAGCGCCGGTTGCAGACAATTGGTCATTTGCGCTGGATGTCGCCTGGGAGGACATGAGTGGCGCTTCACCCTGGTTTGTGGGACAAGTGGCCGGGCAGAGTCCCAAGGTCATCATGAGTGGCGCGAGTATTGAAGATACTCGCACGGAGGTAAGTGGCACGACTCGTTACTATTACGATCGCGGCAATGCGGGGCTCAGTCTCACCTACTCTGATGAGAATGACTACGAGTCAAAGGCTATCGCGCTGGATGGTGCGCTAAATAGTGACGATGGGATGACGACCTACAGCGCTGCGATTAGTACATCGGATGATCATATTGATCCGACACAGGGCTCAGTGCCGACCAACACACTGAGTGCTACTAAAGATGTTAGCTCTGCCTGGGTGGGCGTGACGCGTATTGTGAGTCAGCGAGCGCTTGTGCGCTTCGGGGTAAGCTATACTTACCGCGAAGGGTTTCTGACTGATCCCTATAAGTATAAAGACAGGCGCCCCGATGAGCGCAAGGAATGGACACTTGGTGCGGGCTATCGTTATTTTTTCGAGGAGCAAAATGCGGCGGTGCACATCGATTATCGCTATTTTAATGATGATTGGGATGTACAGTCGCACACTGTTGATGTTGCCTGGTACCAAAACTTTGGACAGGACACTATAGTGACGCCATTTATTCGCTACTACACGCAACACGAGGCAGAGTTCTTTTCAAATTTGCTAGACGAACAGGCACGCTACTTCGCCGACGATTATCGTTTAGCAGCATTTGGTGCATTTTCCTATGGCGTT
This sequence comes from Haliea sp., assembly GCA_002862985.1. Taxonomy (GTDB): domain Bacteria; phylum Pseudomonadota; class Gammaproteobacteria; order Pseudomonadales; family Halieaceae; genus Marimicrobium. The sequence continues at coordinate 3,869 of PKCY01000040.1, forward strand.
CGGTTGAGTCATGAACTGGGTAACTGGTCAGTAAACCTCGATGCGGAACGCTATAGAACGGATGAGAGTTGGGGCGTCTTCAGCGGAGAAGTGTCACCCGGACTGGTCGACTTCTGGCGCTACGGAGTTGGGCTCAACTACGTCTTCAAATAACCCCGATTTGTCGATGCAGCACATTGAGCATAGCTTCAAAGCGATGGGTGGGCCCTGTCGCCTTCGTTTGGAGACAGACTACGGTGTGGATGCAACGGTTGCCATAGTCGCAGCTACCGAAGAAATTCAGCGTCTAGAGCATAAGTATAGCCGTTACCTCGATAGCTCACTGACTAGCAAAATCAACCGCGCTGCCGGTACTGGCACGCCCGTATCCATTGATGATGAAACCGCAGGGTTGCTCAATTACGCCAATACCGCGTGGCGCGAGAGCGATGGATTATTTGACCTAACTTCCGGCGTATTGCGCCGTGCCTGGGATTTCAAATCTGGCCGATGTCCTGAGCAATCAGAGGTGGCGGCTCTTCTTCCGTTGGTTGGGTGGGAGTTGGTGCAGTGGGATATAAACAGTGTGTATTTGCCACGTCCGCGAATGGAACTGGATTTTGGCGGCTGTGTGAAAGAATACGCAGCAGATAGTGCTGCGATGCAACTTAGGCGACATGGTGTAAGCTCGGCTTTGGTAGATTTATCAGGAGATATGGCTGCTGTTGGTACGCCGGCAGGTTTAGAAGGATGGCCTGTGGGCATTCGCCATCCTGAAAAAAAGGACGCAGCCATTGCCCAGGTATTGTTGCCCGAGGGCGGCCTTGCCAGCAGCGGTGATTATGAGCGCTGCCTGGAAATTGACAATCAGCGTTATAGCCATATCCTGCATCCGCTTACGGGTTGGCCTACCACACAGGGCCTCGTCGCTGTTACAGTAATGGCTCAACAGTGTTTGGTCGCCGGTAGTTCGGCTACTATCGCTATGCTCAAGCCACCGGACGAGGCATTGCAGTGGTTAAACGAATTGGGCCTACCCTGGCTGGCTATAGATGGAGAACTTGAATGCCATGGGAGCCTGCGCTAGTGCTTTTCAGCGGCTTAATGCCGGCCCACAGTGTCTTCGATATCGTACTGTAATTCTCTCGACCCCAAATCCAGGCGTCCTGTCAGTATGCGTTCAGAAGTCCCCGTCGGAGG
>PKCY01000153.1 GCA_002862985.1 Haliea sp.
GTGCCGTTTAGCTGGTACGAGCCCATGTGGCTGGAAAACCTCGGTTTTGCGCCTGAGGGTGAGGGCTGGAAGCTGACCATGGAGGGGGCAACTTCCCTTGACGAAAATGGCGACATTCCCTGGAATTGCTCCGGTGGTGTTTTGTCATCCAATCCCATTGGGGCCTCGGGCATGATTCGGTTTGCCGAAGTAGCTCGACAGGTGCGCGGCGACGCTGGTGAGCATCAGGTGGACGGCGCAAAGTTGGCAATGGGACATGCCTATGGCGGCGGCGCGCAGTTTTTTGCCATGTGGGTCGTCGGCTCGCAGAAATCGTAATTGACCCCGGAGATTAATCACTATGGCTAAACACTACAATATCGCTGACCTGTATGAAATGGTGGCAGACAGAGTTCCTACGCGAAGCGCTCTGGTGTGTGGTGACCAGCGCGCCACGTTTGCGGAGCTCGATCAACGCGCTAACAAACTGGCCCATTATCTGCTGTCACAAGGCGTTGGGGCAGGAGATCATGTCGGCTTGTACCTATACAACTGTAATGAGTACCTGGAGGGCATGCTCGCCTGTTTCAAAATTCGCGCGGTGCCGATCAACGTCAACTACCGCTATGTTCAGGAAGAACTGCTGTATATATTTGACAATGCGGACATGGTGGCCTGTATCCATAATCAGGAGTTTATCCCGCACATTGATGAAGTCCGAGCCTCAGCGGCGGACTTAAAAACCTTTGTTTGTGTAACGGATGACTCAGGTTGTGATCCCGCGGTAATTGGCAGTGTGGAGTATGAAGCCTCCATGGTTGGTCAGTCCGACGACCGTGACTTTGGCGAGCGAGCGGATGATGATTTGTTTTTGCTTTATACCGGCGGTACGACCGGTATGCCCAAAGGCGTTATGTGGCCACATAAAAATCTTTTCTATGCAGCGCTTGGCGGCGGCGGCTGGTTTCATCCGGACGGCGCGATCACGGATCCTGAACAGATTGCCGGCCGGATCGGTGATTTCCCAATTGTCGGTATGGCCCTCGCGCCACTTATGCATGGCGCCTGCTGGTGGTACGCCTGTATTCAGATGCTGGGCGGTAACTGTTTGGTGCTCAATCCGCATCGCTCTCTGGACGGCAGTCAGGTGTGGGATATTGTGGAGCAAGAGAAAGTGAATTCTCTGTCTATTGTGGGCGATGCCATGGGCATTCCTCTGCTGGATGCGTTGCGGGAGAATCCGGATCGATGGGACTTGAGCAGTGTTTTCAGTGTCGGCTCCGGTGGGGCAGTATTCTCCGGCTCCAAGCAGGAGGAGTTTAAGGAACGGTTTCCCAACGTCATCATCATGAACTCCTTCGGTTCCTCCGAGGCCGGTAATATGGGCTTTGACAGCGGCGAGAAAAAATCCGAGACCAAGGGCCTGGGTAATGTTATCCAGTCCGACTTTATGGATGTAATTACCGACAACGAGGGCGAGCCGCACGTGCATGTGAAGCCTGGTGAGAACGGTATATTCGCACGCTCGGGTTATATCCCGGTGGGTTACTACAATGACCCGGTAAAAACAGCGAAAACATTTGTAGAAATAGATGGAAAAACCTGGCTTTTGACCGGTGATGAAGCACGCTTGGAAGAGGACGGATCTATTACGGTCTATGGCCGCGGCTCCAACTGCATTAATTCGGGGGGTGAAAAAATCTTCCCGGAGGAAGTGGAGGAGGCTGTGAAAGCGCACCCTGATGTATTCGACTGCTTGGTGGTTGATACGCCAGATGACCGTTTTGGCAGCAAAGTGACAGCCGTTGTCGCCACGCGACAAAATTGCAGCCTCAGCCTGGATGTAATCCAGGAGGAAGCTCGCAAGCACGTGGCCGGATACAAGGTGCCACGAGAACTGCATATCGTTGCAGAAATTCCGCGCGCCCCCAGTGGCAAGCCCGCTTACCCGAAAGCCAAAGAAATCGCATTATCGGGTGAGTTTAGGGTGGTCTAGAGACTACCAACGCGCAACGGAACTGACCGACGAGAGTGCACCAGGAATAGGTGTCAAATCAGTTCCAGCGCTTCGGCGCTGAGGCGTGCCTGCATGAAAAATTTACGGCGAGTCCCGACATGCCAGGACTGATTTGGCGCCGACGTAGAAGATTGTCTAATTACGATTATAGGAAAAATAGAATGGCCGAACTGGATATCAGCACTAAAAATTGTATCGTAGAGCAAGAGGGAAATGTACTTATCGTCACCCTCAATCGCCCCGAAGCAAAAAATGCTTTTAGCCCGGAGATGCTGCTGGGCATGTACAAAGCCTGGCGCCGACTGGATGAGGACGACTCCTTGATGTGCGCCATCCTCACCGCCAACGGCGACACGTTTTGTGCGGGCATGGACCTAAAGGCTGGCGCCGATGGCGAACACCGTTCCACCGACGAGTTCATGGAGCTAATGGGCACAGTGCCGAACATTCACTGGCAGGCTCTACTGCGGGACAATCGCCCCGATAAACCGTTGATCCTCGCCGTCGAAGGCTATGCGCTGGCCGGCGGTACCGAAATATTGCAGGGTACAGATATTCGCGTTGGTGCAGAGAACTCAATTTTTGGGGTTACCGAAGTGGCGCGCGGACTCTACCCCATGTCCGGTTCAACAATTCGTCTGCGGCGCCAGATTCCCTATTGTTTGGCGGCCGAGATTCTGTTGTGCGGCGAACATATCACGGCGCAGCAGGCGCTTGATTTTGGATTGATTAACAAAATCGTACCCGCCGGGAAAACACTGGAAGCCGCCAGGGAATACGCTGCCAAAATCTGCGCCAACGGGCCACTTGCCGTGCGTGCAGTCACTCGCTCCCTGCGCGAGCATCAGGAGTGTATGTCTGAAGATGCTGCCATGCTGGCCTCGGATGAATTGGCGAACCCCGTGTTTGCCTCCGCAGACGCTAAAGAGGGTATGAGAGCATTTAAGGAGAAACGCAAGGCTAACTTTACCGGGCAGTGACGTACCGCAAAAGACCGTGGCCGGGGGAGTCGCGGCCATGTTCAATCAAGCCATGTGGGCTTAAATTTGATAAAGTGTCGGCCGCTTTGATAACAGGAGATTTTCCATGACCGATCAAGCTGCTACTTTTGATGCTATTGTTGCTTCACGCCATTCACTTCGCGCGTTTCTGCCGCAGCCGGTCGACCAGGGGACTCTCGAGACCATATTTTCTGTGGCGCAGCACGCGCCCAGTAACTGCAATACCCAGCCCTGGGTTGTGCACGTTGCTTCGGGAGAAAAACTTGAATCTTTGCGCGTGTCAATGCCGGAACGATTTATGTCGGGAAATTTCAGTATGGATTTTCCGTACGACGGTGTTTATGAGGGCGTATATAAAGAACGTCAATACGGTGCCGCTCAGGCGCTTTACGACTCGGTAAATATTGCCCGCAAAGACAAGGCTCGGCGCAACGAGCAGTTTATGCGCAACTTCACTTTTTTCGATGCACCCCATGTCGCTTTTTTGTTCCTGCCAGAGCCGTTTGGCTTGCGCGAGGCTGCGGATCTGGGCATGTATGCGCAGACCTTGATGCTGACGCTAACGGCTCATGGTCTGGGTAGTTGCCCGCAGACCGCTCTTAGTTTCCAGGCTGACTATATTCGCGAGCACCTCGGTGTGAGAGCTAATGACAAGCTTGTATTCGGTATGTCCTTCGGCTACCCGGATCCCAAGGCACCCGCCAACACGTGCGTGACTGACCGCGCCGCTGTCGCCGACGCGGTGGAATTTCACTCCTAATTCTCAAAAGGTATTCTCATGACAGATCTGATAGTGACGGAAAACCGTGATGGCGTGCTCATAGTCACATTCAACCGACCCGAAAAGAAAAATGCCATCAACACGCAGATGTGGATCGATCTGCGCGAAACTTTCCTCTCAGCCGCAGCAGATGACAATATTGTGTGCATATTGTTGTGCGCTGCTGGTGATAATTTCTGTTCCGGCGTTGATCTAGCCAGTTTTGGCGAGGTGGGAGAGGGCGAAGAACACCCATTTGAATCCGCCGCTCGGGCAGTCGTCGAGTTCGATAAGCCCATAGTTGCGGCGGCGCAGGGCGTCTCGATCGGTGGTGGTGCTACGGTCTTGTTTCATGCCGACATCGTTTACGTCGGCGAGAGTCTGCGTATGCGCTTACCCTTTGCCAGCCTGGGCCTCGTGCCGGAGTGGGGTAGCAGTTATATGCTGCAGGCCAATATTGGCGCACAGCGAGCGGCGGAGTTGTTCTATACCGCTCAATGGATTGATGCCGACAAGGCACTGGAAGTGGGTATTACCGCAGCGGTTCTTCCGGACGCGGACCTGTTTGAACATGCCTTGTCCAAAGCAAGGGAAATAGCTCAGTGGCCGGTCAATTCCCTGCGGGAAATCAAGCGCTCTCTGCGCTTGCACCACCTCGAATCGATCGACACGGCGATCGTCGCTGAACAGGCGGGTATGGCGCGACAGGCGGGTTCACCGGAGAACATAGAGGCAATTACGGCCTTTATAGAAAAGCGGCCGCCGGTTTTTCGGACAAGCTAGTTCCCATCGAGTGTCCGGGGTGTAGTCAAAGTCTGTGAAAGAATGGATGGGACTTTGATTATTTTGCCTTTTCCTGGAGCCGTTATTGCAGAAGGCGCGTGAGCCTGTGACTAGTCTTCAAGAAAGCTGATCTCCGATGGTGCTGGTTTGTTTGGCGCCATTCGGTGCGTCCTTTTTGGGACATGGAAATCATCTATCAATTTGCGTACTGTTGGTAAGGTGGTTGGCCAATCCCGCCAATATAGAGCCTTTCCTATACGTAGCCAGATATTTTGGCGGGGTCTTCCGAATATGCCATCTGCCTAGCGGAAACACTATGAAAATACCACTTTGCCCGCATAAAGAAGCTAATCAAAGAAGTTATCGCGTATCTGGTTTCCAAGTTGGTGCCGCCCTCTTGTTAGTGATTCTCACTGGATGCTCTAACGCCCCCCGACACGAGCATATTGAAAAAGGCCTGGATATATATCTACTTATTGGTCAATCAAATATGGCGG
>PKCY01000070.1 GCA_002862985.1 Haliea sp.
GTCTCCGCGGCGCTCCTTGCGCAGCACTGCGTTGTAGACACGGCCGGTGGTAAAGTTGTTGGCGCGCTTCATGGTGGTATTAGAAAAGCGCTCGTAGTGCCCAAGATCCAGGTCTGTCTCGGCGCCGTCTTCAGTAACAAACACCTCGCCGTGTTGAAAAGGACTCATGGTTCCAGGATCGACGTTAATATAAGGGTCGAGCTTGAGCAGAGTAACCTTAATCCCTCTGGCCTCGAGCACGGCCGCCAGTGAAGCGGCCGCGATACCTTTGCCAAGAGACGAAACCACACCACCTGTGACGAAGACGTAACGCGTCATGAAAAGCCTATACTTATGCTATTGTTTTGGGCCCGCAATCTCTGAATCCGGCGCTGACATGGCGCAGTGCCGAACGGATCAGATCCTGCAAAAAGATGGGCAGTCAGGTTACCAGAAAGGCAGCGCCAGCTCAATCACAAGAGGGGTGAAAGACCCGCTCCCAGTGCAGGGACCACAAGTTTTCGCCCGCAGGTGCCGACTGACACCAGCGATCGGATTTACACTGAACTATATCCCCAATAGCCAGCAGTTCGCCCTTCAGGCTCAGCAAGGGAAGTCGATTTCGCCACCAGGGTGGGACAGTATGCTCTTGCAGCAGTCTCTTCACACTGGAACTGCCAACCCGGCCGGGCAAATGGCAGCGCTCGCCTCCACGACGCCAGTGCAGCGTGAGCAGATCGTCGGGCGCTAATCTCAGGCCAGCACCGACGGCAGGCAGAAGGCTCACGATACCCACGCCCGGCACCTCCCTGCGCGTGCCACTGGCAAGCACCATATCTTCTAATGGAGGAGGCGCATCAAATACCGGAACCCGGTAGACGCCTTCCCCGTAGCGTTGCAGAACGTAATCACCGCAGACCAACCGAGGATTAGCATCTACCGCTGACGAACGCAGCTGACGCAGAAACTCTGCGAGTGCCGCCTGATCCGGAGCTCGACAGCCAGACAAGCGCAACCACGCCCGCAATCGGATAGCGGCGACGGCCTCTTGTGCTGTGATCAACTCCTGCGCCCGCAAGCCCTTGTCTCCCATCGCACTGCACACAGTCTGTGGAACTCCCAACCCGTCAGCAAGGACCCCTGCAGCAACAGCCATGTGCTCACTGGCGCGGGCAATAGATTGACGATAAGCCGGCCAGCGAGTGTCCAGCAGCGGCAACATCTGAGCGCGCAGAAAATTGCGATCCATGGTGATGTCGCTGTTTGACGGGTCTTGCACCGAGTCCAGGTCGTGCCGCGCAGCGTACTCCCCGATCTCGCTGCGCGTGCAGTGAAGCAGGGGGCGCACGAGTGTGCCCGCCCCCAGAGCTCGTGTACCCGGCATACCAGCCAACCCTTCCACTCCAGCGCCACGCATTAATCGCAGAAAAAATGTTTCTACCTGATCATCCAGGTGATGCGCCAGAAAAAGAACGGCGCCCGGTTGCAGTTGCTCCTCGAATGCCCGATAGCGAACGTCCCGTGCTGCGGCCTCACCGCTACCGGCGCTGCCAACATCCACGATTCGCGTGAGAAGAGGAAGACCCAAAGACTGACACACCTGCTCACAGTGCCGCTGCCATAGCGGCGCTGCAGTCTGCAAACCGTGGTTAACATGAATGGCACTCAACGGCGTCGCGATAGAATTTTGCGAGCGCCAGGCATGCAGCAAGTGCAGCAATACCGTGGAGTCCACTCCGCCACTAAACCCCACGTACCAGTGAGTAGCGGCAACTAGCTCGTTCAGTGAATGGTGAAAATCAGCGTAATGGAGCAATCCCGCTTACGTTCCGTAGGACATGAGTCGCTGGTAACGCTTGTTCAATAAATCTTCCAGCGGCAATTGTTGCAGGGTGTCTAACTGCTCGACGATATGCTCTTTAACTCTCTGCGCCATCATATCCACATCCCGGTGTGCACCACCCAGGGGCTCGGGAATTGTGGCATCGACAATGCCTAAATCCTGGAGATTTTTGGACGTCACTCCCATCGCCTCGGCCGCCTCCGGCGCATGTGCAATATCTTTCCAGATAATATTAGCGCAACCTTCAGGTGAAATTACGAAGTAGGTTGAATACTGCAGCATCGCCAGGTGATCGCCCACCCCGATACCAAGGGCCCCACCGGAACTTCCCTCTCCGATCACAATACAGATAATGGGCGTTGCCAAGCGGGACATCACCGCCAAATTGCGGGCGATAGATTCACTGATACCCCGTTCCTCTGAATCAATGCCGGGGTAAGCGCCAGGGGTGTCAATGAGTGTGACGACGGGCATTTTAAAGCGCTCTGCCATCTCCATCAGCCGCAGGGCCTTGCGGTACCCTTCTGGCTTGGGCATACCGAAATTCCGCAGCACTTTGTCTTTTACTGCCCTACCCTTTTCCTGGCCAATGACCATCACCGGCTTATCGTCAATACGGGCAATGCCGCCCACAATCGCTTTGTCATCACCGAAGTGGCGGTCGCCGTGCAGTTCATCAAATTCGTTAAAAATACGCGGTATGTAGTCCAGGGTGTAGGGACGCTGGGGGTGACGCGCGACTTTCACAATTTCCCAGGCGGAGAGGTTGGAGTAGATTTTTTCGGTGAGCTTGGTGCTCTTGTCCCGCAGAGTGTCGATTTCCGAGCTGATATTGATCTCGTTGTCGGAGCCGACCAGTCGCAGCTCCTCGATCTTGACTTCCAGCTCTGCGATCGGCTGTTCGAAGTCCAGGAAATTAGGATTCATGCGTGGGTATTCTCGGCGATTTGGAAGACGTACAGTGTACAAAAATTCTGCGTGGCGTACCAATAGTGGGATTCCAATGGCCTGTCTCAGTCTAAGAATAAGTCGGGTTGCGGAGAATGCGTCTTGTATTTGCCGCTGGGACAGGCCAAAAAGCGTGCATCCTTATGCAGAATGGCTGGCGACGACTTAGCGGGCGCCTGGAGGGGGGTTCGGCGCGCCGATCCAATAGTGTGAGGCAGCCCTCCCGCAGATAGGGTGTAGACTAGGCAACTCAATTCAAATCACCGATCCACAACATCAGACCCATCGACCAAACCCATGCAACCACCGCCCTACCTCGTCCCTCACAGCAAAGAAGAGATCACCATCCTCTATGAGGACAGCGACTTATTGCTGGTGCGCAAACCTGATCTGCTGCTGAGCATTCCAGGTCGCCACCCGCTGAACAAGGATTGCATGATTACCCGGCTACAACAGCGCTATCCGACAGCCAGCATCGTGCACAGGCTGGATCTGGATACTTCGGGCATTATGGTGGTGCCGCTGAACAAACCTACTCACGCCCACATCAGTCGACAGTTTCAGCAGCGCGAGGTAAATAAGACCTATCACGCGATTGTTTACGGCGTTTTGGCGAGCGATGACGGGGAGGTGAACCTGCCCATTGCCAGTGACTGGGAAAACCGTCCCCGACAAATGATCTGCCAGCAACGGGGTAAATCAGCCCTGACACACTTTGAGGTGTTGGAGCGCTTCGACGATCGCACGCGGTTGCTGTTAAAGCCGTTCACCGGTCGCACGCATCAGCTGCGTATTCACATGCGTGAATTGGGTCACCCGATTCTGGGCTGTGATATGTATGCCCACGAAACCGCATTGGGCATGGCGCCCCGACTAATGTTACATGCCACGATTCTGGAATTTACTCACCCCTCGACCGGACAGTGGTTGCGGGGTGAGTGTCCCGCAGACTTTTAGTCGTCTGCCTGCAATAACGGGTGATCGGGGGGCAGTTGCCGAGACATCCACAGCGCCAGCTTGTGTTTCATATTCGGCTCACTCTCCTTGCCCTTCGCCAGGGGCTGAATCAATTTGTCGTGTACCAGAAGACGATACAGATAGGTTATTTTACTCTTGGCTGAATCGGTTCCCTCGAACACTCCAACGCCTCTTTTTTTGGCGTACACCGCGCCGACGCGCAAGGCATGGGTGACCAATTCTGCTTCGTGCTTTAGCTTCATCATGCGCGTCTCCTCAATTCTTTCTCTTTTTCACTAAAATCTTGCGACCTCACTCACCGCCGCCTTACTCACTATAAATAGCTGCACCAATCACTCCAACTGCCAGGATACAGCGCAGCATCCTCCCGACCGAGTAGAGCCAGTGAAAATAGGTTAACGCAGGCCGTCACGCCAGAGCCGCAATAGACTACCAGCTGCTGTGCATCGAGGGCTTCACCGAAGTGCGCATGCAGGCCCGCTCGACTTAACACCCTGCCTTCAGCACTGGTTACACCCTGCCAGGGTCGATTGACGGCACCGGGAATATGGCCCGCGACCGCATCAATGGGCTCCTCAATTCCGACAAAACGACGCGCCTCCCTAGAATCGACCAGCAAAGCGCCCTTGGCCTGGGCTGCGGACACTCCCTCGATATCGCAATATCCCGTGTAACCCCTCACCAGCGACGGTGCCAACCCATTTGAATCTCGAATTGGCAAGGCGGTATCAGCAGGCCCGCCCGCCAAAAGATAGGCCCGGTAGCCGCCATTGAGCAGCCGCGGGGGACGGTAACCCAAGGACCGCATTAGCCACCACAGGCGGGCAGCAAAGCCCAGGCGAGAATCGTCATAGACGACCACCCGTGTGTCAAGTCCAACCCCGCACTCTGCCAGCGTGGAGGCGAACTCAGCGGGGTCCGGCAGCGGGTGGCGACCACCGTGCGCACCCCGCGGAGCAGCCAGATCGTGATTGAGCCCCAGATAGTAAGCGCCTGGAATATGGCCCTGCTCATATAACGCCCTTCCCTCCTGCGAATCCGCCAGGGAAAAGCGACAGTCAAATACCACCGCTTGGTAACCCGATAACAATTCATCTGCTTCAATTAACATAGTCGTCACGCAACAACCCTCTACGCATCACTAATTCTTCACTAGAGAGTAGGCGAGTCCCGGAAAATTAACTAGACTTGAAAGAAAGAAGCACAGGAATTATCGCCGTGGTCCGCAGCACCCG
>PKCY01000131.1 GCA_002862985.1 Haliea sp.
GATTCTCATCGAGCGAGAGTGGAAATGGACATGCCTACCGGGATAATGCAGATAGCACTGAGCACTGCGACTAACAGGAACCGGCTCCTGTAACTTTCCGGCTCGTCCGCGACTTCGGAAGAGGGGTTATTCAGCCACTCGGTATTATAACGGGCAATTTTTTGTATATTCATGCGCCTATGCCTAAAAAAGTAACGTCCTTGTCTCCTTTGCACAGACCCTTTGCGCAAAGTTCCTAGAAAGACCGAAATATAGTGCAATACTGCGGGCGTATCTATAAGCCATTTGGCCTAAACCATAGCTTACCCTCAGTAGACTGAATGCCTGCTACACGTGTCAAAGACAGATGGATCCTAACCGATAACCAGGATCGAAAGATGATTCTTCCGGATAAGGGAAGCGCAATGCCCCTTCAGCAATGGGAAAGAAAACCGAATTTCAACGGACTGACTGGATACCAGCAAATCGTGCCGACATCTATTTTTTTATCTGACTCGCCAATAGTTTGTCGAGCTTGGCAGTATTGTAAGGCGGGTTAGTGCCCGCAAGTTTCGGTAGATTCAGCCAGCCTTGTTTATAGACACTGCGCGCATGACTGAATGTCCTAAATCCGTCGTATCCCTGATAATTTCCCATGCCGCTATTACCGACTCCACCAAAAGGCAGATCGATATTGGAGACATGCATGATGACGTCATTGAGAGTAACGCCACCGGACTGGGTATTCTCAAGCACATATTGTTGCTCAGCTTTGTCATCACCAAAGTAGTAGAGGCCCAGAGGGTGCGGCCGATCGGCGATATAATCAATACAGTCCGACATTTTTTTATAGCTTTTCACAATCATAATGGGCCCAAATATTTCGTCCTGCATCACATTCAAATCCTCACCCGGGTCGACGACGAGGTGCATAGGTATACGTTGCTCCTCCGCGTTGTGAGCGTCCAGGGATAGCGGTTCTACTCGCGTACCGGCTTGCTTTGACTCATCGATATATCCGGTAATACGCTCGTAGTGTCGTGAGTTAATCATAGCGACATAATCCGCATTTCCAGAGACAGTTGGAAACATACTTTGAAATGTGTCTCGGGCGGCATCAATAAATTTTTCTAACTCAGCTTCAGGAACAAAAACATAGTCCGGTGATAGGCAAACCTGCCCGGAATTCATCGCTTTTCCAGCGATAATCGCCCCCGCCGTTTTCGCTATATCAGCGCTCTGACTGACTAGCGTTGGCGACTTGCCTCCCAACTCCAGCGTCACCGGGGTGAGATTTTGCGATGCTGCCTGCATCACCATTTTACCGATGCTAGTGGCTCCAGTGAAAATAATATGATCCAGCTTGAGCGCAGAAAACGCACTGCCGATTTCCGGGCCACCATTCACCACCACTATTTCGTCGTCGGCGAAATACTGTTGGAACAGTTTCTCCAGAAGCGCAGCCGTTTTGGGATTGAATTCCGATGGCTTAATCATCACTCGGTTTCCGGCTGCCAATGCGTTTGCCAGTGGGTGGAAAATCATGGCCATGGGAAAATTCCAGGGCGACATAATGCCAACAATACCCAGCGGCTGAAACTCCAGGCGCGCCTGCGCGCCAAATAAACCCATAGGAAACATGGCGGCACGCTTCTCTGGTTTCATCCACTTTTCGACATGTTTGATCGCATGTTTTAAGTGGCCGATCGGCATCATCACATCCGTAAACCTACTGAGGTAGGGCGAGCGGCCCCCATAGTCTTCGTCCAACGCTTTTACCAGGTCATCCTGATTCTCAACCAGCAGGTCGATGCAGCGTTGCAAACGCTCCTTGCGTCTATCGGCATTAGGAAATCCGCCGGCACGCTGTGCATCGCGCAAGCGCTGTAATTGGGCCTGCATCAAGTTTGGGGTCACTGCTGAATTCATTGGAAAATTCCTGTTTTAACTAAGAATTGTTCTGTTGCTTGAACTGCGAGGTTAGCAACAAGTCTAGCCCTCGATGCCGGGGGAATCCAGTCCGGCGCCCAAACTAGTTCTCATCAAACAAAACATTCACATTGGGATGGATTGTGGCCTCAACTGGCGGTAGCATATTTGTTCGATTTTCAAAAGAAGAGGCCATAATAATGAGCAAATACAAGGTCATACAATGGGCAACCGGCGTGGTGGGAACAGCCGCGCTAAAAGGGGTGATACGCCACCCTAAACTTGAACTGGTAGGTGTCAAAGTCTATAGCGATGAAAAGGCAGGCAAGGATGCGGGCGAACTCGCAGGGCTCCAGAACACAGGAGTAGTGGCGATCCAGAATATCGATGCAATAATCGCCATGGAAGCAGATTGTGTTCTTTACTGCCCGATGCCCTGGGATGTTGCAGAAATATGTCGTCTGCTGGAATCGGGCAAGCACGTCATTACGCCCTGTCCCTACTGGTACCCTTTCTTCCAGGACAAGGAGGCAGCCGAACAGCTGCAGGCAGCCTGTCAATCGGGCAAAGTGAACTTTCATGCCTCCGGCTGCAACCCCGGTGGAATCGCTGAGCGTTTCCCGCTGACGTTTACCGGATGGTGCAATCGCATTGACCGTATCACCATGACTGAATGCGGTGATTGCAGGACCTACAGTTCAGAGGGCGTCATTAGGGAGCTAATGAACCTGGGTAAGACACCCGAAGAGGCGGAAAACAATCCGATCAAGGAAATGCTGAAAGCGTTTTGGTATGAGCCGATAGAAATGATCGCGGAGGGACTGGGTTCCGAAGTGGTGGAATACGAGGCCAGGCATAATTATATTCTCGCCAATCAGGATATCGACACGGCAGTGGGCGTTATCGAGAAGGACACCATCGCACTGAATAACTATTTGCACATCGGACGCACGCGCGAGGGTACGGAGATCATTCAGGAACAAATCTGGTATATGGATGACATCGAGCAAACGCGCTTACAAAAAACCATGGATATTCCGCGAAGATCTGGCTGGCGCATAAAAATAGAAGGCGATGTAAACCTTATTGTCGACATCGGTTTTCCGCCCGAACTTTCGCAAGAAGAACACGTGGCTCAAGGCATGAGCACCACAGGTTTTCACCTGGTCAATTCCGTTCCCGCGGTCTGCGATGCCAGTGACTATGGCATCAAGACCTACCTGGATCTGCCCATGGTCACGGGCTGCATGGGAAACCACACAGTCACCCGATAGCGACTGCGCTTAATACGTTCCTGAGACAATACCTTACCCCTCACACAGGTAAGGGAAATGGCCGGGTGACACAGGCTCAATTTGCATTTGCCTGCGACACCCAGCGGCCACTGAACGTTTTAGTAAGCGCTTTTGTGTACCGGTCATGCAGGATTTTTACGCGCTCAACATAGGTCTGGGTTTCCTCATAAGGCGGGATACCCCCGTGCCGCTTTACCGCACCTGGTCCGGCGTTGTATGCCGCCGTGGCCAGCAACGTATTGCCTCCATTTTCCTCAAGGAGCCAGGCGAGATATCGCACACCTCCATAAATATTTTCCTCAGGGGACAAGGCATTTATAACACCCATATCTTTGGCCGTAGCGGGCATTAACTGCATCAAACCCAGAGCACCTTTTTTTGATTTTGCAGCCGGCTTAAAAGCAGATTCGGCATGTATTACAGCACGCACTAATGCCGGGTCTACGCGGTACTTTTTCGCTGCCTCATTAATGGCAAAACGATACGCCTTCAGTCGTAAAGGAATATTATACCAGTCCACGTTTGATTTGAGATTACAGGCAAAGCAGGACAACTGATGTATTTCATAGCGCCTGCCGACTGGTGCACGATCAGAGAATGACCGCACTCCATCTTTATTCATGTACTTAAATATTTTTACTTCGGTTGGCTCTGAACTACCTTCTTGCCCGGCTTTAACATTGGACAAGAGTATCGTGCCGCTGTCACCCGCAGCGCGAGTGGCCAAAAGCAAAAGAGCCAGCCCCACAACCACAGGGAAATAACTCACTCGAAAATACTTCACTATTATCATAAGAGTAATTGTAGCCTAGCGCATGGGCAGAGACACCGGAAAGTAGGCTCAAAAAAAGTAAAGAGTGCACATTGTTGATGCAGCAGCACCAACCAACTCCACCGCTTGTCAGTAACTAAGCTGTGCTATAAAGAAAACTACCTGCTACCAGGTTGAGCAGAACATAGGCAAGGGGAATAGGTATCGACAATGCTAATCCACTCGATTGCCTTCGGCATAAAGGCCTCTATTATCCAGAGCCGCCACTATCAAATTGACCACGACACTGGCGGACATTGCCAAAAACTGATTATCATGAACGACATTAATATAGTTAGATAGGCGATCTTCGGAAGGTCTGCACTGAACATAAACTGATAAGCCACTACGGTTAGAATACCAATAAAAGAAATATCCGAGCGGTCACCCACTGAGGATCGATCCATCCAGAAAACTGACCATAACAACATGACAAATATCACTACTGGGAGGGCCACCAATCTCAGCGCATACCAGGGATTCCGCTTTATATCGACTTCCACTCGAAGTGCGCTGAGATGCTTGTCTTTGCCATCGAGGTATCGCGACTGATACTTGATTCCAGAGGCCGATAACTGCGGCACGCAAATTTGATGATGGCTGTCTTCCCAGGTACCGCTAGTACTATCGTCAGGTCTAAGCACAACCTGCCGACTATCAAATCCCAGTACCTCGAAGATGATGGTTAGTTGCTGTTGGTCAAACGGATAGCGCGCAAGCTTGAAGGATGACTTTGCCGCCGCATCGATTTCCTCCGTGTAATAAATATCCCCCTCAGGGGTTTCCGCAACATCACAGCTTCGCGATCAAATCGTCCTGCTTCATTCGCTAGATATACCTGAAGCCACCACCCACTGAACACCTCATTGAACTGATAACTGCCCTGATAATAGAGCTGATCGTAACCGGTTTTAGCCGG
>PKCY01000319.1 GCA_002862985.1 Haliea sp.
AGAGATCGCCTCCGACTTCGGCATTCGCGTGTGCGATGTCTGCAGCTCGGAGTTCGTATGGCCGCGTCCCTCACTCGATGAACTGCGCCGCATGTACCCTGATAACTACTACGCATATGGTACGGAGATGGGCGGCTTCTGGCAGACTATTTACGATATGTGGTGCAAAAGCGAGGCGAAGCGGCTGCTTAGCCTATCCACAAAGCGACCGCTTCACCTGTTTGACATAGGTGCTGGCGACTGCCGACGCTTTAAGGCAATGGAGGCTTATGGGGATTTCAAATTCTCCGGTGTTGAGATGAACCAGGAAATGGCTGAAGCAGGTTGCAAGGAAGGTTTTGATATTACACCAGGAACTTTCGAGGAATTTGACCAGACGGGCTGCGCTGGTTCCATCGACGTTCTGACAATTAATCATGTCATTGAACATGTGACTGACCCCTACGGGACGATGTTGAAAGCCTATTCGATTTTGGCGGACGATGGGATTTTCACCGGCCGGACACCGAAAGTGGCAAGTACCAGCCACCGTTATTTTGGCCGCTACTGGAGTGGCTATCACTTTCCTCGCCATCTCCACCTGTTTTCCAGGGAGTCTCTCGAATTACTGTTGCATAAGAGCGGTTTCCGCGACATTGAAATCGTTGAGGAGCTCAACTTGTTCCCCGCGCTCACGTTGCAAAACTTTCTGCTGGGAAAATTGGGATTGCCACTCGCACTGGAGGGGGGGCACACCCGAATCTGGACCCTGCTTGTATTCGTGACTGCACCATTGAGTATTTTTGATTATCTGTTTCGTCGCAGTGACTGCATGATTTTCAGTGCCCGAAAATGACAACGAATAACACGATTCCGGAGCATGATGGCACTCAATTCACCGCTGAAGAACGGCTTCGCTATCGTCATCTGTCATCCTATCAAGCAGGCCACCTAATCTTCGACCATTCCCTGTCACGAATGCAGGCAATCCTAAGCTGCACACTTTTTATCGCCTACCCTTCTATCTGGATCTGGTTGGTTGTGGGTTTCATAATTGCCCGAGCGCAGCACGGTCGATCGCTCATCGCTCATGAAGACCATTACCTGCTGGTATGGCCGCAAGATAAACGCAAGAATGATTTAGTCGGCACCTGTATTTTTGCAGCACAGACCTTTTATTTGCGTATGCGGCCATGTGGCTTTCATCCGCTTCCTTTTAGATTGTACCAGGCAAGCTGCGCAGCACTATAATGCTTTTCACAAGTCCGGTATTTCTCTTTCTTTTCCTACCAATTCTATTGGTATTGCACTATTTCACTCCTATTCGATTTAGAAATGTTCTTTTGCTAATTGCCAGTTTGTTTTTTTATGCGTGGGGTGAAACGCTATATGTGCTGCTGATGTTGGCCTCTATACTCGCGAATTATGGCTTTGGCCTTGCTATCGATCATACCCGTCAATCGAGATTTCAGAAACGATGGCTGGTCTTGAGTATTTTTTTCAACCTCTCCATGTTAATTGCTTTCAAGTATGCCAACTTTTTGGTAGAGAACATAAACACCTTACTTGAGGTTTTGGCACTACCATCAATATTGCTGGACACGGTTCATCTTCCATTGGGGATTTCATTTTTCACTTTCCAAGCTATGTCATATGTTATCGATGTGTACCGTGGCGATGCTGCCGTGCAGAGGCGATTTTCTAACATCGCGCTCTACATCACCCTTTTTCCGCAGCTTATTGCGGGGCCTATCGTGCGCTACCATGATGTGGCAAAACAGATAATCTCTCGGAAAATCGATTCCAATCTTGTATTGAGTGGAATTCGACGCTTTGTATTGGGACTGGCAAAAAAAATGTTAATTGCAAACCCCTTGGGGCAGGCTGCCGACGCTGTTTTTTTGATGCCAGAAAATGAGCTGGGAATGGGTTTAGTTTGGTTTGGTATTTTTTGTTATGCACTGCAGATTTACTTCGATTTTTCAGGTTATTCTGACATGGCGATAGGTTTGGGCAGAATGTTTGGCTTCCGCTTCCTGGAGAATTTCAATTATCCTTACACGGCACAGTCATTACAGGATTTTTGGCGTCGGTGGCACATATCACTCTCACGATGGTTCAGAGACTATTTGTATATACCGCTCGGTGGCAATAGGGGAAGCAGCATACGCACCTATGCAAACCTCTTTTTTGTTTTCCTGCTATGTGGTCTATGGCATGGAGCGAGTTGGAGTTTTGTCGTCTGGGGGCTGATTCACGGATGCTTTTTGATATTTGAACGCGCTGGACTGGATCGACTTTTGATTCGCTTATGGCCCGTATTTCGTTACGCATACACGTTAATTGTTGTCTGTATTGCTTGGGTATTTTTCCGAGCGGAAGACTTGAGCTTCGCGCTAAGTTACACCGGTACTATGCTGGGGTTTGGGGGGGGCAGTGGCTCCCTGAGTCAGCTTCAGAATTTGGCCCTCCAGTCTCACATTTTGATGGCATTCATCGCAGGTATATTTCTGGCGACACCAATATACCCGTGGTTCTCGCGTTCCTTTGTTATTCCTGTTCTGGAAGGCCGGCCCCGTTTCTATTTTTTGTCACAGTTATCGCTTATTTTCAGTCTCTTGGCCTTTGCGTTGTTGGCGACAGCTTCAACAACTTACAACCCTTTCATTTATTTCAGGTTTTAGCGCATGGACGAACGCTTCGAAAGATATGATGGGTTGCTGGTCGTACTGTTTACGCTTCTGTTGTTGCTGCCGCTCGGCGCTCAGATCCTTGAAGATTCGACTGAAAATGGGAACGTCTTATTGGAGAACAGGAATTTGTCAGCGGTACCAGTGTTTCCCAAGCAAATTGATGAGTTAATGGCGTACCCTGGGGAATTTGACGCTTTTTTCAATGATAACTTTGGTCTGAGAACTCCAATCCTGTCTGTCGCACATAGCCTGAAGCTCGCTACGCAGGTGCCCCTATATTCATCCACTCTGTCTGGGAAAAAGGGTTGGTTCTTTCTTCGGAGGCAATCATTCTCTGAGAATCCTGTGGTTTCCGCTCCGTTGGAAAAACACGAGTTGGATGAGTTTTCCGCACGCCTAAGACGATTAGAAGTTCTGCTGAATGAAAAAGGTATTGCTTTCGTGCATTTTTCTGCACCCGAAAAGCAAAGTATTTATCCCGAGTATTTGCCGATGAACGTAAACTTTTCAGAGATAACGCCATTGGAGCAAGTCAACACAGAACTGGCAAAATCTAACGCATACGTCAACGTGAAATCGATTATGTTGGAAGTAAAAGCTAATCACCCCGAGCAGTTGCTCTATTATAAGATTGATACTCACTGGAATTGCTTGGGTGCTTACATAGCTTACCGCGAGGTAGCGGAGAGAGTCTTAGGCATTAAGGGTGCGGAAACTCCGCTGGTATCTGAAACAGACTTTGTATTTCGCGATACGTCAAATCGTGACAAGCATAATCCATTCTCGCTCGAATATTGGAGGAGCTCATTGCGAAAGAAAGATACAGCCTTTGAGTGTCTCCTTGAAGAAAGTCCGCAAATCGAGGCGCACTTGCGCCTTGGTAAGCAAAATATTCCGAACATAAATGGTGAAAACATCACACCTGCGGAAGCTCTTGATTTCCCGACCCTTATCTTCAAGGATTGGGAATCTACCGATACGCGCGGTAAAGCGGGTCTGAAGGCAATTGTTCTGCGAGACTCATTTGCTTCCCGCTTAGTACCCTACTTGAGTCGTACATTTTCTGAAGTTCTATATCTGCATTTTTTCCGTCTGGAGAATAATAAACTTAAGCATCTCATCGAGGATTTTCAGCCAGATGTTTTGATTTTCGAATATGCAGAAAGATTTCTGGACTCGCCAAATAGGAACCTCATGGACCCCATTGAACGCTCTCTTCAGGGGGCTGACGAGCTTTCGACAGAGTCACCATCTGACTTAGAAAGATAGATTGGCAATTGAGTATAGGAAGTATCAGCGAGGTGAGTTCTTACAAGTTAACTGCCCTAAATTGCTAGAATCGTTGGATGAAGACATACAAACGCCACCGATTCCAGCTGGGCGCCCCCACCCGATATCATTAAAGGCCGCTAATTCCAAAGATGGGTCATTGCTGCGCCCGCAGGTGCCAGTTCACAAGCCAAGTGCCAAGTGCAGGCTCGCCAGTTGATAGTGCATAATCATTAATAGACATGATGGCGATACCCTTTAGTCGGCCTTCACCAGCGCCGTCTTACCACCAATGCGGCGTAGGGCGACGCTTGCTTATTCTTCATATTCAATCGCAGCGAACACTATCTCGGTGCCTGCATGGGAAACTCGCCATGCACAGCACTAGTTAACATCCCGCAGGTAAACCTCTGCAAGCCCCCGTCCCACCATGCGAATGCCCTCAGGTGTCTGGTGGATACCGTCTGCGCCTATAGGAATATCGCGCTCTATCACTGGGTAGATGCCGGGTCGCTCAAACTGCACCATCCACTGCTGATAGATCACGTGCAAGATGAAGGGCCTGCTAGGGTCGGGTGAAGGGACGCTGTCGGGATCGAAGTCGGTGATATCGTCTGGGAAAGCATTATCACTGGTGCCCCGACCGGTCGCTAACAAGAACGGAAGGTCATCACGGATAACGCCTGCACTGCGCGTGGTGTCCACAATCGACAGGAAGTTCTCGCCCCAAGCGTCCGCCAAGGTGCGATTCCTCGAATCGCCACCGCCCTGCTTGTAGAGAAAGCCCTCAAACGTAATATCAGTGCCTGCCTGCAGCGCTGCGGCTACATTGGCGACCAAAACGGCATTGTTTTCGCCGCCGGGTACCCAGGTAGTGATCGAGGTGCCGCCCACGGCATACTTAATGATGCCGATATTGGACTCCGGACAGGCGGCGTGCAATGTCCAGGCGAAGCCGAGTTCCGGTCCATAGCGG
>PKCY01000018.1 GCA_002862985.1 Haliea sp.
CATGATGGCTAGCGCCCAGATCAATAGGATAAAACAGGACTCCTGTTCGAAATCACGGATCACCACGGTAAAGCTGCGCGTGGTAATGACCTCCTCTCCCGCGGCCTGCTGCGCCATCTGTTTTTCTATCTGGGCATTTGCACTGGGTCTGATCACGCCGACATAGAGGGCATGGACCACAATGACGGCAATCAGCAGCGCGAAAACCTGGTAGATGAATTCCGATGACATTCTTTGTTTCATATGTGTCCTATATATCCACCGGGAAAGAGACGGAACGATCCTCGGAAATTTCTTCCGAGGAGCGGTAGTCAAACGGCGAATCGTTGCGGGATTTCTTTGGAGCGGGTGTGACGGTTGATTGTTTAGTGTCTGCTGTTTGCGGTGACTGGGCAGCGCTTCTGTTCTGCCCCGCCGCTTCCGTCGACGGCTCTGCCTGTGCGTCTGGCGTGGATTGGGCGAGCAGGGGTGTTGCGTCCAGTGCCAGAATTAGAAGCAGGGGCGGAAGAGGGTTTAGGAAGTTCATGCATTACTCCGCATAGCGCGCTAACCGAAATCCTACGTCATCTCGCCCTGCTTGCCCATAATCACGGCGGGAGAGGCGCAATTCTGCCAGTTTGGCATGAGCCCAGCTAGCACCGCGAATGACGTAGTTGTCGCCGTTCTGACTACCCAGTGGGTCTTTCTGACTTGCGCCAGCGGCGGACGGGATACCGTACACATCGTTGACCCATTCAGCGACATTGCCGCCCATATCATACAGGCCGTGCTGATTGGGTTTGAGCGACGCCACGGGCGCGCTGACCACGTGGCCGTCAGTGTAGTTGTTGAGTACTCTTCCGGTGACGTAGGCTGAGGCGCTGTCGGCGTAGTTTTCTGCTACTTGGTTGGGCGGAAAGGTATCGCCCCAGGGGAACTTCAGCAGTTTTTTCCCGCTTGCGCGTGCGGCCCAGGCCCATTCCGCTTCCGAGGGCAGTCGATAACCGGTGGCCGCCGCGTTGTATCCCGTTACGATGCCTTTGTTCTCACGATAAAACAGCGGCATGCCCTCTTTCTTGCTAAGCCAGTTGCAAAATGCGGCCGCCTGCTGCCAGCTTACGTTGACAGCGGGCTGGTTTTCCTGATTAAGACTCTTACCTTCAATTTGCCCTGAGTTATGATCCCTTTGAAATTGGCGAAACTGAGCATTAGTGACTTCTGTAGTTTGCAGATAAAACAGACGTCGTAGCGACACCGGATGTAATACTTCATTGGCTCGGCGGCCGGGCTCTCTTCTGGAGGCGCCCATGGTGAAGTCAGCCAAAGACGATTCGCCGGGCTTGAACAACAAAAGTGTCTGTCCCAACGGCGTGGTCACCTCTGGCGTGAGGCGCGCCATTTTGGTTTCCTCCTGAGTCTTAAGGGCGACGCTTACCTGCTGCGCGAGTCCGGGGCGCGGCGTCACGCTGCGACGCACGCTGGCATAGCCTTTGAGGCTGACGTCTATGCGGTGTTCCACCGCTGGTAGCGAGAGTGTCTGGTTGCCCTTGCCGTAAGTTTTGCCATTGATGCGCAGCGTTGCGTTTGCCGGACTGATCCTGAACGTCACCTCGCCCAATTGTGCCGTGAGCTTTACCGTGCGCTGGTCGCTGCCAGCGGCGGGAAGTTCTACCGTGCCGTTATAGCGAGCGTAACCAGGTTTGAAGATCGCAAGGCGATGCGC
Source organism: Haliea sp. (assembly GCA_002862985.1). Taxonomy (GTDB): domain Bacteria; phylum Pseudomonadota; class Gammaproteobacteria; order Pseudomonadales; family Halieaceae; genus Marimicrobium. Next base: position 1,703 of record PKCY01000018.1, read on the forward strand.
GCGATCCGGACTCACCGCCAGTGTCATCGGTGTTTGCCCCTGAAATTCACCGTCCAGCGTGATATTGGCACCGCTGGGAACGCTGCTCAGTTCCAGTAAGCCGGAGGCTGGTTGCAGTTTTAGCTGGCCGAGATCCAAAGCGTTGCCGGCTTCAATGTTTAGAGTTTGCTGCCAATCGGCGTAGGCAGGTAACTGCAATATTAGCTGGTGTTCACCTTGCAGGATTTCCACCGTGGCAGGTGTTTGTCCTGCAGGTTCACCATTCACCAGGATTGTTGCACCAGAAGGCGCGCTATCGACGGTCACTTCTGCCCAGGCTGGCTCCAACTGAAAATGCAGCTGTTGCCGGATTTCGCGCCCCGTCACTAGCAGGGTCTGTTGCAGCGACAAGTGTCTGGGATCTTCGATCAGTAGCTGATGTTCTCCCTTATTAATGCGCAGGTCGCTCAGTGGCGTTGGGCCAATCTCTTCGCCGTCGATGCTGACACTGGCGCCGGTTGGCTCGCTGTCGAAAGAAACGAAACCTGGCAGCGGCTCCAGAAGTAATTCAACGCGCTGATTCTCACTCGAGTCCACGGTCACATTCTGGATCAATGGATGGTAGCCGGAGGCCCTGACGTTAATGGTGTATTCACCCTGAGGCATCAGATAGCGCTGGCCAAATGGAATTGCGAGCCCGGAGATGGAGATTTGAAATGGCGTCTCGGCGGCTACCGTAATTTGCAGGGAGCGGGCGGTTAGCAGAAAGACCATCACAACAACAAAAAATGCGATACAAAGGTACAATAGGCTGCGCCGCGGCTTGCGCGGTCGGGGTGACTCAGTCTTGGTCTGTTCCAGTGCTGTGAAACTACTGGGTGCGATTGTCACCGGTTGATCGGACAGCGGCTCAGCCATATCAGATTGGCTCCGTGCAGGTGATGGTTACCGACGGTGGTATTGTGCCCTGTGCTATGGTGAAACTGAGGCGTACATCGCGATAGCCGTTGCGGGTTCCCAGTGCCGTGTAAGTGCCGGGCCTGAGAGTAAGTTGATGTTGTTGGAAGCGCCCCAGCCGGGCAACTTTGTACACAATGACTTCCGTTTCACCGTCAGACCGCAGGGTCACATCCACGGTTGAGTTGGCCTCAGCCAGCAGAGTTTCGAGACGATTGATTTGCTGTGTCAGTAGCGACCCACGCGGTCTAGTCTCCTTTGCTTTTGCGAGCAGTTGGGCGCTGGACTGGGCGATCCCCAGGTCCGTTAGTCGCTGAGGCTTGTCAATGAGGTTACGAAGTTGATTGTCCAGGTGCGCCCTGGATCGCGCGCGATTTAATCCCTCGCTGGCAAAGATTACACTACCGTCAATTTTTTGGGCCTGTTCATAGGCTACAACCGCTTGCTGCCATTGTTCCTTCTGCTCGCGCTGCAGGCCGGTCCTGCTCAAATTGCCAAGACGTTGGGCGGTGGCTGCGGTTTCGACTTCCTGCAGGCCGCTGGTGGCTTCGCCTGACCCGGACTGCAGCGTTGCGGCGGAGCGAAATGCTTTGCGGGCTTTGTCAAATCGACCTTCGTCGAGTGCGGCATAGCCCTCGCTCATGGCCGCATTGAATTCCTGCGCTTTAGCCAGGCTGGCAACTCTATCCAGTTCGCTGTGCGTGCGTTGATGCAGTGGGTCCAGCTTCGCTGCTTGTTGGAGTAACGCTTGTGCTGTAGACAAGTCGCCGGTCGTTTCGGCTTCCGCTGCCTGGGTAAGAAGCGGTAGTAATTGCGGCAGTACTGCGGTGCGGTGTGCGAGTGTATCGATATCAGCATTCTGAGGGTCAATGAGCGTTGCCAATTTCAGGGCTGTATCAGCCCCTGCGATATCGCCCTGTTCAATCGACTCAGTGGCCTGTTCAAGTAGGGTATTTAGCGTCTCGGGAATAGACGTCTGCAGGTTCTGCAAGTCTGTCAGTCCCTGTTGGTACTGAACAGTGGCCTCCTCGTACTGGCGGTTCTTGTACAACTCGTCTGCGGCTGCAGCAAGTGTCGCCACCTCGGCAAAGCGTTCCGGAGCCCATTGCGCCACGCCGCGTTCCTGCAATGCAAACTGAAGTTCAAGCAGTTCCGCCAGTACCTCCTGTGCTTCCTTGCGCAGCTTTGCCTGCTGCGCATCGGACCAGGGCGTTGTATCGTTTGCGGGCTGTGCCGGTTTTCTGGTAATCGCCTCGGATGAGCCTGCGTTAGTGCCCTGGGAAGCCTGCTGCTGAGGGGGACTCTGGTCCTGGTTTGCAGAGTCGATGCTCTTGGGAAGCAGAAAGAAGACCGCTATAGCCAGCAGTAAAAGCCCGCCAAAAGCGGGTAGCACCCAGGAGGGTGTACCTTTTTTTTCCGTTGTGGCCTGCTGTTGTACTGGGGAAGGGACAGAGTGGGCCACATCAAACGGAATGGGTTTTACTGGTTCGTTGGGAGAAGACATGCCGAGGTTGGAGCCTTGCGATTCGGGGGATGGGGTCAGAGTGTATCAGCAGTGCTCGCCGATTCCTCAGGTAATTCCAGCGCGCCGAGTTCGGCGCGATAGATGTCTGCCAATAACTCCCGCCATTGTGCGTACTGTTGTTCCACATTTCCGCTGAGCATAACGGTGCGGTCTTCCAGTTGAATGACCTGTGGTGTGATTTCTGCTTCCAAAGACATGCCCAGCTCCTCTAGCGCCTGTACATGAATCTGGGCCTGATTGCGTTTGTCTAATCCACTCTTGAGCAATAAGCCACCGCCGAGGATAGCGACATTGCCGGCGGTGCGCATGGTACTGCTATCGCCGGAACTGGCTGCAGCAATACCTGCCAGAATAGCGACTCCTCCGGCTATCAGGTTGCGTGTGCTCTGGGCTTTAAGCTCCTGTAGCGCCATGACTTCCTCATAGCTGAGTTTGCGCCACTCTTGATAGGGGTTTGCCATCTGTGCATCAAAATTAGCGTAATAGCCTTGCAACGTATCCACATAGACATGGTCGCGCTCGCGGATTTCTCGAACGCGTTCCAGCATGGGGTCATTTATTGCCGGCAGGCGAAGGATCGTAAATTGTTCTTTGCTGTCCTCTTTAAGGTATCCGTTGAATGCGGTGGGGGAGAAACTGCGCGCAAACCGCAGTTCGGTTACAGTGCGCACATCACTGCGTTCAGCGGGTGACAGCGCTCCCAGTCGGCGCAACAAATCATTAGCGATGGTGTTGTACAC
>PKCY01000195.1 GCA_002862985.1 Haliea sp.
GTTAGTGATCAGCAGGCAGCTGATGATCGCCCGCTGCAGAGCCTAAAGAATTTTCAAAAGATTCACCTGGAAGCTGGCCAATCACACCGGGTATCGATGAAGTTACCGATTGCCAAACTGACACTTTTTTGCCCGGAAACGAACCAGTGGCAACTCAAAACAGGAAGTTATCTTGCGCGGTTGGGCAGCTCGTCACGGGATATACGTGTGCAGCAAGTGTTTTGCGTCGAAGAAGTGAATGCTTCAACAGGTGAACCATTATGAAAATAACAATAGGCCGGGCGCCGGTGGCCATCACCTTTTCGGTGGCGAGCGAGTCTGCGGTTTTTGCGCAATCGGAAATGGAGGTCTGGTGTTGGAGGAGGTCGTTGCGACGGCCACCAAGCGTGAGTCAAATCTGCAGGATGTTGCCGTGGCTGTTATGGCCCTTGGTGCCGATCTACTTCAGGCGGCACAGATCAGAACCAGTTTACTCAGGGGCTGCGTCTACTATCTCCTGCTGACAGTAAGTTGACCTGCGTCGCCGGACTTTTTTACTTCGACCAAACAGTGAAGCGAACTTTCCGTCGTAATGCTGTCATTGGCGATCCTGGCGAAGCCGTAGCCAATTTCGGAGTGGACACCAAAAACTGGGCGGCCTTCGGTGAGGCTACCTCGCATTTTAGTGAGGCATGGCGGGTGATCGTGGGGGCGCAATATACCGAGGTTGAGCTGGACTTTACCTTTGAGCGCACACTCTCTGGCCCGCAGATTGGTCTAGCCATGCCCGTTGCGCAGACGCCGGGTGATACCAGTGAGAATGACCTGTCATCCAAGCTGGCTGTGCAATGAGACTTCAGTAATGAGGCTTTGACGTACTTGAGTTACATTGAAGGTTACAAGGGGCCAGTCTTCGATGTGGCCTTCGGTGTTGATCCAGTGGACTTGCCACGGGTCGACCCGGAAACCTCCAAGCCTTGAGAACGCGTGTTAAAACGACACTACTCGATGGGCGAGTGCGGTTGAATACGGCTGTATTTTACTCGGTTTATAAAGATTTCCAGTCGCAGTCTTGCTTTGACCCGGATGGGACTCCACCAACCTGCCCGGATGATGAGCCGGATTGTAATATCGGTGATGACCCTGGTGCTTTTATCCTGGTCAATGCTGGCGAAGTTTCCACCCAGGGGGTTGAGCTCGATTTTCTCGCCCAGGGCACTGAAAACTTGCGGTTGACTGGTGGTGTGGCGTACGTCGATGCCCGCATCGACGACTACCCGGCGGGACAGTGCAGCGGTGGCCAGGTTTTTCGCGCAGAGGGCGAATGCACTCGCGCGAATTCACTGCAGGACCACAGTGATCGCTGGACGGCGACAGTGTTTGTGAAAAACATCGCCAATAAATTCTACGCTTCCGCTATCTTGCCTAACAACCCCAATATCTTGCCTAATGCCTATAATCATCGCTGAAAAGGATGCTGGTCGTACCTTTGGTCTTGAAATGCGCTACCGTTGGTTCTAGGAAACGTCGATTACAAAGCGAATTCTAAGCCGTGTACTGCCGGTGTTCTTTGCAGAAGAGCATCGGGTTGGTTCGAGCGATCAATGCGTCAGCCGTTACCGCCATGCTAATTGGCCGCAATCGACCAACCACCAGAGCCTCCGCTCAATTCTCTACCCGGCCTTCAAGAGTCCCGTCCTCGTCGTATAGATTGCCTTCTTCATCCCGATGACCACTGTACGTCCCTTCATTGTCAAAGATCCTCCCACTGCCGTCTACTCGGCCTTGATACTCACCTTCGCTATCGTATATCCTGCCACTTCTGTCGACCTTCCCCTGATAAGAGCCCTCACCGTCGTAGATTTGTCCTGCCTGCCCTTGGCTGGATGTATTGTGGCGATCAAATGCTTCTATTACTTCTGGCGACGGCTCGGCGGCACCATCGCTAGAGTAAAAATCCTGGGCTGTTGCAAAAAGCGATTGCAACAGCATGGTTCCACCAATAATGGAGCCGATCGACTGTTGGATTGTGCGTTTCATACCTATTTCTCCTAAAGCAATAATTGCCGGTAATCTTTATGTTCAACGGGGAAAGTCTGGCATCTCACCCGGATCGATCTTCAAATCGTGCGCTAAAATCGACGTAATTACCAGAGGTCGACGGGACCCTGTGATTTGTTTCCGTATGCCATAGTGCCGTGCCCTATCGATACGTATCTTTGAAAAAATGGTCTCAGTGCTACAGGTGACATAGTAGGGGAGGTTACTCGAATTGAGGTCGAGCCCAAGGGCGTCCTGGTTTCAGTCGCTTTTAAGGGCAGAAATCGTTTGGGTTACCATACTTCCGGCGAGGCCACGCTCGGCTTGCCAAACTTGAATACAACTCCGTAGGGTATTGGAATGAGCAGATCAAGGTTTGAGGGCAAGGTCGCTATCGTTACTGGTGGTAGTATGGGGATAGGCAGAAGTACCGTATTGCAGCTCGTTTCAGAGGGCGCGCACGTAGTCAGTTGCGCTCGACGAAAACCTAAACTGGATGAGCTCAAAGCGGCAGTTGGAGGGATGAGTGGCAGCCTTACGGGGGTTAAACTAGATGTGGGTGATACCGAGGCATTTGCTGCCTTGATTGCGGACACAGCAAAGGAGCATGGCCGCCTGGATGTGCTGGTAAACAATGCCCCTTCCGTTATCGGTGGAATGGTGGTCGATCAGAGTCTAAAAGACTGGCGCGCAAATTTTGGAATCGGAGTCGACAGTGTTTTTATCGGAGTACAAGCAGCCCTGCGCGTTATGATTTCTCAGCGCAGTGGATCGATTGTAAATATATCTTCTGTCAGCAGCCTTCGCGCGGGTATTGCCTCTGGAGGGTACGGAGCTGCTAAGGCCGCGCTTAACCAGTTCAGCCAGTGCGCAGCGATGGAGGCGGCGCCCCATAACGTGCGGATTAATGTCGTCGCACCCGGAGCAGTCGATACTCCAGGGCTCAATGCTGCCATACTCAAAAACGAATCGGTGAAGAAGACAATTACTGACGCAATCCCTATGCAACGCGCTGCTAAGTCTGAGGAGGTCGCTAGTGCGATTTGTTTTCTCGCATCGGATGAGGCTTCGTTTGTTACGGGAGTTATTCTGCCAGTGGATGGGGGGAAGGCTCCACAGTTATACGTGCCGGCCTTTGATATTACCAATTTGGATAATCAGTCCGCTGATCGTTAGCTGGTCAATTTGCGGCTTTGACCGGTCTTAGCATAGCGTTACTGTGTAGTAGTGAGAATGCGCTTAAAGGAGAGGGCCTTTAGTGCTAAAAGGTCAGCGCTCCGATGAATGCATTAATAAAGCCAGCCTGAATTACAGCAAGCTTCTTCTATTTTTTTATTCGTTAATTGCCGGGATAAAAATACGCAGGATGCTATCACCTAATAAAAGATAAATGACGTGCACAGCTTGGGAGAAGCCTCCGGTCTTTACCCGGAAGAAAGCCTCATTGATTGTCAGCACGCACAGGTTTTGCGTACCCAGGGCGTATGCTGCCAGTCAAATGTGATGCCCCACTGGGCTCAGAGCTGCGGATCGTCCAGGTCCTGCCATGCATTTAGTATCGAAGATACAAGGGCATTCGATCGCCCTCGTGAGAATCCCTAATGGGCGGAATTTGATATATCTTGCTGTCAGATTCTCTATCGATAGGTTGGCAGTTTTTCGCTGATCCCCTCAGGTGTGATCGTCGGCGCAAACCGAGCAAGTACAGTGCCCTGTCCATCAATTAGAAACTTGGTAAAGTTCCAGCCAACGTCACTGTTTCCTTCTTCGTCCGGCACAGCGGCTGTCAACATTTGATAGAGTGCACAGGCGTTATCGCCATTGACTTCAATCTTTGAAAACAAGGGGAAGTTGACATCGTAATTGGACCGGGCAAAAGCGAGGATTTCCTCGTTCGTACCCGGTTCCTGCGCGCCGAATTGATTGCAGGGAAAGCCAAGGACCGTAAGGTCACTGTTCTCTTCATTAAGGGTACGCAGACCTGCGTATTGGGGGGTGAGGCCTCACTGGCTAGCGACGTTTACCACCAGGCAAATCTGCCCTTTATACTGTTTAAATGACAGGGGTTCGCCCGTAATTGAATTCATCTCCAGATCGTGAAAAAGGGTCATAGCAATATCCTGTTGTTTGCTTCACACATAAGCATAGCAATAGATTGAGCGCAGGGCAGGAAAGTTTCTGAGACAAAGGGTGGAGGTTCAATGTGCTCTATGTGCCAGCTTGTCTTAATAGCAATAGCTTCCGCTGCGGCCCTTTGACTTACGGTGGCAAGCGCAGTGGCACGATCATAATCGACGCCAGACCAATGACAAGGGAGAACAGTATCAGGCCAGTTGTGTAGCTGCCGGTGCTGTCGAATAATCGGCCCACAATGATGTATGCCGGGATAATGTTGAGTGTAATGATGGGACCCATTGCACCCATGGCGCGGCCAAAACTGTCCACGCCAAAGACTTTCGCCACCATGGCATTCCATACTGGCAGCAAGCCTCCAGTCGAGAGGCCAAAGGAAAATGACGCAACCAGAAGCAGCGCAAAGGGCGGTTCGAAGATAAGAATCACAAATGCTATTCCCAGGAGAGCGTGGGCTATCCATAAACCTACCTTCAGGTTTATACGATCTGCTGCCATACCAAAAGCGAGTTTTCCGGCCAGTCCGCCGAACGCGAGTAGCGCGATCATGCTCGATATATTGTCTTCGCTAATGCCAAGTCGCGTGGCATAGGGCGCCAAGTTTGCCAGCATGGAGGCGAAGGAGGAAAATACCAGCCCCATGCTCAGGCCGAGGAACCAGAATTCACGCATGCGGACGATCTGGCTCATGTCCAGGGATACGGTGTTTTGTTGATACGCAGCGGTTGCTAC
>PKCY01000222.1 GCA_002862985.1 Haliea sp.
GATGCTTTAAATAGTTTTATTATCAATGACATAGCCACTCTCTCTGATTGTTTCTCATATTTTTAACTTGACCGGCGAGGCCCTGCCTGCTGCGATTAGCAAGGGCTATCAGCCGAGGTTTACACTGCAATCAACGCCGCAAATTTGGGGTGGCAATCCTTGCCGGTGGTAAAGGTCCTGACAGAAGGCGATAGAAATTCTTCGCGCGCCAAATTAACGACTAGTAGTTATTAGTTTCAACACAATACCATGTCAAAAGATCAAAGGGAATACGTATGCCCAAAATCCGATGCCACCGTTTCGGCCGGTTCGCGCTGCTTAATTTATGGATAAAATGACACTTGCCAAGCGGGTGGGTGCCGTCTTCAAAAGAGGCAGTGCCTCCCGAGGGATCGACATGACTAATCGAAAAACCCCTATTCGCATCCTGGTCATGATTCGACGCGGCATTTTGCCCAGCCTTATGCTCCTGATCATATCCGTGTGTAGCTGGGCAGAAGTGGTCAGCGTGTCCAGCACTGGCGTCTTGGGCCAAGGCGGATCTAAGCTGCACTCGGTGTTCACCAACGGACACTGCATCGCGTATTATTCTGCAGCGTCAAACTTGGTGCCCGACGACACTAACGGTCAAGCCCACATATTCGTGCGCGATACGCTTGCTGAGGCCACCACGCGGCGTGAGTTTATGACGATGGCCCGCTCCAACCCGGCGAAAAACCTTCCCTGAGCGGTAGATAAGATAACGGGGATGCATTTATTTTTTACACCTCACCGACCTACCTTAGTGGCGAGCCGTGTCCGCCATCGCCAGAAAGAGTTCCTCTACTGTTGAGATAGCGTTAGGATGGTAGAATATTCAGTCAGGAGTAAGACCATGTCGGACGCCATGATGGCACACCCGGATCTTCGGCATCCCTTCGAAGAAAAGCCCCTTCATCCTGAGGGCAGCGCCACCGTATTGTGCCAAGGGCGCACTATAACCTTGAGTCAGGTGGGTGAAGGCGATGGTCTGTTGATCCGACCGGAGCACCTCCCTGAGATTAACGGATTCACACTCAAGCCCGAGGGCGCTTGTTACGGCGAACTGTGCATCCCCATTGATAAGTCCCTGCTCGTTGAACGCGGCGGCCAACAATGGTTTGATCTGACCGCATTTGCGGATTTGCTCGGCCAAACCTATGTGGCAGATACAGATTCCAAAGTCTGGAGTTTTGCTGAAATACCCGCCAGGCGTGAGCGCATGATGATCGATGCGATGGCGCCAGATTTTGAAGTCACTGACCGCGCGGGGCAGGTTGTCCACATGGCAGATCTGAAGGGCAAAAAGGCCCTGATCGTGACCTGGTCCTCCTGGTGAGGATGCTTTCTTGACGTGCCCGTGTGGCAACGTATCTATGAAGAGATTAACGACCCCAATTTTGTAATCCTGTGTGCAGCAGAGGACGTCGGCGGTGAAGCGGTTGCCGGCCCGATTTTCGATGCGGCGAGTCCGACTTATATTCAGGTGGTTGATCCGGATCACATCATTAGCAGTGCCTTTAACTTTGTGAATGTACCGTCTGCCGCCTGGGTGGACGAGGAAGGAAGGATCGTCCGCATTGATGAAGGCACCTACTCCCAGCAGCATGAGATTGGCGATGGTGAGCATAAGATCTCGTTCGGCACCGACGTTTACTCGCCGGCGTTAAAGGATTGGATTGCCAAAGGCCCAGAGAGCGTGCACGTTCAATCTGCGGAGACCGTGACCGGGAATATCCGCCAACACACTCCCGAACAGCTTTCAGCAGATGCTGCTTTTCGACTTGGCAATTTATTTCGCGAGCATGGGCAAAGTGAAAAAGCTGAGCACTACTGGCAAAAAGCCCGAGAGTTGAACCCTGATAGTGTTAATTTTATTCGCCAGAACCTCACGCTGACCGAAGAGGGTTCTGCCGGCGAAAGCTTTCTGAAGCTCATGGGGGAATATATAAACCAGGGTAAGGCCTATTATCGTCCGCTGGATATTGAGCACTGATTACGATGGTGTGAACTGTGGGCCGTGAATCTGTCGAATTAGCCGCTCGCGCAACTGCTGTTCAAACGCGTTATCGCGGATCTACTTCAGGATATCTGCATACCCGGCCGGTCGCTTTTAAGTGGTTTATCGCATTACGGGGCGGTGGTTTATGCATGCGAGAAGACAGTTGTCAGCAGCATCGCTCATCAAACACCAACCCTGACATTAGTGCATCAAAGCGCGGTGTCGGAAAGAGGGCGCCCAGTTAGTGGAAGCTAACCAGGGTATCCTTTGAAAATGGTGGGCCGTGATGGACTTGAACCATCGACCAATTGGTTAAAAGCCAACTGCTCTACCAACTGAGCTAACGGCCCCAGAAGGAGCACGGTATAGTACGGATTTCGAATGAAAACTCAAGGCATTTTTCTAAGGGAATCAGCAGGCTGGAGCTTGCAACCCGGAAGGGTTCCTCACTCTCTCGCAGTCTTAATGGGCTTTCGAGCGACGGCGTCGTGAGCTATTCTGAATTTGCAGATTCAGACGATGATTCTTGTGCAGCCTCCGCCTCCTTCTGAGTACCCCGAAGTAAGACCCCACCGATCTAGCAGCCTTTTCCGGGTCGATTTCAGCGCTCTCATCCAGACCCTAAAAGCGGCAGCACACCCAGAATACCGAACACTATCAACGCCGTACGCTGTTGCCGGCCATGCACTTCAACACTGGCAGTCACCAGCAACCAGATGCTCCACAGTGTCCGTACGAAGGCTCCCACATAGGGAATCACGCTGATTAGTATGGCCGCGGGGAATATTGCATAGGAATAGGCAACACAGCGATAGGCGGCCTGGTAGCCCTGCGCTGAGCCCATTAATTTCCAGATCACGAAAAACACAGCCGCGGCAATGAAGCCTCCGATCAACAGCGCGATGGGCAGCACGATGATGGCCACAACGCCGCCAAAACCGGCCCCGGTGAGGCCAATGATAGATAAAAGCGCGAAGATGCCGCCAGCGATTGCCGCCATTACCAGGGTGAAGGTCACTGGTTCCCGGTAGCCGCCCTCCCGCGGCATTGTGCGGTAGAACCCCGCGGGATCGGTTATCACCTGTTTGGCCTGCTCGATAACCTTACCAAGGGCAAACTCTTCTACCGGGGGCGGGGTAAGCCGTTCCTCATCATGATTTTCTGTTTCGGACATTCTGTGTTCCTCAACATGGATTAGACCAAACAGACCGGCGCGAAACGACGGCGTTGATTCTCTAAAAAGGTTAGACCAGAAACCGGGCTTTGCAACGAGTTTTGCGGCGTTGTCGGCACACATCCGCGCCAGGTTTAGAGGTAGCGAGTAGGATCCTGGATACCGGCGTCGACAAAGCCCTGGCGGCGCAGGCGGCAGCTGTCGCATTTGCCACAGGCAAGGCTGTCCTCGGTGGCCTGATAGCACGACACCGTGAGGGCATAGTCGACTCCCAAAGCAACGCCGGTACGAATGATATCGCCCTTGCTCTGCGTCATCAGCGGCGCATGTATGGTCACTTTCTGGCCCTCCACGCCCGCCTTGGTGGCAAAATTGGCCATTGCCTCAAACGCGGCGATGTACTCGGGCCGGCAATCGGGGTAGCCGGAATAGTCCACAGCGTTCACACCGATGAAAATATCGTGGGCGCCCAGCACTTCCGCCCAGCCCAGGGCGATCGACAGAAATACGGTATTGCGGGCCGGAACATACGTCACCGGTATGCCCTCGGTTTCTACCTCGGGAACAGCGATGGACAAATCAGTGAGGGCAGAACCACCGATACTGTCCAGGTTCAGGTTCACGACCTTGTGCTCAACATCCCCCAGAGCAAGAGAAACACGCTCTGCGGCAAACAGCTCAGCTCGGTGCCGCTGGCCATAATCAAAACTGAGGGCATAACAGGCATAACCTTGGGATATCGCCAAGGCCAGTACCGTGGTGGAGTCCAAGCCACCAGACACAAGGATAACTGCACGTTTTTGTTCCGCCATACTCCTCAGTGCCCCGGCTCGTCATTCCACAGCAGTTTGTGCAGCTGCAGCTGCAATCTCACCGGCAAATTATCGGCCAGAATCCACTCGGCTAACGCCCGGGCAGTGAGCTGGCCATGGCTGGGAGAAAACAATACATCGGCTACCCGCTCTGGCAACTGGTACTCATCCAACTTGAAGCGGGCCCAGTCGTAGTCCTGTCGATCACAGATGACAAATTTGACCTGATCGTGGGCGCGCAGTAGGGGAATATTAGTATAGTCATTGCGTTCCATTTCCTGGGAAGCGGGGGTTTTGAGGTCAATGACTGTTACAACGCGCTCATCCACACCCCCCAGACTCATTGCCCCGCCGGTTTCCAATGAGACTTCATAGCCTGCATCACACAGTGTCTTTAGCAATGGCAGGCAGTTGGGTTGCGCCAGGGGCTCGCCGCCGGTCACAGTGACATAGCGCGGCGCATAGGCGGCCACTTTTTCAGCAATGCCCTCGATTGTCTGCATCTGACCGCCACTGAAGGCATACTCGGTATCGCAGTAAACACAGCGCAAAGGGCAACCAGTCAGACGCACGAACACCGTGGGTAAGCCAACGGTTCGTGCCTCGCCCTGCAGGGAATAAAAAATTTCTGTGATGCGAAGTTGATCCACATCCGGGCTATAGGGTGCAGTATTAACGTCGACGGGGAGAGAGTTTGTCACCAGTTCGCCGCTCAGTAGTTCTCGGCAATAAAGTCCCTGGCCAGTTTAACCACGGTGTTATTTTTTCCGTCGTACTGAACAATCACCAGATCGAGATACTCTCTGGCCTTCTCCCTAT
>PKCY01000272.1 GCA_002862985.1 Haliea sp.
CTGGATCTGGTCTATCAGTCTGACGTCTATCGGTAGTACGCTGACAGGCGTTAATTTTGCCACCACAATTTATAAAAACCGCGCTCCCGGCATGACGCTATTTCGCATGCCACTGTTCTGCTGGACCAGCCTGTGTACCAGCGTCCTGATGATTTTTGCGATGGCGCCGCTGACAATTGCGACCCTGATGTTAGCTCTGGACCGCTACGCCGGATTCCACTTCTTTACCAATGATCTGGGCGGCAATATGATGAACTACGCCAATCTGTTTTGGCTGTTTGGTCATCCCGAGGTCTACATCTTAATTCTACCCGCCTTCGGAGTGTTCTCTGAGGTGATCTCAACCTTTTCCGGCAAAACTATTTACGGCTATAAATCCTTAGTCGTTGCCACCATGTCGATTGCGGTGTTGTCCTTTACCGTGTGGTTGCACCACTTCTTTACCATGGGACAGGGCGCCAACGTGAATGCCATCTTCGGCATCGCGACGATGCTCATCGGCGTGCCGACAGGCGTGAAAGTCTATGATTGGCTGCTGACGATGGTGCGCGGACGCATCCGCTTGACCACGGCCATGCTGTTTTCCATCATGTTTCTGGTCACCTTCGTGATCGGCGGGCTGACCGGGGTGATTTTGGCCAATCCGCCAGTGGATTTTGCAGTACACAACTCCCTGTTTTTGGTCGCACATTTCCATAATATGGTTATCCCCGGCGTGTTGTTCGGCATGATCGCCGGTTACCAGTTCTGGTTTCCCAAGGCATTCGGCTTCCGCCTAGCAGAGCGCTGGGGCAAAGCGTCCTTCTGGTGCTGGTCCGTAGGCTTTTACCTGACCTTTATGCCGCTTTACGCACTGGGCCTGATGGGTGCAATGCGTCGCACCGTTGAGTGGTTTCGACCCGAATATCTGGGGTGGCTGCAGGTGGCATTTATCGGCGCACTGCTGCTGTTCTCGGGCTTCATTTTCTTGTGCGTGCAACTGGTCGTTAGCGTGCGCCAGCGCGACCAGCGGCGCGTGCCCGCAGGTGACCCCTGGGATGGCCGCTCACTGGAATGGTCTAACAGCGCGCCACCGCCGGAGTACAACTTCGCCGTTATTCCCAAGGTATCAGGGCAGGACGCCTTCACCCGGCTGAAGGAGCAGGGCCAAGCCTACGTATCGCCGGACACCTACGAAGACATTGCTGTGCCCAAAAATAGCATAGTCGCCCCTGTTATCGGCGTTGGCGCAATTGGTCTGGGTTTTGCGCTGGTCTGGCACATCTGGTGGCTGGTGGCCGTTTCCTTCGTTATTATTTGGGGGGCGGTGATAGCGCGCAGCTTTGTCACCGAGACAGAACGCGTTATTCCCGCTAGCAAAGTGCGTGAAGATCATGAAGCCTGGCTGCAGCAGGTACGAGAGTGCGCCACTACGCCTCGTGAACAGGAAGATACCCGCACCAATGTCGGCCGTGCGGAGGTGCTCGCATGAAGCGACAGGTAGTTCTCCACCCAGGACTGAACCTGGGCAGTGCCGACGAATATAGCCATGCCCAGTCCGAGCCCGTCATTTTTGGCTTCTGGGTTTTCTTGATGGCCGATCTGGTGCTGTTTGCCATACTGTTTGCGACCTATGCCAGCATGAGCGTGCAAGGTCAGGCGGGCGGCCCCAGCCCGACCGATGTCTTCGATCTTCCCAGCGCATTTATCGAAACAATGCTATTGCTGAGCAGTAGTATTACCTTTGGTATGGCCTCGCTGGCTCTGAAGTACAAAGCCGATAGGCAGCACCTGGTGTTTTGGTTAGTCCTGACGTTTTGCTTAGGTGCCGGCTTCATTGGTATGGAGGTGCGCGACTTCTGGATAATGACGCAGCAGGGGGCTGTGCCTCAACGCAGTGGCTTCCTATCAGCCTTCTATATGCTGGTTGCAACCCACGGCATCCATGTGACGGCCGGTTTGTGTTGGATGATCGTGATGCTGGTGCAGTTGCTGGTACTGGGTCGCACCACCCAGGTGAAACTGCGACTGATGCGTCTCGCGCTGTTCTGGCACATGCTGGATATCGTGTGGGTTTGTATTTTCACCTTTGTTTACTTATTCGGGGTGGCACTATGAAAAGCGACGCAATGACTGACGAGCACGTCGAACCGTATGCACAGGATTTTAGGGCTTACTGCATTGGCGGCCTACTGGCACTAGTGCTCACCGCCTTGGCTTTCGGGTTGGTGATCTTTGAGATTCTACCGTACTTCGAGCGACTGATTGCGCTCGCGGTCTTGGCGGTGACGCAGATCGTTGTGCATTTTCGCTATTTTCTCCACATTGGTTGGCACTCTCACCGGGACGACCTTCAGCTTGTGCTCTTTACCAGCCTTATCTTGTTTTTAATGGTAGGCGGCACCATCTGGATTCTGTCTAATCTGCACGAACGAATGATGTAAGCGCCCTGCCGGCGTCGGTCGACCGGGCATCATTACTCAGAAGAAACACTTAAGACATTAGTCCAATGATACCCTGTGCGACACTGCTCGTTTAGCACATCACAGCTCACCCCTACTCACCATGCATTTCCAATCCTTCGCCGTATGGATTATTCCGGCTATCACTGCGATAAGGACTGCCCTTCCCATAGGCCTTGGACGTCGCGTTAGCATTATGTTTATTCGCGCTGTAGTTGCCAATGTATTCGTCGGCGCACACTGTGCTGGTAAGCAGGACTGTAAGCACTGCATGCATTATGGCTAAGATGAATAAACCCAGTTCGATGCGAAATCCACTGTTGTTTATGACGATATTGACACTGAAGCAGGTATCGTTGCCGGCTATTTCGGTGGTCACAATCCTGTTCGCTCAGTTGAGCATAGCGGAAACAGACAGTTTTATGTCACCGCAGGGTCCGATTGCCGCGGGTGTGACCCTGCCCACCGTTGGAGCCCTGTGTTTTGCGCAGCTAAGGGCCAGCGTGATGCGCACGGTTGTGCCGCGCTTAGCGGGGGTTGGGGGTCAGCGCGGTAGGGCGCTGACCCTAAAAATTATAATCCGGCAACACCTGCCTCTGACGCATCCCCTGTGCCAGATTCCGGCGTGTCACCCACAAAGCGCAGTGTAGTAAACCCGAAGAACATCTCATGCTTGGTCTGTAGCCCGAAAAGGACAGGCTTTGTAGGGTCGGGGTTGAATCGATTGCGTTCCGAGTTGTCCATGGCGCCCCTGGCGACCAGACGAGTGCCTGCCGGTAAAAACAGTGGCTCTTTTAGCTGATAGCTGAACTGCCAATTGAATTCGTACTTGGGAACCGACAACAGCACTTCGGAGGTGCCGTCGGGATACTCGGCGGACATGCTCATATATTTTCCACGGTAATGCATATGGGGAGTTATACCGTAGAGATAGGCATCCTCCTCAATTAACTGTTCTCCTTCCAGTTTATGCTCTTTGGCATGCGCGGGAATCATAAAGCGTCTCTGGCCCGCAACACCGCCAGACATCACGTAAGTCGGGGGCTCATCGTAGATATAAAGGCCTACCTGAGTTTCGTCGACGGTGGCCTTACCAGATGTGGTGTAGTGCATTTGCAGCAGCAGGTTGGATCCTTCAGGGATCAAACGCCCGCTATTGTCCCTGAAGGCGTCGGGTTGACGACCGGGTGCGAAGCCACCGATGCTTTCTTCCCGGTCAGAACCTTCATCTCTGCCCCTGCCGGATTTGTCTGCCGGGCTTGAGAGATAGGCAATGACGTGATGCAGCACCTTGCTGTCGCCAGGTACAAATTCTATGGCGCGTATCCAGATATCCTTATCCAAATTTAGCTCAACAGGAATGTAGCGATATTCGAGAATACCGGTCGCGGGAATGGATTGCGCAGGTACTGTGTACACCATGTCCGGCTCACCCAGCGTGAATTGCGGATTTTCGATGGTCATGGCGACCAGAGGGTCCTCGGCGCCTTTATCTATAACAGCACCGGCATCTATCCAGTGAACGAGCATTTGCAGTTCCGCAGGTGTCATCTTCACCACATCGTCAATCGGCTTACCAACGTGTGGATCGATCTGCCCAGGCGGCATGCGCCGAGTCATCACCACTTCCTTCATCATGCGTGACCAGCCTTGCACCATAGCGTGATCCGACATGGACCAGGGCCCGATCCCTCCGTCGTGATGACAGCCCACGCACTTGTCTGCGAGCAAGGGTGCTATATCGGTGGTGTACGATACAGGTACTTTTGCATGCTGGTCGCGTGCGGGAAATCCGATGAGGCAGCCGGGTACCTCCAGAGAGTTCTCCGCCACAGTCTGCCCTGATAAAAATGCATCCAGCGCGTCTGTCAGATAGTGGTTTTTGGCTTCCGGCTTCTGGGATTCATACCCCAGACGATCGTCAATGGGGCCACGGAACACAACAGTCATTGTTTTCGGATCGATGACAAAAACTTCAGAGGTTCGGTCCACTCCCAGAGATTCGGCTACTAGCTGCGCCTCATCCACCAGGATGGGGAAGTCGTATCCAAACTCTTCCGCTTCTTGGGCGATACTGTGCCGATTATCCTGCGTTTGAGGGTTGAGCATGAAAAATGCCACGCCCTGGCTTTCATACTCGGCGCGGATGGCTTTCAGCGTTGGCGCGCCATTGCGGACTATGGGGCACCCATTGCCCTGTACGAAAATGACGATCGCTTTTTGGTCGCCGTACCAACTCAGCTGGTGGAACTTGCCTTGATGGTCGAGCAGGGAGAAATCGCCGATTTTGGGTGTTTCGGCGGCCATACTGGTGGCGCCAGCGAGAGTGCAGGCGAGGAATAGAAAAAAGTAGTT
>PKCY01000239.1 GCA_002862985.1 Haliea sp.
CCACTCTGTTCGTCACCCAATAACTCGCCCGCGCCGCGTATCTCCATGTCGAGTGTGGCCAACAGGTACCCTGAGCCCAGATCGCCTGCGGCCTCAATGGCTTCAAGTCGTTTGCCTGCATCTGACGAAATGGCGGACCGGGGAGGCGTAAGCAAATAGGCATAGGCTTGGTGATGAGAGCGTCCGACCCGCCCGCGAAGCTGGTGCAGTTGAGCGAGACCAAATTTATCCGCACGTTCAATGATGATGGTGTTGGCATTGGGAATATCGATGCCGGTTTCGATGATGGTGGAGCACACCAGGATATGGTGCTGCCGATGATAAAAACTGGACATCACCTGTTCCAGCTGTGTCTCGCGCATCTGCCCGTGGGCAACGGCAATACTAGTATCCGGCAACAATTCGCGCAGTTTGCGCGCTGTTTCCTCAATTGTCTTCACTTCGTTATGCAGGAAGTAGACCTGTCCGCCACGGAGGACCTCGCGCAGCACCGCTTCTTTGACCAGAGCTATATTGTGCTCCCTCACAAATGTCTTGATGGACAGGCGCCGTGCCGGTGGTGTGGCGATGATGGACAGGTCGCGCATGCCGCCTAAAGCCATATTGAGTGTCCGCGGTATGGGGGTGGCTGTCAGCGTCAGTATGTCGACTTCGGAGCGCAGGGCTTTGATGGCCTCTTTCTGCTTGACTCCGAAGCGGTGTTCCTCGTCAATAATGAGCAGGCCCAGATCGTGAAATCGAAAATTGCTTTGCAACAATTTGTGCGTGCCAATCAGGATATCGACATCGCCTGACGCGGCTCGAAGGGTTACAGCATTTAGCTCAGCGGTAGATTTAAAGCGTGAGACTACCTCAACTGTGATCGGCCAGTCGGCAAAGCGGTCGCTGAACGAGTTAAAGTGCTGCTGCGCCAATAGTGTGGTGGGGACCAGTACCGCGACCTGCTTGCGATTACTGGTAGCGACAAATGCGGCGCGCAACGCAACTTCGGTTTTGCCAAAACCGACATCGCCGCAAACCAGCCTGTCCATCACGCGGGGGCTGAGCATATCTTTAAGTACCGCATTAATGGTGGCTTCTTGATCGGGCGTCTCTTCAAAAGGGAAGGCGGCACAGAATCTCGTATAGTCCTGATCATTCTCTTGAAATTCGAAGCCCTGACGCGCTTCGCGTCGAGCGTACACTTCCAATAGCTGCGATGCGATATCGTTGGCTTTTTCGCTGGCTTTACGCCGCGCTTTTTCCCACTGATCCGAGCCTAGTTTGTGCAGTGGTGCGTGCTCTGGGTCACTCCCTGCGTAACGACTAATCAGGTGCAATGATGATACGGGGACATACAGTCGGGAGCCCTGGGCGTATTCCAGCGCTAAAAATTCCGTGTTTTGGTCGTCTACGGACAGCTTTTGTAGACCAATATAACGTCCTACGCCGTGCTCCAGATGAACTACGGGTACGCCCTCGCGTAATTCATTGAGGTCCTTAAATACACTGGTGTGGTCTATCTCATCAGAACTCTTACGACGTCTACGCTGGGCGACGCGATTGCCAAACAGTTGTGTTTCGCAAACAAGGGTTGGCTGGTCGGAGCCAAAATACAGCCCGCGATCAAGTGGGGCTGTGGCGATGGCGAACTCCAGTTTGGAATCGATGAACGCCCGCCAGTTGGCCACCGCCGGTGGCGCCAACTGATGTTCGCGCAATGACTCCAGCAGAATCTCCCGGCGTCCCGCTGATTCGGCGCACAGCAGTACGGGCCCCTGATGGTCCTGTAAAAAGCGCACCAGGTGATTGGCAGGGGATTCTTTTTCGTGGTCATCGGCGAGCTTGGGTGGAGGCAGCACGGCTGTTTGTTGGTGCACTGCTGCGTCCGGATTTCGGCGTAATTCGAGAACGGCAAACCGACGGAATTGCTGATAGAGCTCTTCAATCGGGGTAAAGCAGCGTTTGGGCGGCAGCAGTGGCCGCCTGGGATCAATGCCGTACTCCTCAAAACGTGTGTTCACTTCCTGCCAGAAGTGCTGTGCCGCACCGTGGTGGTCACCCGTTGTGATGATGGCACTGGTTGAGGGCAGGTAGTCAAACAGGGTGGCATTTTCTTCGAAGAATAATGGCAAGTAATACTCACAGCCCCCCGGGCTGCGCCCGGCGCTGACCTCACAGTAGGTGGGGCATAGGTCATGTTCCACCTCAAAACTGTCGTACCAATTCATTTGGAATCGTCTTATCGCAGCGGCTGTCAGCGGATACTCTCTTGCGGGGAGAAGATTGACGCCGTCCACCCTTGCGACCGTGCGCTGGCTTTCAGGCTCGAAAGTTCGCAGGGAATCGATTTCGTCGTCAAGTAGATCTATGCGGAAGGGCAGGTCGCTGCCCATGGGATAGACGTCCAGAAGCGAGCCACGCTGCGCAAACTCTCCATGTTCATAGACTGTCTCGACATTGGTATAGCCATTGTGCGTCAGGTTGCCTCTAAATTGCTCGACGTTCAGCGACTGTCCTGTTTCCAGTACAAGGCTGGATCCCGCTATGTATTGAGTCGGTGCCAGTCGATGCATCAGTGTTGGTACGGGTACGATCAGTATGCCCTCGGTCATTGACGGCAGCCGATACAAGGTATTCAGGCGTTCCGAGATGATATCCTGATGGGGTGAAAAGTTGTCATAGGGCAGGGTTTCCCAGTCGGGGAAAACCAGGATTTCAACTGCCTCATCCAGGAAGAAGGGGAGTTCACGCTCTAATGTCAGGCTGGAACTGGTGTCGGCTGTAACTACCACAAGCAGGCATCCCGGGACCGCCAGCTCGGCGATACACTGCGCATCAGCGCACCCGCTGAACGGGCCAAGGGCAGTTCGTGAGGCAACCTGCTGCGGCCAGGGCGTCTTATCGACCAGTTTACTGAACATAGTTTGTGGATCGCTTGTGCGGTGGGACGGGTGGGCTTGCAACTGCGCAATTATAACGGAGGCGGCGCCAATCGCCAGCGACGGTGTAGGCCCAGAGCGTGAATATGCCAGATAGCAGCTTGCACCGCTTGGGTCATCGGATAATAATGTGCGCCGAACCCCTAGCCACACTGCACACGACCAAAAAGGTATCCGATAGTGAGTGACCGCAAGCGTGAACGGCCCGATGATTACTTCAAGGACTGGAAACAGCGCGAGGCATTAGCCGAGGGCATGATTCCCATGGTGGGCAGGCTGTCCCGGGAAAAAAACGTCAAGTGCTACATCTACGGCAAGCCCCTGGTCAATCGTTCCGTTTACGAGATCATGAAAGACCATCGCTACGTGCGCCAGGTAGAAGGTAACGAGCTGTCTGAATTTGAGACGTTCCCGGTCTTCAATCGGCTGAGTCAGTTGGATCTTGGCCCCGCCCATGTCGATGTGGGTCGTCTGGCGGTCGGGTACTCGGTCGATGGTGTTGCGCAGGGTCTTAGCCTTGACCAGTATGTTGATCGCGAATTGGGTTCGCTGGTGGGATTTACGGGCAAGCCACTCGATCAACCTCAGGATGTGGTTCTCTATGGGTTTGGCCGCATCGGTCGGTTGATGGCCCGCATTATGATCGACAAAACCAATGGCGGAGATTGCCTGCGTCTACGCGCTATTGTCGTGCGCAAGGGCAAGGCGGCGAATGATTTGGAAAAGCGAGCAAGCCTGCTGCGCCGCGACTCGGTGCACGGTGCCTTTGAGGGCACCATCCGTATGGATGAGGAGCGCCAGTCGTTTGTAGCCAACGGCAACGAGATTAAGGTGATTTATGCTGATGCGCCGGACACCATCGATTACACCGCATACGGCATCGACAATGCCATTATCATCGACAACACCGGCGTATGGCGGGATGAAGAAGGCCTCTCCAGACACCTCAAGAGCAAAGGGGTCAGCAAGGTTATTCTCACCGCTCCCGGGAAGGGAAACATTAAAAATGTGGTGGCTGGTCTCAATGATCATATTATCGACCCCTCTGACCGTATAATCTCCGCCGCCTCATGCACCACCAATGCAATCGGACCGCCACTAAAAGCGATGGATGATGAGTACGGTATTGTTGCGGGGCACGTGGAGACAGTTCACGCCTTTACTAATGATCAGAATTTGATCGACAACTACCACAAGGCATCACGCCGCGGTCGCAGCGCCGCATTGAACATGGTGTTGACCGAAACGGGTGCAGCGGTGGCGGTAGGCAAGGTGTTGCCGCAATTGGCCGGCAAATTGACCGGCAATGCGATTCGCGTACCGACGCCCAATGTATCCATGGCTATTCTCAACCTGACGCTCTCGCGAGAAACTACCGCCGAAAAGGTGAATGAGTTTA
Source organism: Haliea sp. (assembly GCA_002862985.1). GTDB lineage: Bacteria > Pseudomonadota > Gammaproteobacteria > Pseudomonadales > Halieaceae > Marimicrobium. Next base: position 4,321 of record PKCY01000239.1, read on the forward strand.
TGCGCTATCAGGCGCTGCACTCGCCCCTGCGCAAGCAGATAGATTTTTCAGCATCCCCTGAGGTGGTTTCCAGTGATTTTGTGGGCTCCCGGCACGCCTGTATTTTTGACGCCAAAGCGACCATCGTGAATGGCAAGCAGGCGGTGCTATACCTTTGGTACGACAATGAATACGGCTATACATGCCAGGTCCACAGGATTTTAGAGCAAATGGCGGGTATCGAATACGCGGTGTACCCGCAGCCAGCCTGAGGCGCCCGCTGTGCCAGGTTGTGGTTTCGGTGTATTTGCGTTGTGCGATGTCGTGTTCGCGTTGGGCCGAGCCCGCTCGTGGGCGAAACGGAAGCCGCCCCTCGACGGTCCTGTTGGGGAGAAAACTAGAAGCCCCCGCCGCGCGTCGAGGGAACTGCCCCGCGGCGCCCGCCGAGGACACCGCGCGGAGCCCTGGAGCGCC
>PKCY01000210.1 GCA_002862985.1 Haliea sp.
TCATCAACCTGCGACTGCCACGGGCAGATCGCTAACCTGGCTGAGGGTGAGTTACCGTATCAATCCAGAGCTGAAGCGTATCACCTCGCCCAACATTAACTGCGTCCGAGCGGGGTGATGTGTAGTCTACCCAAGACGGACTTCAACCACTCATTTCCATTTTTTATTTCTCATCGCCCCACTTTACAGACCCCATAGGCAGCCCCCCCCTGGCGCCCACAAGACATACGGCGATTAGATGGATAAACTGACGCGACGCCAAAGGCATAAATTCATTATCAGGTAATTATTAAGTGGCATACGATTTAACTGGAAAGATAAAAATCATCCAAGAAGCGAAGACATTTGATAGTGGCTTTACTAAACGGGAAATGGTCGTAATTGTAGAAGACGGGAAATACCCGCAGGAAATCAACCTTGAATTTGTTCAGGATAAGATAAGCCTGCTTGATAGCCTTCAGGTTGGGCAGGAAATTACTGTGACATTTGATATCCGCGGGCGGGAGTACAACGGGAGGTATTTTAATAATCTCCAAGGGTGGAAGATTGTTACTGCAGGAGACGAGAGCGCAGTTAGTCCGGAGGGACAATCGTCCTTATCACCCATCCCCGACCCGCCTGCCTACGAGGATAAGGACATACCGTTTTAGGGTAAGGGTGGTCCTGAACATTGCTCAACACCTACGAATTCGGCAACTTAGCTTCTCAGTACCCTTTTTTGCAGTAAACGTTGTCAGGAAATTTTACATTTTCATCACCGCCATTGTGCTAAGCCATTGATTTTTAGATATTGGCACGACTTTTGCTAGCTTATCCATGCAATCAATTTGGGCCGTATGCCCTCGTAAAAGCACAGGTGAACAGTATGGATATCAGACAGACTCTTGCAGGCATCCTGGCGACCCTCGCCATGGCTATCTACTCAACCGCGGCATTTGCGACTCCAATCACTTATGACGTTCACATTGACCTCAACACACCACTCGCTGCGCCATCGCTGGGTGGTGATGTGTATAGCGCATCGGGCACACTGACGGGCACCCCCGCGACTCCAGGCTTTCTCACCTGTGTGTCTGGCGGGCCCTGCGGGATCACCAGCATGATGTATGAAGTGTTGGGCGCTGGAAGCGCAGTCCTGGCCACTATTGACCTCGCAATTGACGACCCCAGTGATCCCAGCGGGCAGTTCAGCGGCACAGCAGCAGGTGGCGCCTTTGGCACCCTCGACGTCTCTGCTCTCCTGAATTTCACACTCGATGTTGTCGCAAACACCCTTGTTGATGGCGATTTCGCCCTGAATCCAGCTGCCGCTGGCGCCAACCTCCTGGCCTTCCAATGGGGATCGGGCAACCCCGCTGCGCTTTTGGGGTCTGTTTACCTGGGTGAGCGAGTCTGCGGTGGCCCGAACGACAAAGACAGCTGTGGCACGGTGGCTGTGACTCCACAGCAAGCAGTGCCCGTTCCTGGAACATTACTGCTGCTAGGCCTCAGTCTTGCGCTGCTCGGCGCGAGACGGCGCGTTACCTAGCCAGGTACGCGATTGCGCGCCGCCGAGACAGGCCGAACCAAACGGCCTGACCCTCTAAGCGAGACTTATGCGACCTGCGGTGAAGCACATGTCTCGCTGTCAACATGTACACCACTGAAAAGACGGTACGCGTCTTTGTTGACACGCCGGCAGAATTAAATTTAGAGCTCTATTAACAAACTGGCTATCCATTGACTACCGTGCCCCCAAACATCAACATATCAGGCCACTGGGAGACACTCACAAATGATGTGTTCATGGCGCCCCTTTTGAGTGAAGAGCAGTGTCGCAGCCTGCTCTATGCTATAAAAAATCAGCCGGAAGCAGGCGATAATACCGCCGAGAGTCCCAACAATATGCATGAATACGGCGCGATTGTGCACAGTCCGGTCCTGACCTCATGGGTTGATGAATTGGTCAACACCAAGCTGAAGAACACGCTACAAGAGAAGTTCCCTGGTATGCCGGGCTATTATTTTTCCAGCCATCACAGTTTTATCACTCGCTATAGTGCAGATGCCAACCAGGACCTGTCATTGCATGTTGACGCGAGCCATATAACGCTTAACACTTGTCTGGAAAGTCGGACTCAAGGTGCCGACCTGATTTTTACTGGTACACGCTGCCGAAGCCATGTTGATACCGCGCCTGATGAACCTATGACCCGATTTAGATTTCAATCCGGTGACGCCGTTTTGCATGCTGGCAATCAGCGTCACTTTGTCACCCCTTTAGAGTCTGGCATTCGCACCAACCTGGTGATCTGGATGCGTCTACAGGGGGAGGATTACCAGCACAGCAACCCCTGGGTTACGAAGCGTTGTCCTAAATGCCAATGAAGCGCTGCGGCAAACAGGCAATGTCTCAAGCGGATACTTCAGCCGTTATAAACACTGTTGTTCACATTCATCCCGGGATCGACTGAACTCCATCATGATTGCTCAGGACCTAATCATGACGGTAAGGGTCATAGATCTCCAATTCGCGGGTAGAGCTAACTATGAAAATATGCATATCGAATACACGAGGCTTTGCCGTTGCTGCAATAGCGGCATGTTTGATTACAGGCTGCAGTGATAGTAACAACTCATCAGGGAATACCGATTCATCAGGGAATACCGATGGTCCAACCGTCGGACAGCCAAGTCCTCCCGCTGCCATAGATGCCTGCACAATAAGTCAAGCACAGGTATTGTCGCCCGTGCTGCAGACCGAAGTCCCCGGCGGCACACAAGCAGATTTATGCGATTTTAATATTATGGGTTGGGAATCCTTCCTGTACCTGACAGAACCTGCGGCGGAAGGGAGCAATGAGAGACGCTTTGAAGTGACTGAAGATTATCCCAATTATCTGGGAAAGCAGGCTGATAGCTGTGCTGCGCAGTCGAATAAAGAATTATTAACCCGTCTCACCAGCGCAACTACTGGTCCAGGTGCCCCGGAAGCAGGTACCAATGTTGAAATCTACTCCGTTGGGCCCGAAGGATCTAGCGAAGGTGATATCGTACTTTACAATATTAGGTTCAGCCGCAACCTGTGTGGCAACGCCGACTCTGCCGCCACCCTGCCTGACAACCTGGTCGAGATCAAAACAGCGTGGCGATATATCAAGCCTGACACCAATGAGAGTGACTATTACACCATAGACGCAACCCTCAATACTGGCGACCAATTGAAATTGGGATTAATCGGTTTCCACCTGGCACAGACCACACCGCTGCATCCTGAAATGATTTGGACAACCTGGGAGCATATTGATAACGCGCCAGATTGCGTTCCTTCAGCGTCGTCGCCAGAACGTCCCGCGAATGGCTGGACAATGATGACGAATGCCTGCGCCGACTGTATCGGTTCCAACAATCCCTCAGACTGCACCGCGCAATGCACCAATTCCGAAAAAATCTATATTAATGAGGGAAGATCAGATCAAACCGGCAGCCCCCCTGCCCTGGCTGACTCTACCAATGTGTGCCGCGTGTTCCCCGAGGGTACCCAGAACGTTGATAGTCTGTCAGAGCAGAATCGAGCCAATATTCGTGCGCTCAACGCGCAGATTATTGGTGAGGATGGCTATCTGGCAAAGCTTGATGCCTCAGACCCGCGGGCTATTTGGCGTAACTATCAAATGGTAGGCGGAATCTGGTTTCTGAATGAAGGCACACTTGAACCCACTGAACAACGTGGCTCTCTGCAGCTTGCAAACACCGTAATGGAAACAACTTTCCAGGGGACATTTACGCCTGGGACGGGGGGAACGACAAGTCCAGCGGGGAATCTTAACTGCTTTGTTTGTCACCAATCAAATAATTATCCAGCCCCCCAGTCGGGCAACCTGAGCCACATTGCAGCCCATGTCAATGGACCAAATTGATTGGGGTTTTGCACCGCGGCGCCATACGGATATAGTCGTCTTCCTGGCGCCGGCGAGGGGGAAGAATAGCGTTGTTGGCACAAGGTTTTTGCCCAAGCTGGTCACGGGTTACTGACAACTCAACGAGCGCTTGCGCATAAACCTGTGCCTCCGGGGCTCACCCACCTGTCCTTAGATTCCGGTGCTGCTTTGCCGTTAAGCGGCGTAATGACCGCCAGCATGGCGTTAAGCACCGATATCTGGAAAAACCCGGTTCTCAGTCCCAACATTGCAAAGAAAATCCCGTTACCGTGCCAGTAACGCGTACGATAGACACTTGGCAAAGAATGGTAGCGTCATGAGAACACTGAGCGCCCTGATACTCCTGATCTTCGTTACAGCCTGCTCCCATCCATTGGAGATAACGGGTGATGGCGACATTAACTCATCTACCGGGGAAAATGATTGTTTACTGGAAGAGCATCCCTGTAGCAATTATGTATTAGGCAGCTACGACGTCACCTATACAGCGCAACCTCGAGCAGGCTGGTTTTTTTCGGGATGGGAAGGGTGTGGTGATCAACACCCTCACTGCTCTTTCAACATACCGGGCAGTACCGTAAATCTATTCTGGGGAGAAACAACACCTGCGCTGAGAGCTGTTTTTACACAAAGCCCTCCACCTGGCAATCGCCTCGTCACGCTCAACGTCGATAATGTAGAAGCGAAACCCTTCGGTGAACTTTTTCGCAGCGTAAACCTCGATGCGGGCAAGCAATTAAATGACGCCGCAGACATCGACCGCATCACACAACTCATGTGCAGGGACCCGTTAACGTGCACGCCCGGCGCTATCCGATACTGGGACAAGGTTCAACATGGCCGGTTTGCCCT
>PKCY01000320.1 GCA_002862985.1 Haliea sp.
AGCGGACAACCCCGCACTTCTTGACCCGACTGACGAAGCCGCGCGGATAGAAATTCTTGTCCGTGTGTTGCAAAAAAACCCACTGTATTACGGCATCTACCTCGCCGGTACTGACGGCAGTTTGTTCACGGTAATTAACCTTGATGCCAGCGATACTGCACGCAAAAAACTGCGCGCACTTCATACTGATCGTTGGTTGATCATTACACTACGAGTGGGGGAAAATGGACAGGAGCGCCACTATCGCTACCTGAATGAAAATATGGATGTTCGTCTATCGCGCTCGGATGCCGCAGATTTTGATGTACATCAACGCCCTTGGTATATAAGCGCCAGCACTTCTGACTCCGCCCAGTTTTCCGAGCCCTACATATTCGAGCAGCTAGGAACACCTGGTCGAACCGTTTCAAAACGCATCAAAGATTCGGACATGGTCGTGGCCATCGATATGACGCTGTCCGCGATCTCCGGTTTTCTAAGCGAACACAGAATATCTGAGCATGGGGATGTTTATTTATTTAATAGTGTCGGAGAAGTTATCGCTTCAAACCTGGATTACGAAAATCAACAACCTGATCTTCCTGCTGTGAAATTAATGTTAACTGATAAAGAAAAGGAATTTGTAGCCGCACAGCCGGAGCTGAATGTCTCCAACGAATCAAACTGGCCACCATTCGACTACAGCATCGCAGGACGCCCAAGTGGTTACTCTGTCGATATTATAAAGTTAATAGCAAAAATGACGGGTTTGAAGCTGCGATTTACAAACGGGTACAGTTGGCCAGCGCTAGTGCAACTGTACGAGAACAGAGAAATAGACCTGTTACAGTCGGTTATTTTGACAGACACCCGTCGTAAGATGGGCCTACCTGGACTTAGTTATGCCGAGCTGCCTTACGCGTTGGCGACGCTGGAGCATCAAGACTCCATTTCAAATTTGGCACAGTTAAATGGAAAGCAGCTAGCTATCCCCGAAGGTTGGTCGATCATATCGACTGTTCGTGCCCGCTTTCCACAAGTGACTATTATAGAAACTGAGTCCACTCTCAAGGCACTGGAGCTAGTGTTGGCTGGTGAGGCAGCCGCTGCTCTGGATAGCGAGATTATTATGCGTTATGTAGCGCGCAGCTACTTTCTTATGGGCATGCAATACCATAGCGGTGTCAATTTTGGTGAAGTTGAGCTCCCGGATAAACTGCATATTCTGGTCCCGAATGACAGGATGCAACTTCGTCAACTACTGGACCGCGCAATCGCAGCCATCGAGCCAGAGCATTATCAGTTTTTCTCAGATAAGTGGCTTGTCCTAGACGAAGATACAAACACCACTTTATCTAACGTCGTTCCAGATGACATTCTGGTCCGTATAGCAGCCGACTCGAGTCAACATGGAGAACTGGTTGAAACGGAAATAAAAGGCGAAGCCTTTCTCGCCTACGCCGCACCCACTGATGATAGTGAAAATCCACTGTTCATGGGAATTTTAACATCGCGCGCGTCGGTAGTGGCGCCCTTCCTTAGCCAGGTGAAACTATCCATCTTCATTACGGGGGCCTTCCTCCTATGCTTGCTGCCACTATCATGGCTATTCGCAAATCCCATTGTGCGACCAATCAAACAATTAGCCATAGAAAACGATAAGGTACGGCGGCGTGAGTATACCAAGGTTGAGCGCATTACATCCCGCATAAAGGAGCTGGACGAACTCTCGGAATCGATAGTAAGTATGGTGTCTTCCATTCAGGCGCACGAACTTGCGCAGCGCGCGTTAATGGATTCCTTCATTGAGCTCATCGCTCAGGCAATTGATGACAAATCTGCCTATACAGGCGGCCACTGCAAGCGTGTCCCCGAGCTAGCTCTTCTTTTGGCGGAGCACGCCTCAGCCAGCAAACTTCCAGCATTTAAACAATTTAGTCTCAACACGGACGACGAATGGCGTGAATATCGCATCGCGGCCTGGCTACATGATTGCGGCAAGATCACCACCCCTGAACATATTGTCGACAAGGGGAGCAAACTGGAGACGATTTACAATCGTATTCATGAAGTCCGCATGCGCTTTGAAGTACTGTGGCGCGATGCTGAAATCGATTATTTGAAACAGCGTGCTGAAGCGCCCGAGCGAAGTAAGGTACTCGCTGACCAACTTGAGACCAGGCAGCGCGAGCTACAGGAGCAGTTTTCCTTCGTTGCTCATTGCAATGTTGGTGGTGAGTTTCTAGGCAAAGACAAAGTGAATCGGTTACAAACGATTGCGACAACGACCTGGCAGCGGTTTTTTGATGACCGCCTTGGCCTGTCCCCTCTTGAGGAACTTCGTGCATCGCTGCCTAAGTCCACGCTCCCGGCCACTGAAAATCTATTGAGTGATAAACCCGAGCACATCATCGAGAGGGAGCAAACGACCAACTACCCCCCGGAGTTTGGTATCAACATGGACATCCCAACGCACCTCTACAATCTCGGTGAAATCTATAACCTCTCCGTATCGCGTGGCACACTCACCAAGGAAGACAGATTCAAGATCAACGAACACATGATAAGTACCATAAAAATACTGGAAAGCCTGCCATTCCCTGAGGAACTCAATAACGTCCCGCGCTATGCGTCTACGCACCATGAAACCATTACAGGATCCGGGTACCCGCGAAAACTCACTGGAGAACAGCTGAACATCCCTGACCGCATTCTTGCTATAGCTGATATTTTTGAGGCGCTAACAGCATCAGACAGGCCATACAAGAAAGCCAAAAAAGTCAGTACCGCGTTAAATATTATGTACAAAATGGTGCAGGACGGTCACATCGACAGAGAATGCTTCGAGTTGTTTGTGCGGGACGAGGTCTACTTAATTTATGCTCGGAAGTTTCTACCGGCCGGGCAGATAGATGAAGTTGACATCAAAAACTATCTAACAAGCTAAATTGGACCTGCCTTTGCAACGAACTTAAAGGAAACCACGCTCACGGATGCTCGCAAAACTCTTTCTTAGCTTGAGTCCGGTCTATCCAAAAATGTCGCGAGCATACTATGTCAGAGACACCTTAAACTGGTTTGAGCCCAGACGAATTGCAATCATACGTAAGCGAAGGTAGCCTGTGGCATCGTTTTTCTGTGGTATTCACTACAGCTAGTCCTCGGGGAATATAAAAAATGGACAAGACTAAACTACGCGCCATAAAACTGGTGATTGTCTCCCTGCTCGCTTTTGGATCGACTGCGTCCGCACAGGCCGATGGCGTATACATCGGCGCAGGTATTTATCGAGCCGACACGGACGCCGGCCATGACACAACCCCCTCGGGCTTCATCGGCTATAACTTTCTTGATACCAACTTCTTCATGGCGTCAGTCGAGGCGGGTTACTACGATCTAGGCAACACTAGCAACAATAATCTAAAACTAGAGGCCAGTGCGATAACTGCAGGCGGGGTGATGGCGTTACCGCTTGGCCCGATATTCGAGTTCTATGCAAAAGCAGGCTTGGCCTTTCTCGATGCGGAGACGAAAACCTCGAGAATGCGCAATCAACAAAACGATCAGAAAGCATACTACGGCGTGGGCGCGAACCTCGACATACTGGACACCATCGACATCTACGCCGAGTATCTCTATTTTGATACCAGCTATGACGCTGGAATTGCCGGCGTGGGCATTAAACTTGCTTTTTAATAGCGGCGCCATCCTCAGACTACCAGAATGAGATAGAGGCCCAGTGCGGGAGCAACAATTACAGTGAGTCTGGAAAGTATGAGTCTCGGTTATTCACAGAATATTCTTCAACTATGCGCCGGGGAACTGACTGCAGTCCACTATGGCAACTGATAGTTTTACAACTCAAACCAATCAAAACGTGTGGAGAAATCTTGCGTACGGCACAGCTGGTATCATCATTGCGTTCAATTCGGCAGTTGCCGCACCGCTGCTTAACACACTTAGACAGGGTGCAGAATTTTTTGTCGCACACTGTGTGACGTCAGCCACCATGGTACCAAATGACCTGATCCACAAAGAGCTACTTCTGCACCGCTTTTTATCAAATTTCCCGGCGTAGCCGAGCGAGTTATCGCCGATAGGCCTGCTACTAGTCTTGATATCGTACCCACCATCCTCGATGTTCTTGAAGCTTCCCCAAGACAGTTGGAACACCAAGGTAATTCTCTACTCGACTCTACTTCCAAGTCCCAGGCACGATTCATTCTGCACAAGGACGGTCCACTATCGGTCCCTATACACGGGAGTGATAAGTACCGCATTATTGAAAGCAATTATGAACTCCTTGGTATTGATGGCGTGATAGACCTTTCGCGGATGGCACCGCGGGCTTTCGAGCTTCTTGTTGGACGCGAACTGTCTGAATTTGAAATCACCAAGACAAGCGAAGTAACCACAACTCTAGGTAATGATATTGGTTTCTACGAACAAGTGTCGATCGAGCAAGAGCTGTTCCCCAGCTTTATAGGCGGCCTAGAAACATGGTAACAGTCTACGATATCCGCTTACACGCTGCCACTACATGGACCGTGGCGTAAGAGCGTGCTCACCGTATCGGGCGCCCTAAGTTCACGCCCACCCATCCATAACGCATAAAAAAACCCCGTAGCACAGCGTGCTACGGGGTTAGGGATTAAAGCCTGGCGATGACCTACTCTCACATGGGGATACCCCACACTACCATCGGCGATGCACCGTTTCACTTCTGAGTTCGGGAT
>PKCY01000247.1 GCA_002862985.1 Haliea sp.
GGCCATCTGATGCCATCGAGTGCCGTTGTTGCATCAGGATTCCTCTTCCTATCCTCCCAAAAGCGCCAGCGATACACCCCGCGATAGATAACAGCGGAGTATTTATTCCCTCACTGGAGGCAACTCCAGAATGCAACCAATGTCAGTGACAGGAGAAGAAAAAATGCCAAGACAGCTTTTTGATTTGACCGGGAAGATCGCTCTGATAAGCGGCGCCAGCCGCGGCATCGGAGAAGAAATTGCGAAGCTCCTGGGAGAGCAGGGCGCGCATGCCATAGTGTCTAGCCGCAAGATTGACGACTGCAGTGCTGTCGCCGAGGCAATTTGCAACGCAGGCGGCAGCGCAGAAGCGTTTGCCTGTCATGTGGGGAACATGGACCAGATTGCCGAACTGTTTGGCCACATTCAAAAAGTGCATGGCAAACTGGATATCTGCGTGAACAACGCCGCTACCAATCCCTACTTTGGTCATGTACTGGATACCGATCTGGGCGCATTCAACAAGACTGTGGAAGTGAATATCCGCGGTTATTTCTTCATGTCTATTGAGGCGGGTAAGATGATGCGGGACAACGGCGGAGGCGCGATCGTCAACACTGCTTCTATTAGCGCGTTGCAGCCTGGACCCATGCAGGGAATCTATTCCATCACCAAGGCCGCCGTGGCAAATATGACCAAAGTATTTGCAAAGGAGTGCGCACCCCTGGGGATACGTTGCAATGCATTGCTACCGGGCTTGACCAAAACTAAATTTGCGGGAGCCCTGTTTGATAACGACGACATCTATAAGGCCGCGGTGCAGGCAATTCCCATGGGACGTCATGCTGAGCCCAGTGAAATGGCCGGTACGGTGCTGTACCTGGTGTCTGATGCCAGCAGTTACACCAATGGTGAGTGCATCGTGGTCGATGGAGGCATGACACTTTAACGGAGCGTGATTATGGAACAGATCAATATTCCTGATTCATTGTTGGCCGATTGTCACCACCTGGGGCATTTGCCAACATCTCAGGTATTGCTCAATCGCAATGCCCATGTTCCCTGGTTCATTCTCGTTCCGGATACGATGTTGCAAGACGTCCTGGACTTGTCTGAGGAGCATCGGGAGCGAGTTATGTCTGACTGTGCGGCGGTATCCTCGTATATAAAACGGGTGCTGGGTTTCGAAAAAGTGAACTTTGCCGGGCTGGGCAACGTAGTCCCCGAGATGCATCTGCATATCATCGGGCGACATGCGCAGGACCCCTGTTGGCCGCAACCCGTTTGGGGGAATTTGTCCGATAGTGAACCCTACCAACCTGAGCAATTGGGCGAGATGCAGGCCGGCATGGTAAAAATGATTGGCCTAAGTCCAGTCACGCTTTAGTTACTACGCTGTTTGGGATACCTGGAAAATGCTGAAAAGAGTACTGGTCACGCAGCCGCTGCCTGGCGATCATCTCGCTGCACTGGCAGACTTGTGCAACGTGGAAGTCCTCGATGGCACGCGGCCATTATGCGAATACCTTTCGCAGGCCGAGCTGGGCACCTGCCAGGGATTAATTTGTCTGCTCACCGATGCTATTGACCACTCTTTGTTGGAGGCCATGCCGAATCTGGAATTTGTATCCAGTGTCTCGGTGGGCGTTGATCACATTGATGTACCGGCATTGACCGAGCGGGGTATACCTTTGGGTAATACACCGGGTGTTCTGGTTGATACCACCGCTGATACCGCCTTTGCCCTGCTATTGGCGGCGGCTCGTCGTGTGGCGGAAGGCGATCGTTTTATCCGCGCCGGGAATTGGCGTCTGGATAATCGCTGGGCGCCTGAATTTTTTGTCGGCAGGGATGTCAGTGGTGCAACACTTGGAGTCATTGGCCTGGGCGCCATCGGTCAAGCGATGGCGCGCCGGGCAGCGGGATTCGACATGCAGGTTTTGGGTTGGACACCCTCCGGACGCGAAGTACCTGGAGTGGAGGCTGTTTCATTGGAGGAATTATTATTGCGCAGCGATTTTGTGAGCGTACATCTTGCGCTCACAGCGACGACCCGGAATTTGATCGATGCCGGACGGATCGCAACCATGAAGCCCGGTGCTGTGCTGGTTAACTCGGCCCGGGGTGGGATTGTGAGCGAACTCGCTCTCGCCGAGGCGCTGGACACCGGACGACTTTTTGCAGCGGGTATCGATGTATTCGAGCGTGAGCCCTTGCCCTTGGACAGCCCATTACTGCAGCACCCGAGGGTGGTGCTTACACCCCATCTTGGAAGTGCGACAAGACTGACCAGAGAGAAAATGGTCGAAGTTGCTGTTGCAAATTCAATCGCGGCCGTACAGTCACAGCCAATGCTTCACTGTGTCAATCCACAGGTTTACGAACCCTCGCAAAACTGAATTATTGTGCGGCGATAGTGGGTAACGACTGCAAAGCCTGAATGATCACATTTTTCAGAGTTTTTTCCAGGCCGGAAACGTCGACGTTATTGGCATCTTCGACGATTTTGGTGATGGTGACACGCCACACAGCCCTGTTGCTCGATCTATCATTGAACTGTATAACGATATTGTTTGTTTCCTTGACGCCGCCCAGGGCGATCGCATTGTCCACGCTTGCCTGATCAATTCGTCGGTTGGGTACGACCCCAGGGTAGGGAGAAATATTGCTCGCCAGTTCACTTTGCTCACCCTGTAGCATGCCCATCGCAAAGAGGTAGTCCACGGTGAATTGTGCCCGCGTATTATCGAGCACATAACCTTTGCTTTGCAGGTCCACATTAACTTCTCGCCGTATGATTGGGTCCAGTGCGTAAAGAGGGTCGGAAGACCCGGTAGCATTTGGCAGAGGCTCGGTGCGCCACTTGTAATACTGGTAGTTTCCGGCGGCGAATTCGTCGATCGGTGCAGGTTGAATCTCGACACCACTGCACGCTGACAGGGTTAGTAAAAGCAGCGTGGATGCCAGAAGGGGGTTAATACGCATGGTTTTCCTTTTGAGATAGAGTAGCTATTGGATGCAACCGGGTTTCAAGTCTGGCCGGGTGGCAGCACCTTATGTTAGCAGGGCGCACCGGGGTCGGCCACACCGCCGGTGCCGGTTACGCGGTGGCGCACTTTGCGGAGTATTCAGGGCCGTTTGTGTCTGTCGAGCCAACCGACTCGTATATGTAACTTTGTCGGGTGTTTTGCATAGCGGCATTTGTTATTCTTTAGAATATAACTAAAAGTTATTTCTGGTCCTGCCATGATGATCTCCCGAAAATTGATACGCACAGACTTGAACTTGCTGGTTGCACTGCAGATTCTGCTTGAAGAGCGCAATGTCACCCGTGCGGCTGAGCGCTTGTCAGTATCGCAGCCCGCTCTGAGCAAGACGCTGCAAAAATTGCGCGATTCGTTTGAAGACGAGCTATTCACTCGCACTGCTCACGGTCTGGTGCCGACTCCGCGAGCTGAGGAGCTGGGGGCTAATTTGCCCGGTTTGTTGGAGACGATAGATCATGTGTTGGGTAGTGTGGAGTTTAGCCCTGAGACCTATGCGGGCAGCTTCAAATTGCTAATGCCGCCTATTATGTGCGAGTCGCTCTTGCCCAGTTTGATGGCAGAACTGGAAACATTCGCGCCTAACGTGCAAATCATTATGGCCGAGGTACCGCCCAATTATCAGGAGCAGCTGAAGAAGGGCGAGGCGGATTTCGCCGCATTTGTTGCAGTGGAAACTGAGCGCGATATCCACGCCGAGCCCATAGCGGCCATTGCGCCGCGCTGTTACATGCGTGTCGATCACCCCCTGGCGAATAAAGAAATGGATCTGCAGGACTTTTTAGCGTACCGGCACTTGCGGCTTTACTTACCCGGTCTGACCCGGGAAAACACCAGCCTGGTCGATGATGTGTTGGGTCAATATGGAGTGCATCGCACTATCGCGCTTGAAACCACACAATTTTCATCCGCCGTGGGGGTGTTAACGCGCACTGACTCCCTGCTGGTAGCGAATGCCGGTTTTCAGGAAGGCGGCCTCTATCGGGATCGTATCGTTGGCCATGAGATGCCCGCTGAGTTGCAACGCATGATCCGCAATACACACAGCCGCAATCGGGGCAAAATGTCACTGATGCGCCACATACGGACTTCTCGCAGTGCGCCTCACCAGTGGATGCGCGGACTACTGATGAGGCATCTGTCCAGTTCCCCGGAGTTAGTTGAGCCTGATTCACCGCCGCAACAGTTAGCTGCGGACGGATCGGCGGTAGGTCCGGGGTGACATACCGACTGTCTTGCTGAACTGCCGCGAAAAGTAAAGCTGGTCATCGTAGCCCAGGGCTGCGGCGACGCCCTTGATGCTAAGCTGACTGGTATCCAACAGGTGACATGCGTGTTCCATCTTCATATTGAGAAAATGCTTCATCGGTGAATAGCCGGTCAGTGCTTTGTATTTGTTGGAAAAGTGAAATTTAGACAGCTTCGCAGCGGCAGCCAGAGTATCCAGGTTCAGTGGCTGACCAATGTGCTCCAGCATCAGACTCTGCACCTCCTCAAGGTGAAAACTTTCGGAATTATTTGCCCGCGCCTGTCGAATCTCCA
>PKCY01000035.1 GCA_002862985.1 Haliea sp.
TGAGATAAAACTCATGCGCAGATCGATGCCAGATAATAATGGGGCGGGTAGCGCTGATCTTGTCGAGGTCTTGCTTTTTGAGTGCACCGTGAAAGTACTGGTGATAGCCCCAGCTCAATAGCACTTCATCGGGGTTTTTGAGATTTGCGTTTGCCGCAGAGAGTCGCTGCAGATATTCCGCCCTGCTCTTCGCAGCTTTTGATGTGCTTTGGGGGAGCACCCAGTCCTCAATGGCGATGATTTCTGACGTCATGGTAACCGCCGCCAGTAGAGGGTGGTCATGTTGAGCGATAAAGCCCGGTACGATGACGTAGTCAGCGAATGTCGAGTTTACTTTAAACGGCCGATCCCCCAAGGCGCTTTCAACTTCTGGGCGTGAACCCACCGCGAGAATACGTCCGCCTGCCACTGCGACTGCCCTGGCGAGGGGCTTGGCCTCATTCAGCGTAACGATCTCCCTAGCGGTGTAGACCACCGCCTCTGCCAAGGTGGGGACGTTTTGTTCCACGGGTGGTGGGGTGACTTGCGCCCACGCTGCGCCTGAGGCAAGCGTGCAGTAAGCAGCTATCAACAGACTGCGAGTCGCGTTTTTCCAGTTGCGGTGACGTTCGTTCCACATATTAATCCCCAAGCTTGCGTGGCATGAAAGTTGCTGATCAAATATGACAAGCGGGCTGAAATTAAGGCGGTCTCGCAGGATTTCTGCGCCTCAAACGGCTTTAGTCGCCCATTTGTGCAAGCTAAAACGCTGCAAGCGTGTCATTGATCTCTAGGCAACAGTGAAACCGCGTGGCGGTTTGGCGTCCGGGTCCGCAGGGCTTGCAGCGGGCAAATGTTATACACTGTCGCGATTTAAAAACTAGCTTGTTGCTCCTATGGCGCCTAGAGCGTAACTCCTGCGCTGTCATATATCTAAATTCATGTTCTCGTTGAGCAAATAGTGCATCAATAATCTAGGCCGTTGCAACCGATAGTTGCGCCGGTAATACAGTCAGCTGGAATCTCCCGTAGAAAAGACCGATTGAGCAGAGTTTGCATCGTGTCTCATGCAGGTTTAGTTTAGACCTTCATGTTGGTAATGGAGTTCGCGCATGCGGTGGTTTCTTGGTCTGACACTTGTCATCGTTGTCGCGATTATAGGGGTCTTGGTTATGCCGGCGCGGATTGATCCAGTGAGTTGGACTCCCGATCCTGACCCAGGATTAACGGGCCCCTTTGCGCCCAACGACGAGCTTGCGAAGGCAGAACTTCTGCTGGAAGGGGATGTTATTGGTCCTGAAGATATTGCCTGCGCTGAGAGCGGCACCTTATATACCGGGTTGGATGACGGGAGGATAATAGAGATATCAGTAGATGGTAGTCATCGCGAGATTGCCAATACAGGGGGTAGGCCACTGGGTATCGAATTGGATTCCGCTGGGCGGCTGATTGTCGTTGATGCGCGCCGCGGGTTGCTTGCTGTTTCAATGGATGGCACCGTTGAAGTGCTTGCCGATACGGTAAATGGTACCAAGATCGTTTTTGCGGACGACCTGGATATTGCTGCAGACGGCATTATCTGGTTCTCTGACGCATCCATGGACTGGGGTTTTCAGGAGGAAATATACAACTTCCTTGAGGGCCGGCCCACCGGCAGGTTGCTGAGCTACAATCCAGTAAACGGTGAGACTAGCGTGCGCATGGAAAGCCTGTTTTTCGCCAATGGTGTAGCCGTGGGGCCAGAAGATGAATATGTACTGGTGAATGAAACAGCTACCGGTCGCATTCATCGCCTCTGGCTGCGCGGAGAAAAGGCGGGCCAGCGCGATTTATTTGTATCCAGCCTGCCGGGTACGCCGGATAACATCAGCTTTAATGGCAGTGATACTTTTTGGGTTGCTCTTCCCGGTTTGCGCGCGTCTCTGGACGCCAATGCGCAGCAGCCTTTGGTGCGCAAGCTGGTATCGCATTTCCCCGAAGATGTGCTGCGGGGGATTTCAAAGCCCTATCCGTTTGTGGTGGGGTTGGGGCTCGATGGTGAGGTGAAAAGCAATTTGCAGAACACAGGAGAAGGCTTCAACATGATCACCAGCGCGACTGAGTGCAATGGGAGTCTCTATTTAGGCAGCCTGAGCTGGCCTGCATTGGCCCGATATCCTCTTTAATGGACAAGCCAGCCATTCGCGCATTCATCGCAGCATCCTCCTGGTTTGAAGATGCTCCCGATGATGTGCTGGATAAGCTGGCGGATGCGGCAAAGATAAAAAATTTCCACGCTAACAGTTACCTGTGGTCCATGGGAGAGACTAATACCGAAATATTTGGTGTCGTTTCGGGGCGGATGCGTATGTATGTGTCCGGCACTTTGGGTCAGGAATTTGCGCTCGTTGATCGGAAAGAGGGCGCTTGGCTGGGGGAGGCTTGTCTCAAGGACGACCTTGGCCGTGCTATTGGTGCGCGAACGTTGGCACCCTCGGATATTCTGGTCATCCATCGCACTGTCCTCCATGAGGTGGCTCTCGATTGGCCCTTGCTCTACAGAAATTTGTTTCTACATCAAGTAGTAACCGCACGCGGTCTGTATGGTTTGTTGGGCGGCATGTTATTTTACCCGCTCCACGCCCGGGTGGCTGGCCGGCTTATGGCGCTGGTGCAGGAGCATGGGCAACAGATAGAAGAGGGCATACTCATCGATATAAAGATGAGTCAGAACGATTTTGCCCGACTTGCTATGGGTTCCCGCCAGCGTGTTAATCGTATCTTCCGGGACTGGGATAAACGCGGTCTGGTCATCATGCAGAGCGACCGCTTGTTGATCAGGGATATCGAGGCATTTGAGCAGGAACTGGCGCCCTTCGAATAGACAGTCACCTTGGTGACAGGCACGTCTAACCTATCCCTGCTAGCCTCGTCTGCCGAAATACTCTCATCAAGGTAGACAAAAGTGGCAGCCCCCCTTCTTGACCCGCGTGACCTGGACTTTATGTTATATGAACTGTTCGATGTGGAGTCCATGACCTCCCGCGAACGCTACTCAGATCACAATCGTGAGACCTTTGACGCCGCCATTAATACCTCCCGGGTAGTGGCGGAAAAGTACTTTCTGCCTATCCGGCAAAAAGTGGATACCAACCAGCCCACGTTTGATGGTGAAAAAGTGCATATGATCCCGGAGATCAAGGTTGCCCTGGATGCCGTGGTGGAAGCGGGTCTCGCTGCTCCTGGAGCAGACTATAAACTGGGCGGCATGCAACTGCCAGCCCTGGTGGCAGCAGTGTCGGGCGCGTACCTCAATGCAGCGGCCAGTACCACAATGGGGTATATCGGTCTGAC
The DNA here is from genome assembly GCA_002862985.1 of Haliea sp. Taxonomy (GTDB): domain Bacteria; phylum Pseudomonadota; class Gammaproteobacteria; order Pseudomonadales; family Halieaceae; genus Marimicrobium. The sequence continues at coordinate 3,313 of PKCY01000035.1, forward strand.
CAATGCCAACGCCAATTTGATTAACGCCCATGGTACACCCCAGCAGAAGGAAAAATGGCTGGCGCCTCTGCTCAACGGACGCTTCGCCGGGACAATGGCGATGAGTGAACCGGGCGCGGGCTCCAGTCTTTCAGATCTGACAACTTACGCTGTGGCCGCTGATGATGGCGCCTACCGTATCACCGGTAACAAGATATGGATTTCCGGGGGTGATCACGAACTGAACGAGAACATTGTTCACCTGGTTCTCGCCCGTGTTAAAGGTGCGCCCAGGGGCGTTAAGGGTATTTCGCTGTTTATTGTGCCGAAATTTCTGGTGAATGATGACGGTTCGCTGGGCGCGCGTAACGACGTCACTCTGGCCGGTTTGTTCCATAAGATGGGCGGGCGTGGACAGACGTCCACCGCGCTAAATTTCGGCGAAAAAGAAGGGGCCACGGGCTACCTTGTGGGCGAAGAAAATCGCGGCCTACTGTATATGTTCCACATGATGAACGAAGCACGCATCATGGTTGGCAGCGCGGCCTCTATTATTGCCTTGTGTGGCTATCAGTACTCCCTGGACTATGCCAAAGAGCGACCGCAGGGTCGGTTGCCTTCTACCAAGGATCCCTTGTCACCGCCGGTTAACATTATTGAGCACGCCGATGTGCGTCGCATGTTATTGGCTCAGAAGGCTTACGCCGAGGGCGCCTATGCGCTGTGCCTGCTGGGCACAAAACTGGCAGATGATTTGCACACCGCACCGTCCGAGAAAGAGCGTAAGGAGGCGCACCAGTTGCTGGATTTCCTTACCCCTATTATCAAGAGCTGGCCATCCGAATACGGACCCAAGGCCAATTGTCTTGCTATCCAGGTGTTGGGTGGCTCCGGTTATGTGAATGAACACCCTGTCGAAATGATGTACCGAGACAACCGTCTCAACCCCATCCACGAGGGCACAACGGGCATTCAGTCTTTGGATCTGCTGGCGCGCAAGGTCCCGCAAAATGATCTGGCCGGATACACGGCCTGCCTGGAAGCTATTCAAGACACCATTGCCGTGGCCCGCAATCGTCCGGAATTGTCCGACTTTGCCGATGAACTGGAGGCGGCCATAGGCACAGTTAAAGAGGTGACCGAATTTCTACTGGGCTCCATGTTGGAGAAAGACATTGACCTCGTGCTGGCCAACTCGGTCAAATATCTCGACCTGTTCGGCAATGTGGTTATTGCCTGGATCTGGCTGAAGCAAGGCGTC
>PKCY01000022.1 GCA_002862985.1 Haliea sp.
TTCCCTTCTGTTGTTAAGCAGGCCAGCTAACAGACAGCACGATCAAACACTGCACCATTAGTGTGGACAGCCGTGTTTCCTAGAGAGATCAGCCATTAGACATGCAAGAGGCAGGCCACGTCAATGAAATAAGGCCCTTCGGCGGTAGTGACTGCTTTTCAATGGCGCATTTGTAAAGAAAGCTGACAGAAATCGGGGTTCGCTAGGCTAGCGGTGAGGTGGATACGGTCGCCTTTGCGGTCTCACCGAATCAACACGCCCCTGGCAGGTTTTGACAAATTAACTTCTTGGGGTCACAGAAATCTGGCCTCAATCTGGAAACGCGGATTTCCCGATCCAGAAGAGTTAACTTGCTAATACCCTGATTACTTATACGGTGAATATTGCAGCCTCGGATGAAATCTAGTAGGGTTTTTTGGTAGCTTAATAAAGACAATGACTATCGTTTCAACAGCGTGCCCGTTGTAAAAGTTGTTCACAAGGACTTGTACAAGCTGAACTACTGGGCCCGCTCTAAATTTGCACTATGCCGGAGTTCAGTATGATCATATTTTCCCGTACCAACGCCCAATTGGTTGTCTTGAGGCATTCACTCAAGCGCTTGCTATTGCTGGGTTTTTTCCTGGTTCTTGGCGGGTGTAAGATCGTCGTTGTTAATTCGGGCGGCGGGACGATTACTGGCGATACAGTCAGTTCGCGCATTGATTGCGGAACAGTCTGCGAGCACTCCTACGGCGGCAAGGAAGTGCTTGAAACACTCACGGCAACTCCCGATGCTAACCATGTGTTTGACGGTTGGTTTAACGGGCCATGCACCGGCACAGGATCTTGTGCGATAACAGCTGGCGTGGACGGTGTCATTAGTGTTGAGGGCCGATTCCGTTACGCACCGCTGGGCCTCGATGCTATTTCCGATCAAACCCTAACTCAGGATTTTGCGCAATTTAACCTCACGGCGAATGCCAGCGCCCCTCCAGGAGAGGGCGCTATCAGTTATAGCGTCAGCCATTCCAACACCAACATTGTTGACGTGGAGATTGATGCGGTGACGGGAGAGCTTACTGTGACCTCGCTAAGCGGCGAGTTTGGTAAGTCTCTGGTGCATGTAACGGCCAGCGTGGCAGGTGGTGATGCTCATACGAGCTTTACCATTGATATACCGATGCCAGAAAATCCAATCTTTGCCTGCGGTACCGGTACCGACACTTTAACGGAGGAAGATCTGCCCGGTAGCTATAAACTGTTCGAATCGGGACAGACGCGTCCATTGGCCTTGTCTCCCAACGGGCAATTGCTTTTTGTTGCCAATACACCAGCAAACTGTCTGGAGATTTACAGCACTGAAAATGATGATCTAACGCTGGTCAGTTCTGTGACAGTCGGTATGGAGCCCATTGCCGTGGCAGCTCGCAGTGATACCGAAATTTGGGTGGTTAATCACATGTCGGATTCTGTGAGCGTGGTCGATATTCGCCATACGCCGCGCGTGATTCGCACTCTGCTGGTGGGCGACGAACCCAGGGACATTGTTTTTGGTGGTCCCAATAAGGATAAGGCGTTTATCACTGCCGCATTCCGTGGCCAGAACCATCCTACCTACAATGCCGAAACACACTTCCGTATGCCCGGTATCGGACGCATGGATGTCTGGGTTTATAACGCCAATAATCTCGGCGTGAGTCTGGGTGGCGCTCCCACTACCATCCTTAATTTTTTCGCGGACTCGCCGCGCTCATTAGCGGTAACGCCTGACGGCTTGACAGTTTATGCAGCGGGATTTTTCTCCGGCAACCAGACCACATCGCTCCTGAATACTCTGGTAGGGGGCAGTCGTCCTGCACCGCTGGTCAACACGGAGGGCATTGCAGCTCCACTGGAAGGCTTGATCGTTAAATACAATGGCACGAACTTTGTTGATGAGAACGATGTGGTTCGCAACGTTTTCTTCACGCTGCCAGACCGCGATGTGTTCGAAATTGATGCCACTACCAATCCGCCGACTATCGCTGGCAATCACACCAGCGTAGGCACCACGCTATTCAATATGGCCGTGCATCCGACCGATGGTCGTCTGTTCGTGTCGAACACGGAGGCGCGCAATCATGTGCGTTTTGAGGGCCCGGGAATATTGAGTACGACGGTGCGCGGTCACGCGGTGGAGAACCGTATAACCGTGATCGACGGTTCATCAGTCACACCGCGTCACCTCAACAAGCATGTTGATTTTTCACTGGAAGAAGGCGAAGCGATTCCTGCAAGCGAAAAGGCCAAGAGTCTGGCACAACCCGGCGCAATGGCTTTCGGTGCGTTGGGTCAAACCCTATATGTCGCGGCGTTTAGTTCCGATCAGGTAGGTGTGTTCAATGCGGATGCCCTGGCTGACGATAGCTTCGTGCCGGGCGATAACATCGACATACCGGGCGGCGGTCCTTCCGGGGTTGTTTATGGCACGAATCCCCAGCGTCTCTATGTCTACAGCCGTTTTGACAACAGCGTTTCTGTCGTGCGCATCCAGGATCGACAAGTGGTAGACACTCAGCCGCTGTTTACGCCGGAGGCAGCACATACGATAGCGGGCCGTCCGTTTCTTTATAATGCGGATCTGAGCTCCAGCAATGGTACTCAGTCTTGTGGCTCCTGCCATGTGTTTGGTGATTTCGACGGTATAGCCTGGGATCTGGGTAACCCGGATGATGTGGTTAGGGATAACCCCAACCCGTTCATTCTCGGTGGCGGGGGCGCTACCTTCCATCCCATGAAAGGACCTATGACCACGCAAACATTCCGCGGTATGGAAGACAGCGGCCCGCTGCATTGGCGGGGTGATCGCACTGGGCGAGATTCGGCAGGCAATCCTATTCCTGGAGAATCCATCGAGTTTGCGGCGTTTAAGCAGTTTAATCCTGCGTTTGTGGGCTTGCTTGGCCGTGAGACAGAATTGAGCGAACCTGACATGGAGCTCTTCGCCGACTTCGCGCTCAGATTGGCCTTACCGCCCAATCCATTGCGGAATCTAGATAATTCGCTGACGGCGACACAGGCCGCGGGTCGCAACACCTACATGAACAAAAACAACGTGGATGGTGGTTTAACCTGCAACGGCTGTCATACGCTTGACGAATCACAGAACTTCTTTGGTACGTCGGGTGAGTCGACCTTTGAGGGTCGAGTGCAGGAAGCCAAGGTGCCTCATTTGCGTAACGTCTATACCAAAGTGGGCATGTTCTTTAATTCTGGTGAACAGATGAGAGGCTTCGGGTATTTACATGGCGGAGATGTACCCACGGTAGATCTGTTCATTGACGCCGGCCCCTTTGCGCTCAGTAGCACTGAGGTACGCAATGTCGTTAACTTCAACATGGTGTTCCCCACCAACGAAGCACCTATTGTCGGTCAGCAGATTACACTGACGTCTCTCAGTGGGGTGACGGCTAACAATCGCGTTAATCTGCTGATAGCGCGTGCGCTAGCGGGTGATGCTGATCTGATTGTTAAAGGCTTTGATGGTAGCGGGTTAGTCAGTGCGCGGCTGATATCCAACGGTAAGTTCCTGACGGCAGAGGGTACCGAGCTAACAGATGCTGCATTGCGTGGTCTTGCCGGCACTGCCGGTCAGGAACTCACCTATACTGCAGTTCCTCCAGGCCAGGGTGAGCGTTTAGCGCCAGTGAGTGGCTCCTAGAGGCGCGGCTATTTTGTAATAACAACGGGGTACGCTGCACAGCGGCCCCGCATTAACACCTCTCTTTTCAATGTAATGCGCTCCTTTGACGGGATCGCACAACTTTCCTTCAGTTCTTTGCTTTCTTTTTCATGAGCATTCTCTCGCTCAGTGATTCCCTGTAGTTCAGATGCGTAGTCTTCGTTTGATAGCGACCCATCAACGGTCCTGCGATGTAGCGTGCGCTTTTCCAGGTACACCTGCTTGCGGAATTCACGCAGCGTGTCACACCCCATCTCGGTTTCCAGCATGCCAATTTCCGAGTGGCGTTGCGTGATTGCGGCATGTTCCTTCTCGGTGAGGCACGGTTTTTCTCCCGGTTGGAGGGCGCCATCGGCTCCGCTGCAACTCAGGGTGAAAAGAAGGGCGGCCGGGGTGCCGGTGAGGCGTAGAAGCTGCTGTATTCGTATCATGAGTATCGCAATCAGTTGTTAATGTGAAACGGCTTGGAGATGCCTGAAAAAGGCACTGACAAGTTAACTTATTTTTCCTCGACAAGTGGAGTTTTAGAACTCATTTCACCCAATAAAAAACCTAAAGTGGGAGCTGCCGACTCGATTGCCAGCGCCAAGAGCGAAATTGTGTCGGCTCAGCCCATGACCTTAAGTTAACTTGTCAGTACCGCTACAGCAGGTCATCCTCACTGCAAGGCCCGTCACAGGGGTTTGAGACCAAACCTTCATCGTAAAAACGTCGCAGTACACTACCCAATCCCTCCAGTTCGGTAGCCCGCCCGTGTGGATCGGAGTCGGTGTCTGCCCAGTGGGGTATATTAGTGATGGGCGGCAGCGGGTTGCCGAAATCGATTTCAATCATCCCGGAGCCAGT
>PKCY01000244.1 GCA_002862985.1 Haliea sp.
GTCTATCGAGGTTCACGCTTGCCCCTTCCCAAACAGGGCGTGCAGTGTTTGCTCGTCTACGTTCTCGTAGAGCTCTTCCCCTACCATCATCACCGGGGCTTTGTCGCAGGCACCCAGGCAGGTGATTGGCAGCAGTGTGTAGGCCTTATCGGGTGTAGTTTCTCCCGGGCCCACGCCCAGTAAGTTGGTGACGCCTTGCGTAAGAGCATCGCAGCCCTTTATCCAGCAGCTGATGCTGTCACACAGTAGAATGACCTTATCACCGACCGGGCGCCGGAAAATCAGGTTGTAGAAGGTGGCAATGCCGTCCAGTTCCTCCGCGGACATTTTAAGGTGGCGGGCGATAGCCTGCAGTGCGTCATCGGATACCCAGCCCCGCTGGGCCTGCACAATTTTGAGGGCATCGATGGCTACCGAGGCGGGATAGGGGACGTGTGCAATCTCAGCATCAATGGCTGCCAGCTCGGTCTCGCTTAGTTGTTCGTCTGTCAATACCGGGATCAATTCACTCATCGATCAACATCCGCCATAACGAAATCGATGCTCGCGATGATTGCGATCAGATCGGGAATCATCAGGCCACGACTGATAAGTGGTATTTGTTGCAGTGCCGGAAATGAAGGTGTGCGTATCCGCGTGCGATAGGATGTGGTGCCGCCGTCGCTGATGAGGTGATAGTTGTTGATGCCCTTGGTCGCCTCGATGGGAAAAGAACCTTCCGACGCGGGAATCACGGGTCCCCAACTGACATTCAGGAAGTGGTGAATAAGAGTTTCAATATCCTGCATCGTGCCTTCTTTAGGGGGTGGCGTGGTGAGCCGATGATCGCTCTTGTAGGGCCCCTCGGGCATGTTGTCCAGGCACTGACGCACGATACGCAGACTCTGACGGATCTCTTCAGCGCGCACGACTGCTCGATCATAGCTGTCGCCGTTTTGCGCAATAGGCACCTCAAATTCGAACTGGTCGTAGCCACCATAAGGGCGGTCTCGGCGCAGATCGAAGTCCATTCCGGTAGCGCGTAGAGACGGCCCTGTGATGCCCCAATCGATAGCTTCTTGCTGGCTGTAGCTGCCGATACCGACGGTACGCTGCTTGAGGATGCTGTTGTCCAAAGACATCTTCTGGTAGTGGTCCAGCCGTGCCGGCATGAAGTCGATGAATTCACGTACCATAGAGTCCCAACCGTTCGGGAGATCCTGTGCTACGCCGCCGATGCGAAACCATGCGGGATGCATGCGGCCACCGGTGATGGCCTCGATGATGCCGAACAGACGCTCACGGTCGGCGAACATGTAGAACACTGGCGACATCTGGCCGATGTCTTGTGCGAAGGTCCCGTAGAACACCAGATGACTGGAGATGCGAAATAGTTCTGCCAACATGATGCGAATGACCTTCGCGCGTTCGGGCACCTTAATGCCCGCCATTTGTTCTACCGTCATGACATAGGCGTGGTTGTTCATGACGCCGCCCAGGTAGTCGATGCGATCGGTATAGGGAATAAAGGAGTGCCATGTCTGGCGCTCACTCATTTTTTCTGCGCCCCGATGGTGGTATCCGATATCCGGTACTGCGTCGACGATGACTTCACCGTCCAGTTGCAAGGCGATTCTGAATACGCCGTGTACAGAGGGGTGGTTGGGCCCAAGGTTGAGAAACATGAACTCGGTATCTTCGGTGGCCCGCGCCATACCCCATTCTTCGGGCTTGAAACGCAGCGCCTCCTGCTCGCGTTCCTGCTTTTCGTCGTCGAGGCTGAAGGGCTCCATTTCAGTAGCGCGCGCCGGGTGTTCTTTACGCAGGGCATGACCCTCCCAGGTAGGCGGTAGGAGGATGCGGCTAAGATTTGGGTGGCCTTCAAATACTATGCCGAACATATCCCAGGCTTCGCGTTCATACCAGTTGGCGTTGGGCCATACAGAGATACAACTGGGTATGTTTGAGTCTGCATCGGTGACGGCAACTTTTAGGCGGAATTCATCGCACTCCTGCAGGCTCAGAAGGTGATAGACCACAGTGAAATCGCTTGCCGCTGTCGGTTTGTACTCGCGCAGCCGCTCGTCGATGCCAAACAAATCCAACAGCATGGGAAAGCGTGGTTTGAGATAGGACAGAACGTCCAGCAGATTGATCCGATCCAGCCACAGAGTGGAAACGTCGTCTGCAGTGAGCTGTTGTTGAAATAACTGAGTGCCGAAGCGTGCGAACAAGTCGTCCACGATTGGGTTGGTTTTTGTGACCTCTGCTTGCAGCATTACCCCTCCGGGAGATGGTCAGTTTATTCTAGACATCGTCAGGGCTTCGCAACTGGGTGGCCTGATTACGGGCCTGTTTCAGCAGGTCGCGGCGGGCAGGTAGGTCCGGTTTTCGTATCTCCTGGTCTCCCGCTACCCAGCTCAGCGGTCGACGTTCCTGTTCGATTGCATCTTGCAGCATCATCAAACCTTGCATTAGAGCCTCGGGTCGGGGTGGGCATCCAGGTACATATACGTCAACGGGAATGAATTTGTCGACGCCCTGCACCACACTGTAAATATCGTACATGCCGCCGGAGTTGGCGCAGGATCCCATGGAAATAATCCAACGCGGCTCCAGCAGTTGGTCATACAGGTGTTGAACTACCGGCGCCATTTTGCGAAACACGGTACCTGAGATCACCATCAGGTCTGCCTGGCGGGGCGTGGCGCGAATAACCTCTGAGCCGAAACGAGCTATATCGTGCCGACTGGTGAAAGAGGTGGCCATTTCTACGTAGCAGCACGACAAACCAAAGTTAAAAGGCCAGAGTGAGTGCGCGCGACCCCAGGCGATGAGGTCTTCCAGTCGTGCAAAGAAGACATTGCGCTTGATTTGCTCTTCCACGCTATCGCTTGCATTGCCGGGGGATGTGGCGATCATATCCTCCGGTCGAGTAAGGCTCCACTCCATTACTATTGCTCCTCTGGATGGCGGATATTACCGCTGGCGTCACCGGTTCTGGATTTGATACCCCAATCCAGAGCACCCGTTTTGAGTTCATAGATGAGGGCGACGCCCAGAATGAGGATGAACACAGACATCGCGATTAGTCCCTCCCAGCCGAGCTCAAAAAAGGCCACGGCCCAGGCAAAGATAAAAACGGTCTCCAGGTCGAAAATGACGAAGAAAATCGCCACCAGATAGAATTCTACGGACATGTGAATCTGAGGCGAGCCTACGGACAAAACACCTGATTCGAAGGGCATATTGGTGGCTTTATTGGCTCTGCGCTGGCCCAGTACATACGACAGGCCTAACATGGTCGCCACGAGCAGCAATACCGCGAGCACATAAATTAAAAAAGGCAGCAATGAAGTCTCCGAGCTATTCAGCATCGCAGCTCGCCGGACGCGCGTTGCTGATAGATCGCGGGGTAGTAACTATTGGAGTGGGTGAATCCTGGAAGTGAAATTTGAAAACAAAGTGACTCGGGCAGGTTGCGAGAAGCAATCTGTCGACGGTATGGCGCTACTGTTATGCGTCTGTGCATCTGAACTCCATACGACCCGAGGGACTTTCATGGAGGTCACTTGCCCTTACTACTAACCACGAGGGTAAGTAAAACGACCTGGTACAGTTACTACATACAACGCCTTCGACTCTAGCGATGTTGAAAACCAAACGCAAGAAGCGCACCGATATTCATTTTTATTGGCTAAAAAGTGAGCAAATGGTTAACGGGTGCGGGTTCAAGGCGTGTCCAGCCGGGGTAAGCTCTTTTGTTCCCTACTTGTGATTATCTCTGCCGGAGCTTTCTGCAAGAAGAGAAAGTAACGCCTTTAGGCCGGGCGACTTGCCGCATTTTGGTGCGGTGTTAGAGTGCAGCCTGCTCCTCAAACAACGTGATAGGCTCTAATAGCCGTTTTACTCCGGAGGTTCGCCATGCCACGTATCGTGTTCGTCATTGCCACAGCGCTGCTGCTTGTAAGCGCTACCAGTCATGCTGAGACATCCCCCGCCGAACGCCTCGCCGAGGCCGTGCGTTTTAAAACTATTAGCCATCAGGATCGCAGCAAGGTCGATGGCAGTGAGTTTCGTGGCTTTAACGACTTTCTGCGGACGACTTATCCGCGCGTGTTTACCCAGCTGGAAGTGGAATCAATCAACGAGTTCAGCCTGCTGATCCGGTGGCCGGGCACTGATGCGGAATTGCCGCCCGTATTGTTTACTGCCCATATGGACGTGGTGCCGATTGAACCCGGTACTGAAGATGACTGGCAGCAGCCTCCCTTTGCCGGAATCATCGAGGATGAGCGCATTTATGGGCGAGGTACGCTGGATGATAAAGAGGGTGTACTGGGTCTTCTGGAGGCGGCTGAGGATCTGTTGGCAGAGGGTTTCGCGCCTCGTCGCTCGCTGGTCTTTGCCTTCGGCCACGATGAAGAAGTGAGTGGCAGGAACGGTGCCGCTAAACTTGCCCAGCGCATGCGGGAGTATGGTTGGCACTTCGCCTGGATGGTGGATGAAGGTGGCATGGTGATATC
>PKCY01000054.1 GCA_002862985.1 Haliea sp.
CCAACCTGTTTGGGCATCCGCGCTACATAAATGGTGCCGCCACTAATCCCGACTTTGCCGCAGTCACGTACGCTGCCGCGCAGGTGAAAGCCGCTCTGGATGCCACTGTGGCATTGGGCGGAGAAAACTACGTGTTTTGGGGTGGTCGGGAGGGCTATGCAAGTTTACTCAATACGGACACTCGACGTGAATTGGATCATCTGGCCCACTTTCTGGAGCTGTCACGAGACTACGGGCGTAGCATTGGGTTTACCGGTACTTACCTTATAGAGCCCAAGCCCATGGAGCCGAGTAAACACCAGTACGATTTTGATGCGCAGACGGTGATCGGCTTCTTGCGCCACTATGGTTTAGACGGCGATTTCAAACTAAATATTGAAGCCAACCACGCCACCCTTGCTGGCCACAGTTTTAGCCACGAGTTACAAATGTGTATCGATGCAGGATTACTGGGCAGTATCGATGCCAACCGCGGAGATCCTCAAAACGGCTGGGATACAGACCAGTTCCCTACGGATTTATACGATGCGATACAGGCATGGTTAGTCGTTCTTGCAGACGGTGGGCTCAGCTCTGGGGGCTTCAATTTTGATGCCAAAGTACGGCGCGAATCGGTAGATCTTGAGGATATTTTTCTTGGCCATATCGGCGGCATGGATACCTTTGCCCGAGGCTTGGAAGTTGCTTGGCGAATCCGTGAACGTTCGGGTCTGCACCGGGCGAAGCAGCAACGTTACGCGAGCTTTGATGCAGGCGAAGGAGCGCGATTCGAACAGGCTAAACTCGACCTGGTCGCGCTGCGTGATCTGGCTGAACGGCACGGTGAACCTGCCCACACCAGCGGGAAACAGGAATGGTTCGAAAATTTGATTAACCAATACTTGTAGTACGAGGCTTGGCTTGGGAGGAGCACGATGGCAAAAATCAGGATGGGTATGGTCGGCGGCGGGGAGGGTGCGTTTATCGGCGCCGTGCATCGCATGGCGGCAGCATTGGACGGTGAAATCGAACTGGTATGTGGTGCCTTCAGTGCTGATGCTGCGCGCTCCCAACGCTCCGGCGCCGGCCTGTATCTCCCTCCAGACCGAGTGTATGACAATTACCAGTCGATGCTGGAGGCAGAGTCCATGCTTCCGATCAGTGAGCGTATACAGTTTGTGGCGATTGTTACGCCAAATAATATGCACTTCCCGGTGGCTGAGGCCGCGTTGCGCTCTGGCTTTCATGTTATGAGCGACAAGCCTGCCACTTTCAATTTGGATGAAGCACTGCAGCTGCGCGACCTGCTCTCGGAAACGGGTTTACTCTATGGCCTGACACATACCTACACTGGCTATCCCCTGGTGAAGGAAGCGCGCGCTAAAGTGGCGGCAGGCGAGTTAGGAAGGGTGCGCAAACTTGTGGTCGAATACCCGCAGGGCTGGCTTGCTGATCGCCAGGAAGATACGGACAACAAACAGGCTGCGTGGAGACTTGATCCGGCGCAGGCCGGTGTCAGCAGTTGCATGGGTGATATTGGGGTGCATGCGGCAAATCTTGCGGAGTACGTGAGCGGACTCAAAATTAGCGAGATTTGCGCCGACTTAACCGCGTTTGTACCAGGTCGGGCACTGGACGATGACGGTTCGGTTTTGCTGCGGTTCGATAACGGTGCGCGCGGAGTGTTGACCGCCAGCCAGATTAGTGTCGGGGAAGAAAACGCACTCAGTATCTGCCTGTATGGCGAAAAGGGCGGACTGGAATGGCGACAACAGGAACCCAATACACTGTGGCTGAAGTGGCCCGATCGCCCCACCGAAATGTTACGCGCGGCGGGGAGTTACCTTGGAGACCTGGGCACTGCCAATACACGCACGCCCATGGGGCACCCTGAGGGCTACCTGGAAGCTTTTGCCAATCTCTATATCGCCTTTGCAAGAAAGATCCGTGCACAGGAGGCGGGTGATACGTCGGGTAAGCAAGTTCTGGATTGTCCTGGGATTGAAGAAGCCATCCGCGGTATGACTTTCATCGAACTCGCCGTCGCTGCAAGCGCCAGCGAAACCAAATGGCACACATTCGAACAACGTTAAAGCGAAGAGGTTGACAGTATGTCTAAAATGAAAGGACCGGCGATATTTCTTGCCCAGTTCGCCAGTGGGGAAGCACCCTTTAATACATTGGAGGGTATTACCCGGTGGGCCGGTGAGCTTGGTTACAAAGGTGTACAAATTCCAAGCTGGGAGGCTGGCCTGATTGACCTGACAAAAGCTGCCCAAAGCAAAGACTACTGTGATGAGCTAAAAGGTATTTGTGCGGATAATGGTGTCGAGATTACGGAACTGTCGACGCATTTACAGGGCCAGTTGGTTGCAGTGCACCCGGCTTACGACGAGCAGTTCGATGGTTTCGCGCCGGTGGAAGTGCACGGCAACCCGAAAGCAAGGCAGGAGTGGGCGGTGCAGCAAATGTTGCTGGCTGCAAAAGCAAGCAGGAATCTTGGGCTCAATGCGCACGCGACGTTTTCCGGCGCATTGCTTTGGCACACTATGTATCCATGGCCACAGCGTCCGCCAGGACTGGTAGAAACCGGGTTCAAGGAACTCGCTGATCGCTGGCTTCCTATACTTAACGCCTTCGATGAGGAAGGGGTAGACCTTTGCTACGAGATTCATCCCGGGGAAGATTTACACGACGGTGTGACCTTCGAGCGTTTCCTTGCCGCGTGTGGTGACCATCCGCGCTGCCACATTCTGTACGACCCCAGCCATTTTATGCTCCAACAACTGGACTACATTCAATTTATTGACTTTTATCACGAGCGCACCAAAATGTTTCACGTGAAAGATGCGGAGTTCAATCCCAATGGACGCAGTGGTGTCTACGGCGGTTACCAGGAATGGACGGACCGCCCCGGTCGCTTCCGTTCCCTGGGCGACGGGCAAGTGGATTTCAGTGGCATCTTTAGTCAGTTCGCACGCTATGGCTTTGAGGGCTGGGCAGTGCTGGAGTGGGAGTGCTGTCTCAAGCACCCCGAAGACGGCGCAAGAGAGGGTGTGGAGTTTATTAACCACCATATAATTCGCACTACCGATCGAGCGTTTGACGACTTTGCCGGCGCTACTGCGGACGAGGATAGTAACCGGCGTATCCTTGGACTGAGCTGATTATTCTCAACAAAATAATAATATGGAGGAAGTAACATGATTGACACGGTAGTGGATCGTAAACGTTTATATTATGTCGGTAACTTGTCGATTTTTATGATTGGTCTGGGCTTTGCCGTCAGGGCAAATATTGCATCCAACCTGCAGGGGGAGATCTACGACAAAATCGATCTGGTGAATTCTGCTGCACTGTTGGGAGAGGCTCTGGGTGCCACGTTTACTGGGTTTGCGCTTACGCTACTGTTTGGAAGTGCGCTGGTAGACCTTATCGGTATGAAGCGAATGCTATTGCTCTCCGCCCTCGGTTACATCGCCGGCGCGGTGGGTCTTCTGGCAGCAACGATGATGCACGTGGACTCTGCCGTCGAGACCGTCGTGTGGGTGAGCCTGCTGTTAACCGGTTTAGGATGGGGTGCAGTGGAGGCAGCCTCTAACCCCATGGTGGCGGCTCTATATCCCGAAGAAAAAACCCATCGCCTGAATATTTTACATGCCTGGTGGCCAGCGGGAATCGTAGTGGGTGGATTAATGGGTGTGGCTATTACTAGAATAGGGTTGCCCTGGGAGCTAAATATGGTGGTTCTCATGCTGCCAGCACTAGCGCTGGCATGGATGGTGGCTACTTCAACATTCCCCGTCACCGAACGGGTGGCTGCCGGCGTAAGCTATGGGCAGATGTTTGCTGAATTGCTGAAACGCCCTTTGTTCTGGGTTTTTTGGGTTTGTATGTACCTGACTGCTGCCTCGGAACTGGCTCCCGGTCAATGGGTCAATATTTCACTGTCAAACATCGTGGGTATGCAGGGTATTCTGCTATTAGTCTATGTCAGCGCTCTGATGTTCGTGATGCGCCACTTTGCAGGTCCCATCGTTGCGCGTATCTCCTCCGTTGGTTTGATGTTTGTGAGTTGCCTCGCGGCAGGGATTGGTTTGTACCTTCTTAGTCTTGCCAATTCGCCACCGCTCGCATTTGCTGCCGCAACCGTCTGGGGCATTGGTGTGTGTTATATGTGGCCTACTATGTTGGGAATTGTAGCTGAGCGCTTTCCCCGTGGAGGCGCGATGGCCATGGGGCTTATGGGTTTTGCCGGTGGTATGTCAATTCAATTCGTATTACCTCAGATGGGCGCCATTTTCGATGCTGCAAAAGCACAAAAGGCCGGAGGCGCTGACAAACTAGCGACTCTCTCGCCTGAAGCCATGCAGGAAGCCGTGCGGTTCGCATCGGTAGAGTCGTTCCAGTCGGTAGCGTATTTACCCTTGCTTGTGTTGCCAGTGTTCGGCCTAATCTGGCTGGTGGATCGTAAAAAA
>PKCY01000292.1 GCA_002862985.1 Haliea sp.
GCCAAGTGCACGTGCGCAGTATGCGCGACAATAGCCAAAGAATTACAGGGGTTTAATCAGATTCGAGAGGCGAGGGTCCGGTGTGCTGCTGCGCCGCAACAACACCAGGATATTGCCTATGCTCTGTACGATTTCCGCCCCGACTTGCTGACGAATTTTCTCGGTCATCTCCGCGCGGGCTTCACGCGATCCCACAGCAAGCTTGACCTTGATAAGCTCGTGGTCCGTCAGAGCACGCTCAAGCTCGGCAATGACCCCCTCGGTCATACCTTTACCCGCAACAGTGACTACCGGCTTCAGCTTGTGGCCAATAGCACGCAGTTGCTTGATATCCCAATCTGCTTTTTTACTCATAGTGGTTCCAAGGTACAATGCCCGTCAGTGCGGGGGCGGCATTGTACACAAGCGCTCCCGGGCAAGAAACCGGAAAATATAGCGGCATTCGATGACTAAGAAGCGACCTTCTAGTAAAGCCTGGTTAAAAGAGCATCGGGATGACCCTTACGTGCGGCAAGCGCAGCGGGATGGTTACCGGTCACGGGCCTGCTACAAACTGCTGGAATTGCAGGACAAGGACAAGCTTCTGCAGCCGGGTATGACCGTGCTCGATCTCGGTAGTGCCCCGGGGGGGTGGTCCCAGGTGGCTGTTGCCCAGGTTGGTGATTACGGCCGTGTGATCGCCTCCGATATTCTGCCTATGGATGGCCTGGCGGGGGTGGATTTCGTGCGTGGAGATTTTACTGAAGATGACGTGTTTGAGCAGATTTTAGTGGTCCTGGAAGGTGGTTCTGTCGATCTGGTCATCTCCGATATGGCGCCAAACCTGAGTGGTATGCAGGCGGTGGATCAGCCTAGGTCTATCCATTTGGTAGAGCTGGCTCTGGATATGGCGCAGCAGGTGTTAGCTACAGACGGGGCATTTGTCGCCAAGATATTCCAGGGGGAGGGCTCTGAGCAGGTCTTTGCAGCGGCAAAAAGTGCATTTCACAAGGTTTTTACGCGCAAGCCCAGTGCCTCCAGGTCGCGCTCCAGGGAGGTTTATATGGTGGCCAAGGGATTCCGGGGCCGTTGAGCGCTGTACGATTGTCGCTCTTGAAATATGGAGAGATGGCCCCAACTGTAGTAAATTGGGCAGCAACGATTTGGTAAACTACAGCCAGTGCTACCTAGATACGTGTTACTACCCATTTTATCCCCATCAATCACGATGGAATTTGGTTAACTTTTTAGGAGCAAAGAGCTGTCATATTCGCCCCTGGTGACAGCGCCACGAGGTGGCGCTAATCGGGAACTCGGCGGAGGTCCTCAGTGAGGTTACGGCATTGAACGATATGGTAAAAAATTTATTGCTTTGGCTGGTAATAGCCGCGGTCCTGTTGTCCGTATTCAACAACTTCAACATGAAAAATGCGAGTGAGCAGGTCGGCTATTCTCAGCTGATCGAGCAAATTCAGCAGGATCAGGTTAAGAAAGTTGTGGTTGACGGACTCACGATTTCCGGTGAACGCTATGACGGTACTCAGTTTGAAACCATTCGACCTATGGTGGAGGACCCCAAGCTGATCGACGATCTACTGGCACATAATGTTGAGGTAGAGGGTCGCAAACCTGAGCAGCAGAGTGTCTGGACCCAGTTACTCGTGGCCAGTTTCCCCATTCTTATCATCATTGGCGTGTTCATGTTCTTCATGCGACAGATGCAAGGTGGCGGCGGTGGTCGCGGCGGCCCCATGAGTTTTGGCAAGAGTAAAGCGAAGTTGTTGGGCGAAGATCAAATCGCAACATCATTTGCCGATGTGGCGGGTGTTGACGAAGCGAAAGAGGACGTACAGGAACTGGTTGAATTTTTGCGCGACCCCAGCCGTTTTCAGAACTTAGGCGGTCGCATTCCTCGCGGTGTGCTCATGGTGGGGCAGCCCGGAACGGGTAAAACACTGTTGGCTAAGGCGATTGCCGGTGAGGCGAAGGTCCCTTTCTTCTCAATTTCCGGGTCCGACTTTGTAGAAATGTTTGTGGGTGTTGGCGCCTCCCGAGTGCGGGATATGTTCGAGCAGGCTAAAAAGCAGGCGCCCTGTATTATCTTTATCGACGAAATTGATGCGGTAGGGCGTCACCGGGGAGCGGGTTTAGGTGGCGGACACGATGAGCGCGAACAGACCCTCAACCAGTTGTTGGTAGAGATGGATGGTTTTGAAGTGAACGATGGTGTGATCGTTATCGCCGCTACCAACCGCCCCGATGTACTTGATCCAGCATTGTTGCGACCGGGTCGTTTCGACCGCCAGGTCGTGGTGAGCCTGCCAGATATCCGCGGCCGTGAGCAGATATTGAAAGTGCACATGCGCAAGGTTCCGCTGTCTGAAGATGTTCAAGCATCCAAAATTGCGCGCGGTACGCCAGGGTTTTCCGGTGCCGATTTGGCAAACCTGGTTAACGAGGCAGCACTATTTGCAGCGCGGAGTAATGTGCGTACCGTAGGCATGAATGAGTTTGAGTTGGCCAAAGACAAAATCATGATGGGCGCTGAGCGCAAGTCTATGGTGATGTCGGAGGATGAAAAACGAAACACGGCTTATCACGAGGCGGGTCACGCCATTGTTGGTCGCCTTATGCCGGAGCATGACCCAGTCTACAAGGTCAGCATTATTCCGCGGGGCCGAGCATTGGGTGTGACCATGTTTCTGCCTGAGGAAGACAGGTATAGCCACAGTCGCCGATTCATCGTCGCCCAGGTGTGCAGCCTTTTCGGCGGACGCGTTGCTGAGGAAATGACGCTGGGCAAAGATGGCGTCACCACCGGGGCCTCCAATGATATTGAGCGCGCCACCGATATCGCACGGAAAATGGTTACCAAGTGGGGCTTGTCGGAAAAATTAGGTCCGTTGATGTACGACGAGGCAACCGAGGAGGTGTTCCTTGGCCGCAGCGCGGGCCAGCAGCACCTGTCTGTGTCGGCAGATACCGCCAAAATGATCGATGAGGAAGTGCGGCGTATTATCGACGAATGCTATGCCACGGCGGAGAAACTTCTGGAAGAAAATGTTGATAAATTGCACGTAATGTCAGAGGCCTTGATGCTTTACGAAACCATTGATTCTGAGCAGATCGATGACATTATGGCCGGTCGTCAACCTCGGGAGCCCAAGGATTGGGGCGGATCCAGCGGCGATAATATTCCCGGCGCTGATGCTGATGCTGATGCCAAGCCGGAAGACTCTCCCGATAGTCCCATAGGCGGGCCCGCTGGCGAGCATTGATCCCTGCAAAGTTGTGTCTTCCCCTCATCCGAGAGATAACCCTGCGCTCCAATGCGCAGGAAGCGTTCTGAATTTAACCCGGCCTGCTATTATGGGCGTTCTCAATACCACGCCTGACTCCTTTTCGGACGGGGGTACCCTGTACCAGGGTTCGTTGCTTGATCTGGATAAGGCAATGGCCCGCGCTCGAGAAATGACGTCTGCCGGTGCGAATATTCTGGATATTGGCGGCGAATCCACTCGCCCGGGCGCACGACCAGTTCCTCCTGCAGAAGAAATGGATAGAGTTCTACCCCTGGTCGAGCGCATTGCCGCCGAACTTGAGGTGGTTATATCAGTAGATACCAGCACGCCCCAGCTGATGCGTGAGGCTGCCCGCCTCGGCGCCGGCCTGCTGAATGATGTGCGTGCGCTCTCGCGTGAAGGTGCCTTGGAAGCTGCGGCAGCCACCCACCTGCCCATATGCCTAATGCACATGCAGGGTGAGCCCAATACCATGCAAGTCGCGCCCCACTATGATGATGTGTTATCCCAGGTCAGTGAGTTTTTGATGGAACGTGTTGCCGCGTGTGAGCAGCATGGCATTGGGCGAGAACGCCTATTGCTGGATCCGGGGTTTGGCTTTGGCAAGTCTGTGGCTCACAATATGCGATTGTTGAATGGCTTGCCGCATTTGGCCGCATTGGGTTTCCCGGTGCTAGTGGGTTTTTCGCGCAAATCCATGATTGGGAAATTGCTGGGGCGGGATGTTGAGCAGCGGCTCCCAGCTAGCCTGGCTCTGGCGGTGCTTGCCGCAGAACGTGGTGCCAGAATTATAAGAACGCACGATGTCGCAGCCACTAACGATGCGGTGGCCATGTGGGTGGCATTAGAGGAATCGATGCATGAGTAAACGCTACTTCGGTACGGATGGTATTCGCGGGGAAGTGGGCGTGTTTCCCATTACACCAGATTTTATGCTCAAACTGGGCTGGGCCAGTGGCCGGGTGTTCGCTCGAAGCTCGAGCAGTGAGGGGCGGTGCCTGGTGGTTATCGGGAAAGATACGCGCGTGTCAGGCTACATGTTTGAATCCGCTCTGGAAGCAGGGCTGGTTGCCGCTGGTGTGGATGTGAAGTTGCTGGGCCCCATGCCTACGCCAGCGATAGCCTATATGACACGCAAGCAAAATGCGGATG
>PKCY01000069.1 GCA_002862985.1 Haliea sp.
GCTGCTCTGGCATCCGCTACCGCATCAAATGCGTTGGTGCCGTCGCGGCCATTAAGCCGATACTCTGCGCTAACAGCCACCCAGCCCAATTCCGCGTAGTGTTTGGCCCAGGGGTAGAACTGTGTGGGGGAACCGCCGGTCCAGGTACCACCGTGAAAAAACAGGATTGCTGGGAGTGCGCCGTTGCTGCCCTGACCCAGGCCAAATAAGGCCAGCGACAGCTCCACCCCATCTAGTTCGCTGTAGATTGCTTTGCGGTCTGGCTCAAAGTCTTCATAGAAAGTATACGATGCGGCTGCTAGCCAGCGTAGACGCTCTGAGGGGTTTAGCGCGACGGGCTTGGAGGCTTGAGCAGCTGTTGGCAACGACTTTCTAGCGGAGGCCTTTTTATTGATCGCTTCAGCACGCCCATTTTGGTCGGAGTCTGCTTCGGACTCATCCACATCAGTCGCCGCAGGCACCTTACCCAGTTTTATACGTTTATAATCTTCCCATGAAGTGACGGTGACCAAGCTAAAACCGGTGGCGTGCATTGCGTTCGATCCGAATTCAATGGGGAGTGGCTGCTGTGCATTGACAGATGCCACGGACCCCAGACAAGCCAAGAATGTCAGCAACAGGCAGGTATAGAAATTCGAAGTATCTTGCTTGGCCATACAGTGAGTCCTGTAGCAGAAACTTCAATTACCTATGCGCCCCATTCCGCGTGAAATGCATAGCAAGTACTGCCCAACATTAGAACGATCGAAGCGTTAGTCTATCGCACCGCGGTAGTGATATGGCTTCAATTTTTCCACGATATGTGAACCAGTTAACTTATGCAGTACAGAGTCAAATTGTAGGGTTGAAAGTCCTCTTTTTCAGTGGCTGAGTCCATGGCAATGGGCTAGGGAACAGGTAAAAATGCTGCCTTGGGAGCGGATCGAGGCATTGTCGCATTCTCGCCGCTACTCTCCGTCAAGTGACCCTGACCTGACAGCGTAGCGCAACGGGCCCATTCAAGATGCACTTAATACGTAGACTCCCATCCTTGCCGAGAGCTCACCCGGCGTTGCCGTGGTCGCAACAATGCCAGATCGGTTACACCAATGAGAGTGTAGCGGATGATTTTGTATAACAGGGTGGTCTCCATCGGTGTGCCGGTTGTTCTGGTGACGCGGCCTAGTATGGTCGTCCTGTGCTTATGCGGGAGAAGTGGGTGAGAGTGTATTCTTCTGTAGTGCCAGATGTCGGGAAAGTGTGAGGGTGAAAACCATACCAACCGCGCAGATCGCCGCCATCAACAAAAAGTAGTGTTCAAAGCCAACAGCGCCTGGGTTGGCATCGAGAATGCGGCCGGCGACGGATGCGAAGAATATGTCGGGGGTAAAACCCAGCACCGAAATCAGGCCCACTGCACTGCCGGTGATACGTTTGTCCAGCTTTGCTTCCTCAATGAGGCTAAAGTAAATGGCGCGCAGTGCGTACACCGCAACGAAGGTGACCAACAAATTGGCCAAGATCAAGTAGGTGGCCACCTCAGTTGAAAACCCCTGACTCATGGCAAAGAACGCCGCACATGCAACGAAAAAGAGCAGCGTTACCAGCTTACTGGCACTCCACCGGTCTGCCCACAAGCCTGCCGCTAGCGCGGCAACCGGACGAAGATAGCTCGCATAAGTATTCAGTTTTGCCGCTTCCAGCTGATCCATATCCAGCACTTGCACCGCGTAGATGCCGTAATTGTCTAGAGACTTGAACCCGCAGTAGGCACAAATCACTACGCCGGACTGCAACCAGACCCGGGGTTCGGACAACACCCAGCGCCAATGAGATCGATCAGTAGTTTGATGGATGGGGGTTCGCGAACTATCTGCTGGCAGGGTGAGCCAGATAACGGCAGCCGCCAACAAAATTACCACGCTGTAAAATAGGATAACTGACTTGAGTGCTTCGGGATTGCTCCCCGTACTCGCTATGCGCTCACTCAAAATGAAAAGTGCGATGGTGGCGAATACACTGGCAACAAGTCCGCGGCCGCCATCAAGCATGCCGAAGGCCAGGCCCTGAGTGTGTTCGCCGCCCCAATCGCGAGTAGCTTTGATGAGAGCAGCCCAAAATAACAGAATGCTCGTTAAGCCCCAGTATGCGAATAATGCATAGAGCCCGGTAAGTGTCGGAATAGTGTATAGGTAAAACCCACCCAGAGAAGTGGTGACCAGGGAAAGCACAATAAGTGTGCGAGCATTGAAACGGTCGGCAATGGTTCCTCCGGGGAAATACGCCAACAGAGCGACTACGCCATACAGCGCGAAGATGTCGCCTAGTTGGGTATTGCTCAACTGAAATACATCCAACATAGTCGGACGGAAAAATCGCGGTATATGAAAAGGCAGGCTGAACATGACCTCGCCAGCGAAAATTAGTGCGAGCAGGGTGGCGTAGCGCTTTCCTGTTTGTTCAATGACGGACATTTGGGCTCAAATTGGGCACTCGCCCACGGTCAGGTAGTGAACACTGAACAAGTCTTCTTCATCCAGCCGGCGGCTCTGCTCGGCTATCCCCGGGCGCGGCGCGCTCATCTTCGAAGAAAACGTTCTCAACGTTTGGGTGCTGTTGCAGGCATGACACACTCGCTTTCAAAACTGTTGTGGGTTAAAGGTCTTTGGCTAGACGCAGGCCGCTGAATTGCCAGCGGTCCTGAGGGTAGAAAAAATTTCTATAAGTGGGTCGCACATGCCGGGTTTGGCTCACACAGGACCCGCCGCGCAATACCCACTGGTTGGCCATGAACTTGCCATTGTATTCGCCTATCGCTCCAGCGCTCGCCCTGAAGCCCGGGTAGGGACGATAGGCGGAGCCAGTCCACTGCCAGCATTCACTGTAAAGCTGTGAGAGCGGCTCGCCATCCCTCGCCGACGTGGGGTGTAGCACTTTTGGGTCAAACTCCAGCGCGGAAAATGGCTGCGAGCTGGCGGCGAATTCCCACTCAAACTCGGTTGGTAGTCGTGCACCTGCCCAGTTGGCATACGCATCGGCTTCGTAGCCGCTGAGATGACATATCGGTTGATTTGGAAGCCTGGGTTGCAGTCCGTGCAGCGTAAACTGTAGCTGATGACCATCGTTATCCTGCCAATAAAGCGGCTGCTGCCAATTCTTTTCCTGCACAATCGCCCAGGCATCGGCCAGCCAGAACTCCGGACGTTGGTAGCCACCATCATCAACAAAAGCTTGAAAATCAGAGTTGGTGACCAGTCGGTTAGCCAGTGCGTAAGCGTGCAGGTAAACGCTGTTACGCGGTCCTTCGTTGTCGAAGGCGAATGCTTTTTCGCCGATCTTATCAATGTCGATGCCCACGTTAACCAGGCCGGAGGGGTATTTGCGCCACTGAAGTTTGCAGGGCATCGCTTCATCTTGCTCGGCAGCAGTGGATGGCTGCGTGGTGCGGCTGTAGCAGGGAAGAAGTGGGTTGGCATGTAGTGAGAATTTTAAATCAGTGTAAAATAATTCCTGGTGCTGTTGTTCGTGTTCGATGCCCAGGCGGCAGCGAGAAATAATTATGTCTCGCTCCGGGTGTTCGCTTTCTTCTAGCAATTGCGTTACTGCGTTGTCGACATGTGCCCGGTAAGACATCACCTCGTCGACGGTCGGTCGCGATAGCAAGCCGCGATGTGGTCGGGGAAACTGACCCCCAACGCCGTTGTAATAGGAATTGAACAAGCTTTTATATTGTTCATTGGGAGAACGGTAGTGGTTGAGAAATGGTTTCAGCAAAAAGGCTTCGAAAAACCAGCTGGTGTGCGCAAGATGCCACTTTGGTGGACTGGTAAAAGCCTCCGCCTGCAAACCGAAATCTTCTATTACCAGTAGTGAACAGGCATCCACAGACTGTTGCCGGGTCTGTCGGAAACGTGATTGCAGGGATTGGTCAGGCATTGTTACTTCTTTTCACAGCTTGGCAGTGACCTCCAACTTCAACATGTCCCGGTGTCAGACGTGTCAGTAGCAAGCCTCCCGAAGGGGAGCATTGCCGGGCAGTTAAGCTGACGAATCTTTGTGACCAGTAGTCGGCGAGTACACGCACCGCCGACCCGGTGGCAGGGTCTTCGTCCACGCCGTACTGGGGTGCAAAATATCGCAGTTGTATAACATCTTCACCCATTGATGGATGTGCCGAGGTGCAGATTAATGCTCTTTGGGAATTCGCTGATAAACATTGCACTAGCGGCTCAAGCTGTTTGAGATTGAAGTCATCCGGCCACTGCATGACCAAATAGCCGTGTTTGTCATCAGAAATAGCTGCGGTGATTGCCGGTTGTTGCTCGGGAAAGACTTCCTCTGCCCATTCTGGGACAGGAAGAGGGGTGATCGACAGGCGCTTAAAACGCAGCCAGGTAACTGCCTGCTCGCGCCAACTGTGTACCACGCTGCCGCCCATTAG
>PKCY01000111.1 GCA_002862985.1 Haliea sp.
TTGTTGAAATTGTAGTAACGGGCAAGGCAAAGCAAAGACATTGAATCACTTAAACCAGGCAGTGGGCGTAAATAGGAATAAATTGGCAGCGTTTTCCCGAGGTAAGTAATGTTTATAGTAAAACCTATTGCGGTTGCCCTGGGTGCAGAACTTCATGGTGTCGATCTGTGCACAGATTTGTCCAGTGCCGTGTATCAAGAAATCCGCCGCTTATTAGTCAAGCATCAGGTAATATTTTTTCGCGATCAAAATATCAGTCCGGCTCAACACAAAGCCCTGGCGAAGTCCTTTGGCCCACTGCAGGTACATCCTGCCTATAATACTCTTGAAGGCTACCCAGAGATTACTATTTTAGAAAGTACCGCAGAGAAGCCGAGTAAGATTGGGGCATGGCATAGTGATATGACGTTTCGTCAACACCCACCACTAGGCTCCGTATTGCGTTCTAAAATTTGTCCCCCTGTAGGCGGAGACACATTGTGGGCCAGTATGACCGCTGCTTATGAGGGCTTATCAAAACCAATGCAAGAATTTCTGGCTAACCTGACTGCAGAACATGACTTCAGTTTCGGTTTCAAGGAAAGTTTGGCGGAATCCGGCGGCAGGCAGCGACTGGCCAAAGCTGTTGCTGACAATCCTCCGGTAAAACATCCTGTTATTCAGATTCACCCGGAAAGTGGGAAAAAAGTCATCTTTGTTAATTCACTATTCACCACGCGAATCGTGGAGCTTGGGGAAAATGAGAGTCAGGACGTGTTAAAAGTACTGTTAGAGCACATCACGATGCCCCACTATACGTGTCGGTTCCAATGGCGACCCGATTCAATCGCAATCTGGGACAATCGCAGCACCCAGCACAAACCAGTTAATGATTATTTTCCTGCGCATCGGCGCCTAGAGCGCATCGCGATCGATGGCGATAGGCCTTACTAAAAAGCTCAATGTGGCTTATTTTTGCGTCTAGCATCATAAAATAATAGACTGTTCTACGCGTGGCGACATGGTCACCGAACGCTCAAAATGGATGCAGGCAGCCACAGACGATATAGTGCGTGAGCAGTTAATTGTCTTTTTTGACTCATGGAAGCGAGCCTATTCAGTTCAGCAGCATAATAAGAAGAAATCATGGAGCTTAATATCCAAGCCCCCCGAGTCGCTACTATAGGCAGGGCATCGTCTGCCGCACTACTGTTGTCGTTAAGCCTTTCGGTTTCCGCTGCAGGAATCGATGCCGGTATCAATGCGGCAATGGCGCCTATCACGGATGCGGTTGCCGGATTCATCTTCTATGAGGTGAGGGTTTTCGGCAGCCAGTTACCGTTGATCATTCTCTGGTTGATATCGGCGGCCGTGTTTTTTACGTTCTATTTCGGTTTTATCAACCTGCGCGGTTTCAAGCATGCGCTTCAACTATTGCGTGGTGACTACGCTAAGCCGAGTGATCGCGGTGAGGTTTCTCATTTTCAGGCGTTGGCTACCGCTGTTTCCGGCACAGTAGGTATCGGGAACATCAGCAGTGTGGCCATTGTAATAAGCATCGGCGGTCCCGGCGCAACCTTCTGGTTAATGATAGCGGGCTTCTTTGGCATGTCGACGAAGTTTGCTGAATGTGTGGCTGGGGTCAAGTATCGCAAGATCAATCCTGACGGTAGTGTCTCTGGTGGCCCGATGTACTATATGCGGGAAGGTTTGAAGGAGCGAAATCTTGGTTGGCTGGGAAAGCCGATGGCATACTTTTACGCACTTTCCATCGTGATTGGCTGCCTCGGCATCGGCAATATGTTTCAGTCTAATCAGGCGTTTCAACAATTCGTAGTGGTCACCGGTGGTGCTGACAGTTTTTTTCAGGACAAGGGCTGGTTATTCGGCATAGTTCTGGCCAGCCTGGTGGGTTTTGTCATCATAGGCGGTATTAAGAGTATCGCTAGTGTTGTTAGTAAGCTGGTGCCTTTCATGGCTTTGATGTATGTAGTCGGCTCTTTGTTGGTGATTATTCTTAACGCCGAAAAACTACCTTGGGCTGTCACCGCAATTGTTACCGAGGCGTTTAATCCAACGGCTATTGGCGGCGGCATGCTGGGAATTATGATTATGGGGTTCCAGCGAGCTGCATTTTCCAATGAAGCTGGCATCGGCTCGGCGGCTATCGCACACTCTGCGGTGCGCACCAACGAACCCGTCACAGAAGGATTCGTCGGGTTAATGGAACCGTTCATCGACACGGTTGTAATCTGTACACTGACTGCACTTGTCATTATTACCACGGTGTATGAGCCGGGCCTGGCTGAGAGTGGGATGCAAGGCATCGAGCTCGCATCCAGGGCTTTCGGTAGCACGCTGAGCTGGTCTACGGTGCCGCTTTCTTTTATCGCGGTTCTATTTGCTTTTTCTACTATGTTGTCCTGGTCCTACTACGGTCTGAAGGGCTGGACGTACATTTTGGGGGAATCGAAAACGGCCGAAGTGATATTCAAAGTTATTTTTTGTAGTTTCGGTGCCTTAGGCTGCATGGTTCAGCTGGACGCGGTTTTGAATTTTTCTGATGCGTTGGTTTTTCTAATCGCCTTACCCAATATCTTGGGTCTGTATATCCTGGCTCCCGTCATCAAGCGTGAACTGAAGAGCTATCAGGCGAGATTGAAGAGTGGTGAAATTCAAAATTTGCGGAAGCAAAAAGTCACTGATAGCTAGTTTGTGTAGGAAGGTATTGGTGTTCGCAAGTTAACATTTATTGGTGAATGCGGTGAATGCGGTGAATGCGGTGAATGCGGTGAATGCGGTGTGTTCAAATCGCGCATCTTTGCTGCAGACAGAATACTGAACCTGACATTTACGGTGAAATTGGCTGCCGCTGTTACTTGAGTTACGAAGGCCATGATCGCATTAGTGGTAATTACAAGCCGGCGGCTAACGGCAGGTATAGCCCCCGTCGATGACCAGTTCAGAACCAGTCATATACTTAGACTCTGCCGAGGCCAAAAAGAGGCAGCCGTTGGCGATGTCCAGCGGCTCGCCCATCGTTTTTAACGGTATTTCCCGTATCAGATTGGCATGCATCTCTGCGGCAACCTCCGGGGCCAGCGTACCGATGCTGTCGGTGACCATCGGAGTGAGAATATAACCCGGATGTACTGAGTTCACGCGGATGTCGTAGCCCTCATGAGCGCAGTGCAGGGCGGCTGACTTAGTGAAGATACGCACGCCGCCTTTGCTGGCATTGTAGGCTGCGGTTAGTGCTTCGCCGATGATACCCTCGATGGAAGAAATATTAATGATTGAACCGCCACTGACTTTCATTGCGGCTACGCCGGCGCGAGTGCCCATAAAAACCGCCTCCAGATTGACGGTCTGAGTTTTGCGCCATTCGGAAAGGCTGATGCTCTCGACCGTCCCGGTGATTACAATGCCAGCATTATTGACAAGGATGTCGAGGCGCCCCCTGGCGGCAATAATCTCCTCCATTAAGACATCCCAATCAGCCTCATCGGTAACATCCTGGCGTCGGGCAGTGGCCCCGCCGCCGGCGGCGGTATTAATGGTTGCAGCGACGTTAGCAACGCTGTCGAGGTTGATGTCAGTGACAAATACATGGGCACCCTCTTCGGCAAAGCGAGTGGCGGTGGCGGCCCCAAGGCCACTACCCGCGCCGGTTATCAGCGCCACTTTGTTTTCCAGCCTGCGACTCATTGCGTTCTCCGGTTTTGCGGTTAATTGCCCAGGAGGCGGTGGCGGAAAGGCTTTCGATACTGCCTCCTAGCGCCTGCCCTATTGTTGCCCGGATTTTTTTTCAATTATATCGTACTCTTTCCCGGAGTGCGTATGCGGTGAATGGTTGCTCAATCCAGTCATGGCGGGGCGTTCAGTCAAAAATAGTAGGCGTCTATATTCTGGACTGGACGAGGAGGGGTTTAACTCTTTTTGCACCAATAAAGGCTAACTCGCGCCAAACCTGAGTATACAAACATACCTGTACCAAAATATGCCTCCTACGGTCAGTATTTGCGAATTTCAGACGTTGTAGATAGTCACCTTGCCCGTCCGCTCAGCAAGCCCCGATCCCGCGCCTGTCAGTTTTCTTTACAGCGGATATTGAAAAACTGAGACTCAGTTCACACTTTTTGCGTTAGCGCGTCAGCTTGGTTTACACCCTGGAAATCTTTTCGGTTCCCAAGCAACGAAGGGACTGCTCCCACCCGTATCCCGGCACTTGGCATGAATAATGCTTCCATATACGAAATACATCTAGTCAGGCAACACGATGAACACGATCAGAGCATGGCTATTCTTCACCATATGCAGTCTTGTCGCCGGCTGTAAGCTTGCCTTGATCGTGCCATCTGGCGGCGACGTTGTGTCGGAATCCCAACTGAACAATTGCGCTGGTGGTCAGATCTGCGAATTTGAAA
>PKCY01000194.1 GCA_002862985.1 Haliea sp.
AGCAAGGTCTCGTCTTTCAGATTCTGGCCGCCGGCTTCACCCGGTGCGATATTGGTACCGTCTTCGCGCAGGCAGCCGGGGTTGTTAGTCGGATCAGTGGTTTGCGCAACGGTGCAGGTGGCCCCCTTAAAGTCGTCATAGTAGGCGTCAAGGTAGGCTACTGCGCCCCCGATAGAAAAACGCTCGGTTAATACTATGCGACCATCCAGCTCCACGCCCTGGCTGATCGCCTCGCCGGCATTACCCACACGGAACACATCCCCGACCAGGGAGCTGGTCTGTAGGTCGTCGTACTCCATTCGAAATACAGCGAGGTTCAATTCTGCAGCGCCATCCAGAAGGCGCATTTTCGCGCCGACTTCATAGGCGAGAACCTCCTCGGGTTCGTACTCAAGTATTGAAGGGTCGTTACCCGGTACTGATCCTCCGGTCAGTTCACCCGTGACTGGGTCTGCCAGGCGAATTTCGTAGCCGGCGCCGCTGTAAGCCTCATCGTAGCCACCTCCCTTGAAACCAGTGCTGACGCTGGCGTAGAGCATGGTGTCTTCATCGACATTCCATTGGACGTTAGTGGAAACAGTCCACTTGTCTTCGTCGCGGCTGAGGTTGTTAAAGTTGTGCTGGCGCACATCTGCCGTTAATTCCCCATTAAGCGGATTCGCATAAAAGGTATCGTCGCCGAGTCTGAACTGCAGGCCATCGGAGACCGTGATCTTGTCCAGGTCCTTGGTCTCCTTGTTATAGCGCAGGCCCAAGGTGAAGTGCAGCGCGTCAGTAGCATTCCAGGTACCCTGGGAGAACACTGCCCAACTTTCACCGTCCTGATCAAAGACGCTGGGCTGACCAGTTTCCGCATCGTACAACGCGGCGGTGCTCAAGGGGCCCGCCAGCAGGAAATCCAGGGCGTCAATGCGGCGACTGATATCCAACTCGTTGCGCTGGTAGTAGGCGCCGGGGTACTGACAAGTTAACTTATTTTTGCTCGAAAAGTGGAGTTTTAGAATTCATTGCACCCAATAAAGAAACCTAAAGTGGGAGCTGGCCACTCGATTGCCAGCCCCAAGGGCCGAATTGTGTCGGCTCAGCCCATGACATCAAGTTAACTTGTCAGTACCCTGCTCAGGACTGGTTCCTCACGCTAAACTAAAGCTTATAGACAACCGTCAGCTTTCTCGTCATGATTCTGCCGCGGTAAAGCGGTCACTATCTACTTCATTGACGTGGCCTGCCTCTTGCAAGCCTAAAAGCTGATCTCTTTAGGGAACACGGCTGTACGCATTAATGGTGCAATGGTCGTGCTGTCTTCCAGCTGGCCTGCTTAACAACAGAAGGGAACAA
The DNA here is from genome assembly GCA_002862985.1 of Haliea sp. Lineage (GTDB taxonomy): Bacteria > Pseudomonadota > Gammaproteobacteria > Pseudomonadales > Halieaceae > Marimicrobium. Next base: position 1,339 of record PKCY01000194.1, read on the forward strand.
CATGAAGATCAAACTGACGGTTCTAGCTTTCTTTATCTCAATGCTTCTGACGGGCCAGGTGTTGGCATTGACATTTAGTACTGGTGGCCTCAGTTATAGCGTTATCAATCCGACTGATGTCGCAGTAACGGGCCGCGCATCGGGTAACACTGCCACTGATATAGTCATTCCTGCCACTGTTGTGGATAGCGGGGCAACCTACAGCATTACGAGCATTGGGGGTGGTGCTTTCGGAAACAACGCCATCACCAGCGTGATCATTCCAGACAGCGTGACGACCATTGGGGGTTCTGCATTCTCCTTCAACGCCCTCACCAGCGTGATTATTCCAGACAGCGTTACGAGCATTGAGGGTGGTGCTTTCCGAGACAACGACCTCACCAGTGTGGTTATTCCAGACAGCGTTACGACCATTGGGGGCTCGGCTTTCTACGGCAACGCCCTCACCAGCGCGGCCTTTGAAGGCGACTATGGCAGCTTTAACCTCTCTATATTCGATGACAATCCCACCCTAGCGACGATCACCTACTGTAACGGGACAGCGGGTTGGCCGCCGGGCTTTGGCAATGGCTCAACGTATGTCGTAACGACCCCGATAAACTGCCTATCCAATATCGATGGCCTCAGTTATAGCGTTATCAATGCAACTGATGTCGAAGTAACGGGCCGTGCATCGGGTAACACCGCCACTGATATAGTCATTCCTGACACTGTTGGGGTTAGCGGGACAACCTACAGCGTTACGACCATTGGGCAAGAGGCTTTCCAAAGCAACGCCCTCACCAGCGTGATTATTCCAGACAGCGTTACGACCATTGGAGGTTCTGCATTCTCCTTCAACGACCTCGTCAGCGTAACTATCGGAAACAGCGTTACGACTATTGGGGAAGGGGCTTTCACCTTCAACGACCTCTTCAGCGTGACTATCGGAGACAGCGTTACGACTATTGGGGCTTATGCTTTCGCCTACAACTTCCTCACCAGCCTGACTATTGGGAACAGCGTTACGACCATTGGGGATAGTGCTCTACTAGGCAACACCCTCTCCAGCGCAGCCTTTGAAGGCAACTTTGGCACCTTTAGCCTCGACATGTTTCTCAATAATCCAGCCCTGGCGACGATCACCTACTGTGATGTGAAAACGGGTTGGCCGCAGGGCTTTAACACTGGCTCAACGATTGTCGTAACGACCCCGATAGTTTGCTTGCCGCCCGGCTGCTAGACGCTTCTAGTTACTATACAATGCCCGCCATCGTGCGGGCTTTTTATTGCCCGGGCGTATGACCTGGGTGGGTACTGACAAGTTAACTCGAGGTCATGGTCCGAGCCGACACAATTCGGCCCTTGGCGCTGGCAATCGAGTGGCCAGCCCCCACTTTAGGTTTCTTTATTGGGTGCAATGAATTCTAAAACTCCACTTTTCGAGGAAAAATAAGTTAACTTGTCAGTACCATATCGGCGATTTAACTTGGCAGTACCTTCAGAATAGTTAAGTTGGCGGAACCGTTTGACCATCTACCAACCTCACCCTAAGATTCATACATGCTAAAAATAAAACCCTTCCGCATCACATTCGCCCTCTGCGTTGCGACCGCGCTCGCCGCCTGCTCCGACAACACGGATGTCATTGACCTACTGCAGAAGGATTCTGCAGTAACGCCGCCGCCCACCACCTGCGACCCGCTCACGCCCAGTTACTGCGGCTTTCCCTATCCCAACGATTACTGGTCGGTGGAAGATCCAGACACGTCCAGCGGCCGGCGCCTAGCCTTGCCGGCAGATATATTTCCGATAACTGTTACGGGGCAGGTGTCTGAAACTGATGCCGTGAACGAGATGGATGGTTTTTCTCCCGGTATTGCCGCCATGGTGCATTTGCCCGGAGCAACGGTAACGGGGCTAGCCACGCCGGACAGTATAGAGGCATCACTGGCAGCGAATTCAGCCACCATTATTCTGAATGCTGACACGGGCGAGCGTATTCCCCACTGGGTGGATCGGGATGAATATGTAGTGCAGGCAAAGTTGCGCGTGGATGCAGGCGAATCCGACCCATCCTTTAACATTGATCGCGGCATCGACGAACTGCGCGAAGAACAGGCTTTCATGTTAAGGCCGGCAATTCGTCTGGACGACGCCACACGTTACATCATTGCCATACGCAATGTGGTGGATGAAAATGGCACCACGCTGCCAGCCTCGCAAGGGTTTGCCGAGCTGCGCGACCAGAAAGCCTCCACAGACGATGTTATTCGTTCACGTCGCGCTCACTTTGAAAATCTGTTCGACACCTTGGCAGCAGCCGGTATCCCCCGCAATGACTTGCAGATAGCCTGGGACTTCACCACCAGCAGCCGCGAAAACAACACCGCTGCCATGCTGCATATTCGCGATGACGCCCTGGCGCGCTATCCCGACGGAGTGTCCTACAATATTGAAGATCGTAGCGGTGACCTGATCAGCGGCATGGCCTGCCGCCTGGAAGTAACCTTTGATGTACCGCTGTACATGACCGGCGGCGAAACCGGTTCTGGCTTTAATCTGGGCGACAACGGCTTGCCTGAGCAAAACGGCTTCCACCCCTACTCCGCCGCGTTGATTGTACCCATAAGCGCACAGACCGAAGCCGCACCACTGATAGCGTTCGGCCACGGGCAATTAGGGGCAAAGGAACAGGTGCTGGGCACACAGCCCCTCGCTGTCGCCGAGAATTTTGCCTTCTTTGGCCTGGACTGGAAAGGCTTTTCGGGCGACGACACCGTTACCGTTGTTAATGCCCTCACCGGTGGCAATATCTCCGATTTTCGCGTGGTACCGGAACGTATGCATCAGGGATTCCTGAATTTCCTGATCGCTATGCGCACCCTGTCGGTAGAGGCAGATGGTGGACCATCCACCCCTCTGAACGAAGCGCTCAACACCTACTGCGGTGGCGCCGTGCTGGATGGCAGCAAACGCTACTTCTTCGGCGGCAGTCAAGGCGGAATACTCGGGGCCAGCTTGATGGCTATTAACACAGATATAGAGCGTGGCCTG
>PKCY01000146.1 GCA_002862985.1 Haliea sp.
TGTAACATCTGCGAGAGGCTTTATGTTTGCGCTGGGCTGCATTCAGGCGTTGCAGTGCGCCAAGAACACCTGCCCTACCGGAATTACCACCCACAACAAGGAACTGCAACGTGGTTTGGTGCCAAAAGAAAAAGCTAAAAGAGTAACCAGCTTTGCAGAAACAGTGGTTTATGGCGTAGGCATGATTGCGCATTCCTGCGGAGTAAGGCAACCACGCGATCTGAGACGTAAACATATTCGAATAGTAGAAAGCGGCGGCATATCGGTTCCCCTGGATCAGCTATACCCCATTCCACCGGTAAAACCTGAATACAGCGGAAAGACCCGTGTCTGAATATTTTCGCACTGTGAATTGTCCCGGGAATCAGGTCGTTTGGTGCCGATTGAGCTGAGGCTAAAGTGGAAGTAGCGCGAGAGCCAGACGGCGAACAAAATGATATCTGGAGAGCATCGGTGACGTTTACAGGTGTCATTGCCCAAGTTCCATTAATATTAGTGCGTTTACTTGTCAGTACCGGCAAAGACGCTTACCTTTTCCTGCCACGGACCATGAGGAATGCGCCTTGAAAAACACACGCAACACGCCCGTTGATAGTGCAAAAGTGGCAATCGGTCTTGCCTTTGCTCTGGGACTAGTCAATTACCTCGACAGGGTCGTCATCTCCTATGCAATCGGTCCGATCCAAAGAGACTTCGGGGTCGACAACGCCGGCTTCGGTTTGGCCATGAGCGTTTTTGCCGCTGGAACGCTAGCGGTCAACGGCATCTCGGGGGTGCTTCTCGATCGCTACGGTGCGCGACGTATCTGGGCCTTGGGGCTTATCCTTTGGTCGCTGACAATGTTTCTAATGGGATGGATTCATTATTGGTGGCTGTTCCTGGCCTTCCGCGCACTGTTGGGAATCGGCGAGGGAGTCAACTTTCCCGCTATGAACCGGGCGATTGCAGATTGGGTACCTCGGGAAAAGAGGACCCGAGCCACTTCGCTTGCGCTCCTGGGGGTTCCGGGCGCCCTACTCATCGGCGGCCCGATCTTCAGCGTTTTGATTGACAAATTCGGCTGGCGAGAAACCTTCATGGCACTCGGCCTAGTCGGTTTTACAATGTTTGTTTCTTGGCTGCTCCTCTATCGGGAGCGCGAGAAAAAGGGGCCTTCCTCCGCGCCCACGCTGGCGGAATACGGAGTAGTCCTGCGCAACCCGACGCTGCTCGCCACGGCTTGGTCCTTCTTTGGCTTCGGGGCGATCCTTTTTTTCGGCGTCACCTGGATCCCCGGTTATTTCGAACACGAGTTTGAGTTGAAACTGTCGACTATCGGTTGGTTCACGACAATGCCATGGGCATTATCGATCGTCGGCATGGTTCTTGTTGGTTCCCTATCCGACCGCCTGTATCGTGCCAGCGGCAATGTCCGGCTTGCCCGCATACACCTGATCTGGATCCTGCAGCTTTTAGCCGCAGCTTCCTTCATTCCCCTGGCCTCAGTCACCTCCAGCGGTTGGGCCGTCTTTTGGCTTACTCTGGGGATCAGTTTCTCGATGTCGGCAAACGGGCCCTACTACTCAATCTGCACCGACCTGTTTTCCAAATCAGCAGGTGCTGCAACGGGTATTATTGTCACGTTTTTCTCCGCTTCCGGCGTCCTGATTCCATTCACAGTCGGGTGGCTCACAGATTTTACCGCCTCGTTCGATACTGCTTTCCTGATGCTTGCAGGCATCGTCGGGTCCGGGGCGCTGGGTCTGCTGCTTTTCGCCCGACCGGACCCCCCGACCGAATGGCAGAGATCATCATCGTGAAAGCTGGTTGGCGGTAAACCAGGGATAGACCACGTGTGGGCGTCAAAAAAATGTGGCCTGCCCTCGTTTTCTGACTTGTTTTTAGGCCTTGTTCTTGAGAAGGTTCACAGCCGTCATGCGGGCTCGCACTGAAGGTGCATTGATGCCCGCATGTTTGTAAAATATTCATCACCACCGGAGTTGAGTTTATGAGCGTTCGCGTTGTGCAGTGGGGTACCGGCAATGTTGGTTACCATAGTCTGAGACATCTGATTGAACATCCTGAGTATGAGCTGGTGGGTCTTCATGCGCATAGTCCTGAGAAAATCGGTAAAGATGCGGGCGAAATTGCTAAACTCCCGATAAGCACCGGCATTATCGCCACCAACGACGCACAAGCATTGTTAGACCTCAAGCCCGACTGCGTTCTTTATAATGCGAATGGCGAAAACCGTCCCGACGAGGCGATAGCCGACATGTCCGCTATCTTAAGTGCTGGAATAAACCTTCTATCAACATCAATGATTTTTTTGGTCTATCCCTCATTTGCAGAGGCCGGCTTGCGCGAACCCCTGGAAAAGGCAGCGCTTGAAGGACAGGCGACCCTGTTTATTAGTGGTGTTGACCCGGGGTTTAGCGGTGATGTACTGCCTTTGGCGGGACTGCAGATGGCCGACAAGGTAGACCAGCTACTCGTGCAAGAGCTTGTCGATTATTCTACCTATGAAGATCCTGAGTTCACCGGCGTCGCCTTCGGGTTTGGTCAACCTGAATCCGCTACGCCAATCATGGCATTAGAGGGCGTACTGCGATCAGGATGGGGTGGCATGGTACAGATGATGGCTGATCGTGTTGGCATACCGCTGGACGAGATCAGGGAAAGCTATGAGCGTTGCTTTACAGAAGAAGCCTTTGATACACCCATGATGCATGTACCCAAAGATACTTGCGCTGCTGTTCGCTTCCGGCTGGAGGGCATGGCTTACGGCCGCCCCGTGATTGTTACCGAACACGTTAACAGACTGCGCGACGACATTGCGCCTCATTGGCCAATGCCGCCAGTGGGTAAGCAAGGTGTCCACAGGTGTGTGATCAAAGGTAACCCGAGTGTCACAATGGAATGTTTTCTGGAAGGAAGTGACGGGGATTACAACACAGGGGGCGTGCAGTGCACAGCACTGAGAATGATCAATGCGATAAAAGCAGTGTGTCAGCATGCGCCGGGTTTAATTAGCACATTAGACCTTCCGTACACGCCCACGACTAACTTTGTGCGCTCATAGTGGTGTTTCCAAGCGCTGAATCACGTCTTTTGAACGATAGGCGAGCCCTCTGGTTTCCTGAAACGGGCCGCAAAGCCACAGGGACGGGCAAGTACGCTGCGCTTGGTATCCGTTGATTATTTATATCTCTGGAAACAAGGGTTGAAGAATTCAGCGCCCTTGTTGCCCCGCAATGCCCAAAGAGCGCCTCATACGAGCCCCTACGCACGCTTCTGCATGACTAAAAAGGGTTTCGAACTCTTTAATACACTCAGGAAAAGCAAGACATTATCCAACAGTCGTGACAGAATCAAAGCCGTGATTCCACACACTTACCGGAGTTCGTTATGAAAAATCTTATCCTAATCGCAGTGATGGCGATATTCTTTGCTGGCTGCAGCTCTATCGAAAACAGCAACGCTATCAATACCGAGCGGCAACTGGCGGCGGCAGGATTTCAGATGCAGCTGGCGGATACGCCCGCGCGTCTTGAACACGTTAAAACCTTGGAACAGCGAAAGCTGCTTCCCTCTCGCAAAGATGGCAATCTGGTTTATGTCTACGCCGACGCAACCAGCTGCAAGTGTATCTACGCCGGCTCCGAGGCGGACTATCAAAGGTACCAACGCATCAGTCTGCGACAGGAGGCTGCGAATCAGAACCGCATGGCGGCAGCGGATATCAGCATGGCGCAGCAAAATGCTGCGATGAACTGGGGACTCTGGGGAGGCTGGAACCGCCCCTTTTACGACTAGCAATCTCGCACCGTTAACCCGGCAGCCTCTCAAGCGCAGACGAAGTAAAAGGGTAGCGGTGCTCAGGTTTTTTAGCTCACTTTTGAAAAGGGTACGCAGCGATCTCTGGCGGCACGTTCTTCAGCGGTTGCTGTTGGTTACCTTTCCGTTATTTTTTGTACGCTTAAAACCGAATAATCTTGTTAACAGTAACGCCTTACTGAAAGCAGCTGGAGCTGTTTTCGTGTTTTTTAAAATGCACGGACCGGGGAGAATCTATTGATTAGCGCGGGGCTTCTGTTCGCCCACCCGCTAGCAAACCTTTCAATTAACTAAGTCTGTGCCGGTATTTCCTATTTAATAAGTTGTTGCATCTCGCAAATGCCATCATGAGCGAATCTAATCACACCACGTAATTCAGCTGTTCTATACTTGCCATCCGTCTCGATTAGACTGCCGGAGAATAGACATGTCCAACAGGTCCATCGGGGTACACTACGAATGGGGTGCGCTGAAGGAAGTCTTGGTCGGAGTTCCTAATGTACGTTTGCCGAGCAAGCTTGCGAAGGCTCCCAGAAATTTCTTGCCGC
>PKCY01000061.1 GCA_002862985.1 Haliea sp.
GCGCTATTGGATCGGTTGCAGGATCTGCGGTTTGATCCCTCCGCGGATGAGGCGAGCAAAATACGTGGTGTGGCCTTCCGCGGACCCTCACACCTGAAGGTACAGTTTAATATCTGAGCTACAATTTTCGAGCAACCATTGTCTGCCCCCTATTTGACTTTTGGGTATCATGAGCGGCAATCATTCTTGACGAGGGGATACTATGGAACAACTCGAACCATTCCGGGAAGACACCCGTTCCTGGCTGGAGGAAAATTGCCCGGCGGGTATGCGCACGCCCATGACTCGCGACGACGATGTGTGCTGGGGCGGACGCAAGTTTTCTTACCAGAGCAATGAACAGAAACTGTGGCTGGATCGCATGGCAGCGAAGGGCTGGACGGTTCCCCAGTGGCCCAAAGAATATGGTGGAGCGGGATTAAGCCGCTCCGAAAATAAGATGTTACAGCAGGAAATGTCTCGACTTGGCTGCCGCGCGCCCCTGACCAGCTTTGGCATCATGATGCTTGCGCCGGCGATGATGAAGTATGCCAATGAAGCGCAAAAACGTGAGCACCTGCCGAAAATCGCTCGCGGGGAAATTCGCTGGTGCCAGGGTTACAGTGAGCCGGGTGCCGGTTCAGACCTTGCCAGCCTGCAAACCTCGGCGGTGGATAAGGGCGACCACTACTTGGTCAATGGCTCGAAGATCTGGACATCTTACGCCGATCTGGCCGATTGGATATTCTGCCTGGTTCGCACCAACCCGAAAGCCCCGAAGCGTGATGGTATCAGTTTCCTGTTGTTCGATATGACTTCCGAGGGTGTCAGCACGGCGCCCATCCAATTGCTTAGCGGTGCTTCGCCTTTTTGTCAGACATTTTTTGACGACGTAAAGGTGCCGAAGGAAAATTTGGTCAGCGAACTTAACAAGGGATGGACTGTTGCCAAGCATTTGCTGCAGCACGAACGCAATATGGCGGCTGCGATGGGTCGCAGTGGCTCGGGGAAGAAAAAACCCATCGAGCAAGTTGCTCTGGAGACGCTTGGGGAGGTTGACGGTAAACTCGCAGACGCGGTATTGCGCCAAAAACTAGCGCGCTTCCATATTCGGGAGCAAGCCTTCACGCTGACCATGCAGCGGGTGGGTGATGAGATGAAGGCGGGTGCAGATCCTGGCCCTGCGTCGTCTGTGCTGAAGTACTGCGGCTCGGAGACCAACAAGGAACGCCAGGAACTTAATCTAGCAATTCGTGGTATGGATAGTCTGGGTTGGGAAGGCGAGGTGTTTGATGAGGGTCGTGTTGCACGTAGTTGGCTGCGCAGTAAAGCGAACTCTATTGAAGGCGGCACTTCGGAGATTCAGCTAAATATTATTGCCAAAAGGGTACTAGGACTACCTATGAACTCCTGAGCGACTCGCAACGGCTACAAATACGGAATGAAGGAATAGCGGCATGCCACTGGTATTAACCGAAGAGCAGCATCTACTTAAATCTACAGCGGAGGATTTCTTCCTTAAGCGGTCGCCGGTGAGTGCGTTGCGCGCATTGCGTGACAACCGCGATGTCGACGGTTTCAGTCGCCCATTGTGGCAGGAGATCGTCGCCATGGGTTGGCCCAGTGCGTTCCTGCCGGAAGTGTATGGCGGTCTGGATTGTGGCTTCATGGAGCTTGGGGCAGTTCTGGAGGCGAGCGGGAGAACACTGGCTGCCAGCCCAATGATTTCCAGTGTGGTGCTCTCGGCAAGCGCCATTCTGCTAGGCGGTACTGAAACACAGAAATCCTCGTTGCTGCCGCGCATCGCCAGTGGTGACCTGCTGGTCTCACTCGCTTTGGAGGAGGGGCCGCACCATAGCCCGAGTGTTATCGCTACTTCTGCCGCGGCTCACAAAAACGAGTTTTTAATTAGTGGAAAAAAAGTACATGTGATTGACGGTCATGCCGCCGACCAGTTCATTGTCGTTGCGCGAACGCAGGGCCATCATGCAGACGAGCGGGGGATTTCCCTGTTTATCGTGAACCGTGCTCAGCATGGTGTTTCGGTGACACGTCGGATGATGGTCGACAGCCGTAATATGGCTGAGGTTCAACTGCAGGATGTAGCGGTGCCTGCTGCGAATTTACTGGGCGAATTGCACGGCGGCTACGGCCTTCTCACCAGAATTCTGGATCGCGGAAATATTGCCCTGTCTGCCGAAATGCTTGGCTCGTTGCGAGCGGCATTTGATCGGACCCTGGACTACCTCAAGCAGCGTGAACAGTTCGGCGAATTGATCGGCAGTTTTCAGGCGTTACAACATCGGGCTGCGAGGATGTTTTGCGAAATTGAACTGGCAAAATCCGTTGTTCTGAAAGCCTTGCAGGCGATTGATGACGGTGCCGATAACCTTTCGTTGCTGGCGAGTTTGGCCAAAGTTCAGGTAGCGGAGACGTATCGGTTAGTGGGTGATGAGGCGATACAGATGTTTGGTGGCATCGGCATGACCGATGAAGAAGAAATCGGGTTTTATCTTAAGCGGGCTCGCGTAGCACAACAATTGCTTGGGGATGAGAATTACCATGTGCAGCGTTATGCGAACTTGCGGGGCTATTAGAGAATCGCAGCAGAGGCTAAACGAAAATACGCAGAGGGGGAAGCATCGTTTACTTTTTTAAAACTTTAGTGGCATTAGCGTTTGGTCAAGACGAAAGAGAGGAGGGCATTGCTCTTCATCTCATTCTTCGGACAGTTGAGTTTGCTCTTCACCGGCGAGTACATTCTTCATGATTTTACCGGCTGCATTGCGTGGCAGTGGCTGGTAGTGAGCCTCCCACTGGCTCGGAATTTTGAATGTCGACAGGCGATCAATGCAAAACGCATGTAATGCGTCTGTATCCAATGAATAGTTTTCTGCCACTACGATGAACGCCTTTACCTCTTGGCCTAAGTCAGGGTGGGGTACGCCGATGACGGCAGCTTCGATAATCTCAGGATGTAGTTCGAGACAGTGTTCAATTTCCACCGGGTAGATGTTCTCCGCATTGCGCAATATCAAATCCCTGGCTCGTGAATTGATGTAGAGAAACTCGCCTTCGAAATGTCCCACATCGCCAGTTCTGAGCCAGCGCCCGGGGGCAATGGCTTTTTCTGTGGCCTCGGGGTTGCGCCAGTAACCCAGCATGACGCAACTGCCGTGAATGCATATCTCGCCCTGTTCCCCATTTGGCAGTAATTGGTTGTGGTCATCCCGAATGCTGATCTCAATCGCAGGGAAGACCCTGCCTACCGAATTGGGATACGCCTCGAGCAGTTCGCCCCAATTGTGGGTGCCCACACCGGAAGATTCTGTAAGGCCGTATCCCAATGCCATCCGACCACCTGTGCCAGCGAAGCCCCTGGTCATGCGCTGCTGTGTCGCATGGCTTGTGGGCGCACCGCCGGAGCCCAGTCGGGTGACGCTGGATACGTCGTAGCGATTGAAGTCGGTATGGCCCAGTACCCGAGCGGCCATACTTCCAAGGGAGGGCCATGTGGTTACCTGTTCTGCCTCGATGAGTTGGAGGATTTTTTCGGGTTCGAAGCGGCCCAGAGTCCACACTGTCTTCATGCCAACGGCTAGACTGGTTACTACTCCTGTGAACAAGCCGGAGAGGTGAAACAGCGGTGCGGAAAAAAGCCCGCAGTTGGGCAGCGCGCTGCCATCTTGGGAATCACCTGATTCTGCCTCCATCATCATCATACGGAAGCCACTGAAGATAGCGGAGGATAAAAAAGTAATGAGGCAGCGGTGGCTCAGCAGGGCACCTTTAGCGCGACCCGTTGTTCCGCTGGTGTAGAGGATGAGAGCCGGGTCATCTTCGGCAATCTCGCAATCAGGCAGAACAGGAGCGTTACCCGCGCTGTCATCCCAGTCTCGTTCCAGAGCGCCGAAATTATCCTCGATACAAATTACCGGGAACGGCAGATCGATTCTCTCTATTTTAGCCAGGCGCTTGCGGTCGCCGATCAGCAGGCGCGGTTCGGCATCGTCCAGTGCATGAAGAATATCATCCCTGTTCCACCAGCCATTGAGCCCGACGCAAATAGCGCCGATGCTGACAGTGGCCCAAAAAGTGATGATCCACTGGGGGTGGTTGTCTGCCAGGATAGCAACACGGTCGCCTGAATTTACGGCATAGGTATGGCGTAGTTGATGCGCCACAGCACTTACTCGTGCGTGATGTTCGCGAAAGGTAATGCGCTGCCCTTCACAAATAATGTACTCGCTATCGCCATGGTTGATCGAGTTTTCCACGAGTTCGCGCAGGGAGCGGTTTCGATTTGCAAAGACCTTGGTCTGCTCGCCCAGTACATTATCGACACCAATCTCAAATGCGC
>PKCY01000006.1 GCA_002862985.1 Haliea sp.
GCAGGGTTAAAGAGGTGAATCCCCCTTATACTCAAATACCGCTCGCAGCAGAGTTTTGATGAGGTTGAGCTGGTTCTCCAGCGCCTCTTCGCTAAAGGGATCCTGCCCCAACAGATCGCGGTACATTGGAGCCATCGTGACGTAGGACATCACTAGATTATTGAAAGCCATGACTGCCCACGGTTGCAATCCAGTGTTCTCGATAAGGGTAATATTCTCTCCCACTATTTTATCGGCACCCGACTCAAACATGGGCCGAAACAATCTATCAATCAGTTCATTGGTATGAGGCCCGCCCGACAACGCTGCGTGTTGCAATAATCGTGCAAGATTGGGATTCCCATGGTGCTGACGAACAATAGTCTCCAGCCAGCGAAAAACACGCTCGCTCGTCAGCGGCCCACCCTCCAATTCCACCAGAGGGGCAGAGAAATCCGCCAGCAGGCGTTCCAGCACTGCTTCATACAACGCTTCTTTATTCTTGAAGTGGTTGTAAAGACTGGGAGAGCGAATGCCGACCCTATCGGCTACATCGCCCAAAGAAGTGGCGCTATAGCCCTTCTCAGCAAAAATATCTTCGGCAGCATCCAATATTCGGTCTGATGTGCTGGGCACTGGTGGTGTCGATACCGCTGAATTTTCCATATGTTACAACACCATTTTAGGTACAGCCGACCGATAATAACTAGTAGCCGTTAGTATACATCAGCTAGCAGCGACCAAACCAGCAAGAGAGCGGTTGACAAGCGGAGGGGCAATGTGAATAATCGCGCCTCTTAATTTTTTGCTCTATCGAGGTAAAACCCAGTGGCGAACTCCCCACAAGCTAAAAAACGCGCCCGTCAGGCGGAAAAGCGCCGAACTCACAACTCCAGTCTGCGCTCGCTGGTGAGAACAGTGATCAAAAAAGTCTATTCCGCTGTCAGCAGTGGCGACGCGGCAGCAGCTAAAACGGCTTATGATAGTGCGGTACCGGTAATAGACCGTATGGCGGACAAGGGTATCATCCACAAGAACAAGGCTGCGCGCCATAAAAGCCGCCTGAACGCACAGGTTAAAGCCCTCTCTGCCTAACACCAGGCGTTTTCCAGACAAAAAAAGGCCGGCTTAATCGCCGGCTTTTTTTTGTCTGGAATTAGCTCCCGGGGTAGTCAGCATTCACATCACCCCGGCAGACCTCTCTCAATTAAGCAGCCGAGCTCTCGTTCGTCATTTCCTCGTGCTTCTTGGCGAACTCGGCGAGCATGCTCTGCTCGTGAGACTGAGCTTCCTGCGTGTCCAATGGTCGCTCCAGCGCTGACCAGTCGATATCACCATCAGTTGCCAGATTTTCGTAATCCAAAATCCCCAGTGATTCGAATTTGGGCCGGATCTTATCGGTCAACAGCCCTATTCGAGCAAGATTCGGAATCACCCGTTGAAACAGAAGGTTGCGGAAGGTAGACATCACAAAGCCATCCAGCACTTTTTTACGTGCCTCTTCCACATCCCAACCAAAGTGTCGGAATACGTCGGTAGCCACAAGGCGTTCCCGGCTTATCGCGCAGGCTTCATAAGCAAATTGAGCACGCTCCTCTCGTTCCTCGTCGGTCAGTGTTTTTACAAAGTCTTCAAGGTAGTTGACACCGAAGGTGACGTGCCGCGCCTCATCCCGGGTAACTAAATACACTACATCCTTTAGGACAGGGTCGGGAGTCGTTTCACGAGCAGTGGCAAAAGCAGATAGAGCCAGTCCCTCAATCACGATTTGCATGCCAATAAATTTCATATCCCAACGCTCGTCGGTAAGAATCTTGTCAATTATGCTTTTAAGATGCGTGTTAATCGGATACATCATGCCGACCCGCTGCTGCAGATACTTATTAAACACTTCTACGTGTCGGGCCTCATCAAACGTTTGTGAAGCCGCATAAAGTTTTGCATTAAACGTAGGCGCACAGGAGCAGAGCTGGGATGCCACCAGCAACGCACCCTGCTCGCCATGGAGAAACTGGGACAAGCTCCACGCATTCATATGCAACCAGAATTCTTCCCTGGTTTTTTCATCCATCGCCAGATAGGGCTCATAGTCGTGAAGATTCATCATCTCGGGCGTTGGCTCCTCGACGGGCCACGGTCGATCCCAATCGATATCCATCTCGGGATCCCAGTTAAGCTGCTTACCCAGATCATAAAGTTTCTTGATCCGATCATCCTGTATTGTGTAGTCCCAGTTGTAGGAGCCTGTAAGTGGTGTCTGAAAGATCTCCGCCACGTGGTCCACATCCGCACGGGTCAACACATCTTCCAGATCCGGGTTCTCACCCGGATAATCTGCTCCCGGATAGCGTTGTATTTTGCGCGGTGTACTCTCAGTCCATTCAACTTTCATGTTTATAATTCCGTAGTGAGTGTGACTCCACTATGCGCGATGGACAAAAACCCAGCAAGGTAAAGTCTTGTCATTATACGGTCATTTGTGGCCAAATAGAGTAATGCAAAATTCCACCACACCCGCCCAGTACATACTCATTCTGATCGATATGGTCGAGCGTGAGGGCTGCGATCGCCAAAAGCTGCTAGCGGGCACTGCACTCGCAGAGACGGAGCTTGCAAGCATTGGTGCTCGCATCAATGACACAGACTTCAACCAACTGGTCCTAAATGCGCAGGTCCTCACGGGCGACCCGGCCCTCGGCCTTAAACTGGGCTTACGACTTAACCTGAGCGCCCACGCGATATTGGGACAGGCCTTTATGACGTGCCAGGACCTGTCCCAGGCTATGGACTTATTTCTCAAGTATTGTCACCTTCTTGCATCGGGACTGGATCTTGAATTTGAAACCATCGATCAGCAGTGCATTTTGACGCTGGTCACCACCCCGGCCGAAGAATCATCGATTGAGTTTGCATTCGAACTCCTCTATGGCGCACTTATCAATACGCTGCGGGGGCTGCTAAACGCGCCTGACCTGATTTTACATATGGAGTTCCCGTACCCAGAACCCGCTCACTCAGCGTTCTACTACGAAGTGCTAGGGCCGGATATTCACTTTGATTCCTTTCAGGGCAGAATTCTGTTCCATCGCGACCTGCTCGACACGCCACTCCCATCATCCAACCCCGTTTTACGAAATCTCTACGAGGCCGAATGTGCCCGCTTGCTGGCGGATCTAGAAGAAGGGCTTTCAGCTGCAGAACAAACACTGCGACTGCTGCGCAAGCTCGAGGGGCAGTATCCACAGATGCCGCAGATAGCAAACATGCTCAACCTGAGCGCGCGAACCTATCGGCGGCGCCTGGATGACGAACAGCAATCTTTTCAGAAATTATTGGATCAAGTGCGAAGTGAACACGCTACTCGCTACCTTCAAAACACACGTCTTCCGCTATCCACCATCGCCTATATGGTCGGCTTTAGTGACGCCTCAAATTTTCGGCGAGCATATATAAAGTGGACCGGGACGTCCCCACGAAAAGTTCGCCATGGCTAAAGCACTGTCGATCTATATGGGAAAGGAGGCGGCACAAAGAATTGGCGCGGACGGGTGGTCCGCGGAACATTTTGATTTGTTGCTGGGCGCTTCAGGCGGACCTAAGTGGTTAATTCTCGGCCACCTTGACCGATTTTTGTTTGGCGACTTCTTGCAACGCAGCAATCGACCACTCTCAGTATTAGGGTCCTCTATCGGCTCCTGGCGACACGCCTGTCTCACCATGCCCGACCCCGTGGCGGCAATAGACACATTACAGGAGGGGTATCTCTATCAGCGCTATGCCAGCCAACCGTCCCCGGCGGAAGTAAGTGCAGTCAGCTGCCGAATACTTGAGTCAATTCTAGGCGAAAATGGTGTAAGCCAGCTCCTCTGTCACCCACGCATTCAAACCCATGTTGTCACGGCAAGAGGAAAGGGCCTCTGCTCATCCGCATCCACTGCTGGGTTGATGGCGGGTCTTGGTACCGCCGCATTGAGCAACATACTCAGTCGTCAGCGCCTGCAGTCGCACTTTCAACGGGTTGTGTTTCACACCTGCCCATCGCCAAAGCCGGCTTTGCACTTTCAGGATTTTCAAACTCACTACTGTGCCTTGCATGAGGACAATACTCTCCAAAGCTTGCACGCCAGCGGTGCCATCCCTCTCGTTCTAGCGGGCGAGAGGAATATTTCTGGGGCACCAGCCGGTCAGTACTGGGACGGCGGGATTATCGACTACCACTTT
>PKCY01000323.1 GCA_002862985.1 Haliea sp.
TGGCTGCCTAATCGTCGGACTGTGTGCCTGTTCCGGATCTGATAATTCACTTACCGATTTCCAAACCAACGAGGACAGGGGCTTTGCCGGAGCGGCTCGTGGCAACAATTCGCTGCTTCCCATTAGTGAGGAAATTCTGACACTGCGCCAGCCGCCTAACCCGGACCGCAACGCCTACTTCGGCGATCTGCACGTCCACACCGCCTATTCTTTTGACGCTTACGTTTTTGGCACAGTCGCCACACCGGACGACGCCTATCGCTATGCGAAGGGAGAGGCGCTGGATCATCCCAGCGGATACCAGGTGCAACTGCGACAACCGCTGGATTTCTACGCCGTCACCGACCACGCTATGCTGATGGGCCTGGTCAAGGAAGCCGCTGACACCACCAGTGAATTTTCCCAATATGATCTGGCCAAACCGCTGCACGACCTCAACGCCCCCGGCAATATGAACATTTTCAGCCTGATCCCACGCGGAAAAGCTTTCGGCACATTTCTCCCGGCGGTACTGAATGGCTTGCTTGATGGCAGCGTCGACTCACCAATGGTGGAAGCCGTAACCAAATCCGCCTGGCGCGACGCAATTCGCGCTGCCAACGACGCCTATTTGCCCGGCAGCTTCACCACCTTTGCCGCATTTGAATACACCTCGTCCAGCGATGATCAGGGCAACCTGCATCGCAATGTGATCTTTCGCGACAGCGAGCGCCTGCCAGCCATGCCTTTTTCCCGGTTCCATTCCCAGAATCCGGAGGGACTGTGGACATGGATGGATAATTTGCGCTCGCAGGGAATAGAAAGTCTGGCGATTCCACATAACTCCAATGGATCGAACGGCCAAATGTTCAAGCTAACCGACTGGGCGGGTAACCCGTTTGACGACGCCTATTCAGAGAAACGTTTGCGCAACGAGCCACTGGTGGAAATAACCCAAATCAAGGGCACCTCCGACACACATCCCCTACTCTCAAAAAATGATGAATGGGCAGATTTTGAAATAACACCTTACCGGGTCGCCACTAAACTTTATAGCGAACCTGCTGGGAGCTATGTCCGCGATGCCTATCTAAGGGGATTGAATATTCAATCGGGCGGCGTGGTGAACCCATACAAGTTCGGTGTTATCGGCGCAAGTGACACCCACGATGCAGCCAGCTCGGAAGATGAGGAAACCTTTTTTTCAAAAGCCGGCATGCTCGATGGCAAGCCGGATCTCCGCGGTTCGATTCCAGTCTCTTTTCTGTACGGAACGGCGATAAAATATATTGACCCAAATCTGGTGAAAGAGGTGGATGGAAGGAGTTACCTGGCCAGCTCAGGTTTTGAATTTTGGTCAGCTTCCGGGTTGGCGGGTGTATGGGCCGAGGAAAATACCCGAGAGTCAATCTACGCGGCCTTCCGGCGCAAGGAAACTTTTGCCACCAGCGGCCCGCTTATGAAAGTACGCTTCTTCGGTGGCTACGATTTTAAATCAAATATTTTGCAGAGCCCCCAGCTAACGGCAATTGCTTACGCAAACGGCGTCAGTATGGGCAGCGACCTACCGGCAGACGGATTACGTACACCCACTTTTGTCGTATGGGCAGCGGCAGACGCGAGGGGCACACCGCTGCAACGAGCACAAATTATTAAAGGCTACCTGCACGACGGGGAGCATCAGGAGCGCATTTACGACGTCGCCTGCTCGGACGATCTAGACGTTGACCCTGCAACCCGACGCTGCCCAGACAACGGCGCCTCGGTGAACCTCGCTGATTGTTCCATTAGCGCAAACAATGGAGCCAGTGAACTGAAGGCAGTATGGCGCGACCCTGATTTTGATCCGCAACAGGAGGCCTTCTACTACGTGCGCGTGCTGGAGAACCCCAGCTGCCGCTGGTCGACCTGGGATGCCATTCGTGCTGGAGAGGAGCCGCGCTCCGATCTACCCAAAACATTGCAGGAACGAGCATGGTCTTCTCCTATTTGGTATCGACCCGGCAATGAATCAGCCACTGAAACGTTGCCGATAACTGATCCCACGTTAACGCTTTCTACCAATCAGTAGATCTGGCAGCAACAAATAATGGCTCGTCATTCCAGGAAACTGCGACAGCTTCGCAACATTGTGGTCGTGCTCCTGGGCTTCAGCCTGTTGCAGTACATCAGTACAGGCCAGGTTACCTGGCCTATCGATCTCTACCACCATGTCACAACAACGTTAAGAGAATATGCCGCACGACCTGACGCAGGATGGCGACGTGCGGCAGAGAAAATGGACGAGATTGGGGCTGCCCGAGAGGGCGATCCCATTCCCAAACTCGATTTTTCCGGACGCGTGGTACGTGTCGCCGATGGCGATACTGTGTCAGTGCTGGACCAGAGCAATACACAGTACAAGGTACGCCTCTTTGGCATTGACACTCCAGAGCGTGACCAGCCTCACGGTAAAGCCTCGAGCAGAGCACTGGCGGAGCTGGTGGACGAAGAAAACGTTGGTGTAGTGATCGTGGAAACTGACCGTTACGGACGCACCGTAGGGACGCTCTACCTGCGCGACGTTAACATCAATAGGGCCATGGTCGAAAACGGAGACGCCTGGTGGTATCGCCACTACGCTCCACATGAACACAAACTAGCCGAAGCCGAGCAGCAGGCTCGCGAGGCCGGTAGAGGGCTGTGGGCCAACCCAGATCCAGTGCCGCCGTGGAAATGGCGCCGAGAAAACCGCCAAAGAAGGTAGTCAGCAGTCAACATCAAGGCATAATTGCTATCCTGGCCTGGTAGATTGAGGTAAGTTTATTGCTCCCAGCGAACATTGCCGGAGCCCACAAAGGAAACAGGAGCGAATCATGATAGTCGTCAATGCCGTAGTCAAAAGTACGAGTAAGGATATCGTCGCCATGCAACACGCAATCGGCGCGATGGAAACAGCCAGCCGCGCTGAGGAAGGCTGTGATGACTACACTTTTAGCGTTGAGCTGAACGACCCGAACGCACTGCGGATTACTGAAAAGTGGCACAGTGTCGAAGCATTAAAAGCCCACATGGCAACCCCCCACATGGCCGAATTCCAAAAAGCCATGGGTAACAACCCACCCAGTGCACTTGAGGTCAAATTTTACGAAGTGCAAGAGATAAAACCGTTCTAACGCGCGATGCATTCGACCGCCTAGTGTGTAACCCAGCGCTGGATATACGCCCGGGTAGGCACTAAAAAATATAAGATTTCAAATGACTTTGACGAACATCGAAGAAACTTGGCTGCCACAGCCCTGATTCGGAAACTCAACATGAATTTCAACATAAACTGCTTCGCATCCTTTATCATGCTAGCTATGCCTAGTGCATATATCGCGAGCGCTATGGCAGAAGATAAACAGTCTACGGCGCCCCCCCCGACTACCAATATCGTCGCCAACAGCAGAATAATCGTACCCACTCCGGAAGCCGCCATCGCGCCTGCTGGTGATGATACTCCATCCTCCCCGAAAACTATGGACCTGAGCGAGGTAATCGCACTGTTGCATCAGCAGCAGCGAGAACTCGATTCCCAACGGCAATTACTGGATAGCCAGTCTCTAAAAATAGCGGACCTCACCCGGGAATTGGATGAACTGCGTGAGAAGCCACCCGTTGAAAGTGACCATTTTGTGTCTAAACCCGATGCAGAAGAAGAGTTGACGCCGGTGACCGTGCTAGTTGCCACCGTGGATACAGAACCGGATACGCCCAGCGCTGAGACCGAACAAAACATCGAGACCGGCAACAAAGTTGCGCAGGCTCAGGCGGACGATCCCACCCGGGAATCACTCAAAGATTTCAAAGGCGCATGGCGTTTACCTGGCACAGACGCGGCACTGGCTATTGGTGGCTTTGTTAAAACGGATATCGTCTACAATTTTGATCCCCTGAAAATCAAAGACAGGTTCATAACCGGCTCGATACCCGTGGGAACAGATGATACTGACGGCCAATTAGCGCAAAGTAGCATTACCGCCAATCAATCCAGACTCAACTTCGATCTCAGGCAACCGACCAACTACGGCATCATGCGTGCTTTTATTGAAGGCGATTTCGCCGATGAGGATGACACCTTTCGTCTTCGACACGCCTTCGGTCAATGGAATCGCGTGCTTGCAGGCAAGACCTGGACAACTTTTATGGACCCCGCTGCATCACCCGAAGAAATAGACTTTGAGGGCTTGAATGGTCGC
>PKCY01000041.1 GCA_002862985.1 Haliea sp.
AAACTGCCGTCAGTACCGGCGAGGTAGATGCCGTAATACAGTGGGTTTTTTTGCAACACACGGACAAGAATTTCTATCCGCGCGGCTTCGTCAGTCGGGTCAAGAAGTGCGGGGTTGTCCGCTAGCAAATCAATAATATTGGCATTTACTCTTCCGACGCTTCGAAGTTCACCTGCAACACTCGATGAGGTGGCGGCATACAGGTCTGCTGCGACTTCTCGAGCCATGGACTGGCCGAAGTAGTATTGTAGGCTGATAGCAAGGCCGGCGGTTAGAATGGTGGCGATGATAACGACGGATATTACGGTGAGTTTTATGGTGGCGCGCATGTTGCCAAACAGCGAACTTATTATTGCCATACAACCGTTTCCGCTGGGCTCAAGAGAAGAAATCATACCATGCATTAAGGGGTATGGTTGCGGCATCGAGCTGGTACAGAAAAGGCGATCGATGCGAATAGATGACCCCGCCGGAGAGTTTTTTGGCGTGTTTCAATCCGGTAGTGCACCGCCAATAGGTTACGGATCGGCACGCTCGGTCAGCTTCTGACTCAAAGGCTAATCGCACTCGGCGGACCTGGCTATGATTGTGTATCTGCGAGGTTGGGCCTTAACAGAAACACTTCTGTGCCCAGAGGCACTCTTTTCCATAAAAAACTGCCATGTTCCCATTGCGGCCGTCCGGTTATTGCTGGTTGGGCATGTAAGCAGCCTAATTATGGCCTGATGGTGTGTACCCCTGTGGCCGTCAAAGAGGTCAATTTCTAAGCAGTTGTCCTTACTGCAGTGAAAAGTTCATCATCATCGTGATCAGGGGCCGTGAAGGCGAATAAAACCGTAAACGGCACAGTCATACGGCCGGTGAGAGTGGCGCCCCGGGACTCAATCCCTGAACCATCGACGGGTGACAGCTTATTTACCGGAAAAGCTAAAAAAATTATAAATAACACGGTGATAGGAGTTGTTTTGATTTTTCGAGAGCTTGATTTTGACGTTTTCGAGGGTGGTTAACTGGACCGGAGGTAAGGGTGAAATATCATTCCAAATAGTTATATCACCTTGATTATCTCTCTAATTTGCACCGGCTACTGCCTGGGGATTGTCGCAGTTATTTCGTCATACGTCTCAGGTCTTAGGCTTGGTTGTCGGCGCACGGATTTGCCCGCCGTATTCAAGTGACGGATTCAACGACAGGTTGATTGATCACCTGGTGTGTTGCACGGCGCTCGGCACCTGATACCATCAGTGCGATGCCTGTTTCCCCAAAATCTGCTGTACACCTTTCCGCTTCGATAGTGCTACACAACAGTTCCATGGTGTTTTTTCGACGAACGTTACAAAGTTTGCAGCACTCAGCAGACGTGGCCTTCAAGGCAGGGAGTTTGAGTCAGCTGGTGTTGTATGTCGTCGACAATGCTTCGAATGATGAATACCGGGCACAACTTGCCCGTGAGATAAAGTCATGGTCATTGAATGATTTTTTCGATGTGCAGCTTGTTCCGCAACCGGTCAATCGCGGCTTTGGGCATGGCCATAATGCGATACTTGAAAAACTCACCAGTGATATTCATCTGGTGTTGAACCCAGATGTTGAGCTGGAGGTCCACACTCTTCATGAAGGGTTATCTGCATTACTGTCAAGTGAAGACGTCGTGCTGTTGAGCCCCCGTGTGTTTGGGCCTAATGGGGAGCAAGAATTCTTATGTAAACGCTACCCCTCCGTTCTTGTCCTGCTATTGCGGGGCTTTGCACCGGAATTTGTTTGCCGGATATTTCGCAGGCGGCTGGCTGCCTATGAGATGCGTGATCTGTGTGCAGGTGAAGAAGGGGCTGATATTTCTATCGCCAGCGGCTGCTTTATGCTCACCCGTACGGCAGCCTTGCGGGCGATCGAGGGGTTCAATGAGGATTTCTTTTTGTATTTTGAAGATTTCGATTTGTCTTTGCGCATCAGGCAACAGGGCCGCCTGGTATTTGAACCTGCCATGTGCATTATTCATCAGGGGGGCTATGCCGCGAGTAAGGGCTTTCATCACCTGAGGTATTTTATAACGTCTGGTATGAGATTCTTCAATCGCAACGGCTGGCGCTGGGTGTAGCCGTCTGTGGATAGCTGTTAAACTAACTCTGCGGCAGCGGGTTGTAATTTTCAGGAGCAGTAATGAATGAAGTGAGGCGAGCGACTTACCTCGATGCCATTGGTGTCGTCAGCTACGTGTCGCGACAACAGCAGCCCGGTGCGGCGCTGACACGGCGTATCGAAGTGGTGTCGGATGCACCTTCAGTTACCCCTGCGCGGGCGGAGCTACTTGTCAAAAAACCGGTGAAGCCCAGTCGTGCTGAGGATTTGGCCGAAATGAAAATGGCGCCGCAACCCCAGCCGCCCGGGGAAACCGTTCCGCGGTTTAGTCTTTCAGCGATAGTCGCTGGTCGCTGGCTATGGATAGAAGACCTGGCAGGAATGCCACTTGCCACAGATCAAGTGCAGCTGGTCCAGTCCATGGCGCGGGCATTACTCATCGCGCAGGCTCAAAACCAGGCAAAAGACACCGCGGCTTTACTACTTCCTGACTTGGCCAAGCCCGATGTAGAGCAGTTTCATTGGCCCATACATAACAACCGCCAATTTGATCTGAATGCCACTGCTGCAAGGGCCGGTGTTGCGGCATTTATCAACAGACGCTTGGAACAGCGCGGGTGTGCCGGTTTGATTCTCCTTGGGAAGGTCAGCACTACTTGGATACACGCGCAGGAGTTGAGTATTCCCACCGTGTGCACGGCTGCTAGCGCTGAAATACTGGCCAGCCCCTCATGCAAGCCAGTTGTCTGGCGGGAATTACTACCGATTGCCAACAGTGGTTGAATGGCTCAAGACCGTCATAGAGTTTCGGCCCAATGCTGACAGTACCAACCCCGGCACATGTTATAAGGTCTGCATGCCCCTCAGATGCAGAACGTTTGGCCTCTATCGAGGCACAGGTCAGTGTCAATCCCTGGAGTGAGCGACAGTTTGTTCGTGCCTGTAGTGAGCTTGAACGTGATACCCAAAGCGTTCTGCTGGCACATGTAAATGGTCACATAGACGGTTTTATCGTATTTTCGCAGGTCTTGGACGAGGCTAGTATTCACAACATTGCCATACAGCCGAACTGTCAGGGGAGGGGGCTGGGGAAGGTGCTCTTGAAGGCTGCCCTGACGCAAATAGAATGCAATTGCGCCACCCGGTGCCTGCTTGAGGTTCGCGAGTCGAATGTGATCGCACGCAGACTATACGCCCGATTCGGTTTTGAAGTGGATGGTGTGCGCAAAGGTTATTATCCCACGCACAGCGGACGAGAGGACGCTTTACTGATGTCCCGAGAGTTAAAAGGAATCGCAGATGAACGTGCTTGAAACCGAATGGTGGACCATGGCGATTCCACCGGAGTGGTGGGCCGATACCGAGGAGGATAGTATTCTCGTTGGTGATCGCGACGAGGTCGGTTGTATTGAGATTAGCACCTTAGTGAAGGATGAAGGCGACTTCCCGCAAGGCGCAGCGAAAGATATTGCCGAGACTGAGTCAGAACAGTCCGTGGAATGGCAGGCTGTCACGCTGGGCGAGTTTCAGGGTTGCCGAAGTAGTTATGTTGACGAAGGCACAGCTGTGCGCGAGTGGTACGCGACCCACGGTGCGTTGCTGCTTTTTATTACCTATAGCTGCGATGCGGAAAATGGCGGCATGGACGACGCTGCGGTAAATGAAATCCTTGATACGCTTCTGGTTCAGAAAGCTAGTTCTTAAAAAAAATAACTAAGAGACGGTACCCGTCACACGCACGCGCTTGGCACCTTTCACCGGCGCGGCTTTAATTGCGTCCTGACGTTTCTTAATGCGATCATCAATGAGGTTCTTAATAGCGATAATCAATCCGGTGAAGAGAAAGGCACCGGGTGGAAGGATCGCCAGTAGGAAGGGCTGATAGTCTTTGAAAAGCACCACCTTCCAATGCACTGCATCCGCCCCAAACAGCAAGTCCATATTTGCGAACAGAGCGCCGGTACCGGTCAGTTCGCGCATTCCGCCGAGTAGAACGAGCACGGCGGAAAAGCCCACACCCATAATTAATCCATCGTACAAGGAGGGTCCCACGGAATTCTTGGCGGCAAAGCCGTCGGCTCTGCCGAGAATGACACAGTTGGTGGT
>PKCY01000304.1 GCA_002862985.1 Haliea sp.
AGGAGCATGACATGTCGGATGTAAACAAGGTTGTGCTGGCCTATTCCGGAGGTTTGGACACGTCGGTGATCG
Organism: Haliea sp.; assembly: GCA_002862985.1. Taxonomy (GTDB): domain Bacteria; phylum Pseudomonadota; class Gammaproteobacteria; order Pseudomonadales; family Halieaceae; genus Marimicrobium. The sequence goes on from PKCY01000304.1 coordinate 73, forward strand.
TACGCTGGTTACAGGACAACTACAGCTGCGAGGTTGTGACATTCACCGCTGATATCGGGCAGGGCGAAGAGGTAGAGCCCGCCCGTGCCAAGGCGGAGGCAATGGGCATCAAGGAAATCTACATTGATGATCTGCGCGAGGAATTTGTGCGTGATTTTGTGTTTCCCATGTTTCGCGCCAACACTGTCTACGAGGGCGAATATCTGCTGGGCACCTCTATCGCGCGCCCGCTGATCGCCAAGCGGCTGATTGAGATCGCTAATGAAACGGGTGCGGATGCCATATCCCATGGCGCAACCGGTAAAGGTAACGACCAGGTGCGATTTGAGTTGGGCGCCTATGCGCTCAAGCCGGGTATTAAAGTTATCGCGCCCTGGCGGGAGTGGGATTTGAGTTCCAGAGAATCTCTGATGGCTTACTGCAAGAGCCGCGATATCCCGGTGGACTTTGCCAGCGCGAAGAAAAAGTCTCCGTACTCTATGGACGCCAATCTGTTGCATATTTCCTATGAGGGCGATCGGTTGGAGAACCCCTGGGCTGAGCCCGAGGAAGATATGTGGCGTTGGAGTGTCAGCCCCGAAGCCGCGCCTGATACCGCGACCTACATCGAGTTGGATTTTGAACGCGGCGACCCGGTTGCCGTGGACGGAACCCGGATGAGTCCGGCGGTATTGCTGGAGCACCTGAACACGGTGGGCGGTGCCAACGGTATTGGCAGAGACGACATTGTGGAAAACCGCTACGTGGGTATGAAGTCCAGGGGTTGCTACGAGACGCCCGGCGGCACCATCCTGTTAAAAGCGCATCGCGCCATTGAGTCGCTGACGCTGGACCGGGAAGTGGCGCATTTGAAGGATGAATTGATGCCGCGTTACGCTGAGCTTATATACAACGGGTATTGGTGGTCACCCGAGCGCCGAATGTTGCAGGTGGCCATTGATGACTCCCAGAGTGTGGTGAACGGTAAGGTGCGACTTAAACTTTACAAAGGCAACGTGATTGTCGCAGGCAGACAATCCACGGACAGTCTGTTCGATGAGCGCATTGCGACCTTTGAAGAAGACGCTGGGGCCTATAATCAGGCAGACGCAGAGGGCTTTATCAAAATTAACTCCCTGCGTATGCGCATTGCTGCCAATAGAGGGCGTTCGCCGCTGTAACAGCGGCGATGCGTGTTAGCTGATCGTTGCCGCTGTCTGCATGGGACAGTCTGGTGTGGTCACTACTGCGCGGATATTCGAATTGACGTTGCCACTAGTGAAAATCGTGCGACTTCACCTGAATATCGTGTAGCTCGTGGGTGTAATCGTACAGGGCTCCGGCAATCACATGAGTGACATTGTCTTTGGTTTCCACAACCCCTTTCACCAGTAATAATTGACCACTCATTAGTGCCTGGCGAAAGTGTTGCTGGGTACGCTTCCACACCACGATATTGCTGTTGCCGGTTTCATCTTCCAGAGTGAGAAATAACACGCCCGAAGCGCTACCCGGGCGTTGGCGGCAGGTGACCAGACCGGCGATGCGCACGAACCGTTTATTGCCCATCGCTGCCAGATCGGTGTGGCGCTTGCAGCGACTGAACGGGTAGCGTTCTCGCAACAGGCTCATAGGGTGTGCGCGCAGGGTGAGGCCGGTGGCGCGGTAATCCGCCAGGACTTCTTCGGCGACTGCCGGTTGCGGTAACTGCACCTCATCGTCGAAGTAGCTGGCGGTTTGGGCTTGTTCATCGCGCAATAACGGTTTGGGTTGTTCCAGCGCCATGATTTGCCACTGAGACTGGTGGCGATGACCGCTTAACGACTTGAGTGCGTCGGCATCGGCCAGGGCTTCCAGATCACGCTTGTTGAGGGCCGCCCACTGGCGCAGATTGCTGATCTGGCGAAACGGATTGCCGTGCCGTGCCTCGACCACTCTTTGTGCACCTTCTCTACTCAGACCTTTGACCAGACGCAGACCTAAACGCAGCGTAGGCTGTTGTGTGTGCGCTGAGCGGCTGTGCAGTAACTGGTGATCCCACTCGGACTGGTTAACGTCGATGGGTAATACGGCAACGCCATGGCGCCGGGCATCCTGAATCAACTGGGAAGGACTGTAAAACCCCATGGGCTGACTGTTGAGCAGGCCGGCAAAAAAGGCTGCCGGGTGATGCCGCTTGAGCCAGGATGAAATGTACGTTAGCAGCGCAAAACTGGCGGAGTGGGACTCCGGGAAGCCATAGCCGCCAAACCCTTTGATCTGTTCGAACAAATGCCGCGCGAAATCCTCGTCGTAGCCGCGTTCGATCATGCCGCGAGTGAGTTTTTTTTCAAAGGTCAGCAGTTTGCTGTTCTTGCCCCAATTGGTAATGGCGCGGCGCAGCTGATCTGCCTCACCACCGGAAAACCCCGCCGCCACCATGGCCAGTTTGATCACCTGTTCCTGGAAGATGGGCACGCCCAGGGTCCGTTCAAGCACATCCCTAATAGCGTCGTTGGGATAGGTTACTGCTTCCAAACCCTGCTTGCGCCGTAGGTAAGGGTGCACCATGTCACCCTGGATAGGGCCAGGGCGTACGATCGCGATTTGGATCACCAGGTCGTAAAAACAGTTGGGCTTGAGACGTGGCAGTATGGACATCTGTGCGCGTGACTCGATTTGAAACACGCCGATGGTGTCTGCCTGTTGCAGCATGCGGTAAGTGGACTGGTCCTGTTTGGGAATGTCGCTGATGGTGTTGATGGCGGGGCAGTAGCGGTTAACCAGTTGCAGGCTTTTTCTGATAGCAGACAGCATACCGAGCGCGAGTACATCCACCTTGAGCAGGCCCATGGATTCGATGTCTTCTTTGTCCCACTGAATGACAGTACGGTCGTCCATGCTGGCATTCTCCACCGGCACCAGCGTAGAGATAGGGCTGCGGGTGATAACGAAACCACCCACGTGCTGCGACAGGTGTCGGGGGAAACCCAGCGCCTGTTGCACCAGTGAATAGAACAGCTCGGCCTTCTGACTGTGTCCGGCCACGCCCTGCTCCTCAAAACGTTTGGCAAGGTCTGCTGTGCGATCCCACCAGGCCATGGACTTGGCGAGGTCGTCCACGAATACAGGGTCCAACCCCAGTGCCTTGCCGATATCACGCACGGCACTGCGTGGCCGGTAGGTAATGACCGTGGCGGCCAGCGCAGCGCGCTTGCGGCTGTACTTTTCATAGATGTACTGGATGACTTCCTCGCGCCGCTCATGTTCAAAATCGACATCGATATCCGGTGGCTCATCCCGTTCTTTGGAAATAAACCGCTCGAACAGTAATGAGATTTGCTCGGGCGATACCTCGGTGATAAACAGGCAGTAGCACACCACCGAGTTGGCGGCCGAGCCGCGGCCCTGGCACAGGATGTTACGGGAGCGAGCGAAACGGACGATGTCGTACACGGTGAGAAAGTAGTACTCGTATTCCAGTTCCGATATTAAAGTCAGCTCCCGGTCGATACGTTGCTGTATCTGAGGCGGAATACCGCGTGGCCAACGTACAGCTGAGCCATCAGCCACTAATTCGCGCAGGTAGCCGTTGGCGTTGTAGCCATTGGGTACGACTTCTTCGGGGTACTCATAGCGCAGCTCATCCAGGCTGAAGTTGCACAACCTGGCAATACGTAGAGTTTCGTCCAGCAGTGCCGGGGGGTAGCGCTGCTCAAGTGCGTTCAGCGCACGCAGATGTTGCTGGCTGTTACCCAGACGCCGTCGGCCCAATTGCTCAACGCTGGTGTTGTGGTGCAAGGCGGTGAACACGTCGTGCAGCGGTTTGCGGCGGGCAATGTGCATGCGCACATCGCCGCAGGCCACCATGGGGATTGCAAGCTCCTGTGCCAGCGCGTGCAACTGCAGGTAGCGCTGCACCTCATCATTGCCCAGCAGATGAGTAACGCCTAACCACAGGCGGTTCTTGCACAGGCGCTTGAGTTGCAGGCCGTAGGCGCGACTGCTTTCGTCATCGCAGTGGGGCAGCCAGATCAGCAGGCAGCGCTTGAGGTGAAAGATTACATCCCGCAGGGTGACGCGATACTC
>PKCY01000120.1 GCA_002862985.1 Haliea sp.
GCTGAAAAATCAACGGTGACCAGCTTTTCAGACCCAACAGTCCTCAGTGGTACTTGGGCCGGGAATAGCACCACCTTGAATTCACGGGGATCGAGCGAGACTGGAAAAATGCTGATGCTCGAATTCACAGAGCAAGGCACTGTTACTGGAACGGCGAACTGGTCCCTCCGGGCTGGGGAAGGCGGCGACCACCTTGACACGGAAGTCAACGCTGACAGTGAACACCTGATTGGGTCTTTTAACCAGTATGACGGCGTATTCTTCCTCGCGGAAACCGAAGAGAACGGGTTTTGGCAGTGCCGGGCTATCACCGCGGATCGCCTTCACTGTCACAAGGTTCAGCCCGGACCAAAGCATGTCTCGTCGTTTGTCGTCTTTGAACGCAACCCTGTGTAGCAAAGCACCCGTTGGTCGACGCGTAATTTGCTCGTTCGCCCTTGGTTATCTGCTGTCACGCACGCCGGGACTCAGACAGGTCTTCTAGCAGAAGGCAAAAAAGCGCGTCCGCCATCACGTGCCCCACGTAGGAACATAATTTCCTAAGCGAGCGACTTGTGACTCGCAACTCTCACAAAATTAATGACGCCGGTAAGCGCGATCGCGAACGCGTCGATTGTTTCTAAGTCGATGATCTGTCTCGGCTAAAGCCGCAAAGATGGATCAACCCCCCATTCAGCCCCAACACATCCTCGGCAGAGAATTTTATAACCGGCTTCATGCGCGGCTGGCCTACTCAATATACGCAATGACCTCGCTGAGTCTCGAAATAATCTTGGGTCCATTAGGAAACTCTTTGCCTGAGTTCATTTCACCCGGAAACGCTAGGGGTGCAATGCCCGCGCCACGCGCAGATTTAACACCGCTAGGACTATCCTCAATAGCAATCACGTCATCTACCGTGATGCCAAGTGAATCCATAACTTTTTCGCAAATTTCAAAGTCAGACTTTTCGTTCTTCACAAAGGCCGCATTTGTAGTCTTTACTAATGATTGGACCGAGTATAGGAACTATTAGTAACCCCTGAGTTTACTCAATCTACTACAAGGCCCCGGCAATCGGCAACATGAGTCAGTAGGTAATATCGCCCGGTGCTTTGACAATGGAGTACACGGTTTTGTCTCAAAAACTCGCCAATGCAGATATTTTTTAACGCCATTCGCATTGTTTTGGCAGGTAGTATGTACACCCCGCCTTCTGCGGCCAGCCTGATGGGATTCGAGGCGACTGGATATGGCCGAAGGCACAGTAAAAGCCCATTTACACAGTGTCTTTCAGTTGCTGCGCGTCAGTAATCGCGCCCAGGCTTTATTGCGTCCGCAACAGCTTCACATTATTGGCTGAGTGCCTTTTCCTCCTCACGCACGATGGGTAAGCGGAAAGTAAACTCCGTGCCCTTGCCAACAACTGATGACATCTGCAGGCCTAGCTCGAGCGCCTTGTCGATTTTTTCGACAATGGACAGACCCAGTCCCTTTCCTATGCTGTGAGTGTCATGGTTATCGAGGCGCACAAATTGTTCGAAGACTGTCTTTTGGTGCTCTACCGCTATGCCTACCCCGGTATCCGATATCAGAAATTCCACCTGCTCCCCTGCAACTGAAGCGCTGCAACAAACCTCCCCGTGTTCGGTGTAACGTACGGCGTTCACCAATAAATTGCGGAACAGCCGCAACAGCAATTCGGCATCGGTGGAGACCGCTACATCATCCATGTGGATTTTCCACGTTAGCCCGCGATCTGTGCATAGTTGTGCAAGTTCGTCGCTGACACGTTGGGAGAATACTCCCAGCCTAAACGTCGACACAGTGAGTTCAAAGTTGCCCCCTTTGAACTTGTCCATATCCATCAATGCGTCGAAATGATCTGACATCCTGTTGATGCTGTTGCGTTGGGTCTGCAAAATAGTGGCGATGGACTGCGGGGGATCAGACATTATTAGTGTGTCTGTGAGAATTCCTAGTGCGTAAAGCGGCTGCTTGATGTCGTGACTGGCGGCAGCCATGAAAAATGTCTTAGCGTCGTTGGCGGTTTGAGTTTCGCGCAATGCTTGGCGAGTATTGCGCTGTTCTATTTCCAATTGCTCCAACAGTTGGTCTTTTTCAAAGCGCATGAGGACGCTATCGCGAAAAATTCTAGAGCCTTGGCGCACCAGCAATATCATTAGACTCATCGCCAGTAACATACTCACCCCAATCGAAATACCGATATCAGCCTGAATTATCCAGAACACTGACACCGAGCCGATTAGAACGGATATCGACAGAACGAAACTGGGGAAATCAGAAAACAGGTTGGACATAACTCCGACAGACCAGATGACCACGATCAGGGTCATGAATAGCGGCAGTAAAAAGGGGGCGGCCGACGGCGATTGTATGATCCAGATTCCCAGGCCAACCATCACTTGGTTGGCGATGCTGCTGATGCGCAGAGCCATATCGGCCTTGGTCAGTTCCGTATTTGAAAGATCGTCCAGCCGATTTCTAAGCCGCGCAGATAAGTATGCTCGTGCCAATATCAACACGAGGATAGGCATTGTCCAAACGCCAATACGGGTGTAGGTGACGCCCTGACTGACAAGAAAGGGGATAAACATGCCAATCGCGAGGAAGGTCGAGAGAACTGAGACCGATGCCACGGTTACACGGGCGCGAATAGATTCACGTAATACGATGGTTTCCGCGTGCTTGTCAGTTGTTTGCATAATGTTTTTTAGCCGCTATATCCGACAGGATCTTGTTTTTCTGCTAACTTCAAGTACCGGAAGGTGCTGACAAATTAACTTAAGGTCATGGGCTGAGTCGACACAATTCGGCCCTTGGCGCTAGAAACCGAGTCGCCAGCTCCCACTTTAGGTTTTTTATTGGGTGCAATGAATTCTCAAACTTCACTTTTCGAGCGAAACTAAGTCAACTTGTCAGTACCCACTGTGCCGCGAGCGGTTTTTGCGCGGCGTATTGCCGCGCGATGCCAGCCTGCGCCGTCCGTAAGCCTGTGCCCAGGGATTAGCCGTGATGCCGTGGGCGACAATACTCAACATGATAGTGCACACCACCGTCATCGCGAGGGGTCCGCTACCCGGCAATTCGCTGTTTACCACAATCACGGCAAACACGATGCTCGCCAAACCTCGAGGTCCGAACCATCCCATAAACAGTTTTCCTTCAGTATCGATGCCGCTGCCGGTGAGGGCCAGAAACACCGGAACCATGCGAATAACTGTGAGGCTTAGAAGCGAGTAGAGCAGGATGTTCCAGCTAAAGTAGCCAAATGCCTGTCCCACTACCGCCGCACCGAAGGTAACCCAGGTAATTAGCGCAAGCGTATCACCGGCGCCTTCTGACGTGAGCAGATACTCTTCCTTCACTTCTTGGGAGAGGTGCTTGTCCATAAAGGCCATCAGCAGGCCGCCGCTAAAGGCTGCAATGAAGCCGCTGCCTCCCAGATACTGCGCGACGGAAAAGCAACTCAATGCAAGTGCAAAAATGGGTATCTGTGTCCAGGTTTTAGTTAGCCATTCCCTATGCCTAGCGTACTTTAATAGCTGAACTGTAAAAAAAGTCAGCACCAGCCCGACAGCAAGTCCGATGCCAATTTGCTCAAAAACCAGTTGGGCTGCTAGTGGCAGGGGGCCGACATCCCCAGCCATATCCAAAGCCAATGCCAGAAAAAGGAGTAAAACCGGCACACAGATGCCATCATTTAGCCCGCTCTCTACATTGAGGCTCTGACGGATGTCGTCCGGAACAGCCTCGTTCGTAATGACCGCTTTACCTAATGCTGCATCGGTGGGGGCCAGCATAGTTGCCAAGACCGCTATTGCGAATAAGGACGGATGGTCAACAAGCAATATCCCGATGACAAAGCCCAACGCGATAGTCAGCGGCAAGCCTATTAAAAGCAGCCTTGCCGGCACTCCTCGCGTCTGTTTCAGCACCCTGATATCGGCGCCGGCCGCATCGGTGAACAGAACCATAGCGAGAGTCACTTCAGCGAGATTGCGAATTAGCTCTCGGTCTGTGTCCCAATCAAGTAGCGCAAAACCGGCCGGGCCGATAAGCAACCCGAAACAGGTAAACACGATAGGGCCGCTGATCCAG
>PKCY01000068.1 GCA_002862985.1 Haliea sp.
AAACTGACCTTAAAAAGTAAATGAGCGAGCTCTATATATTTTCGCTAGCACTATGAGCAAGCAGCTGATGTCAATCGGTTGCGGAAGTATGTGAAGTATAGCTTTTTTTTGAGTGTCAGTATGACCAAACGTCCTGGACATTGTGCGCTCCTACACAGTAAGCGCGCAGTCTACGGGAGATGGGATGTTAAGAATGTAAGGGAGGTCGCCTATGTGATGCGATCTCCGCGCCGCCGCTTCAAGCTTAAAGTTCAAGATGGTGGGTTAGTGCTAAAAAACCACGCCCAGATGAGTTCACTCGCATCAATATCCTCAGTGGTTAGGCCAAGGATTGGGACAGGTGCTCCGCCGGGCCAGGTATGTCCTCCGCCCGTCACTTTATACCAAGTCACGGAGGCGGCGCATTGATTATACGTGTAGCGGGTGACTTCGGGACTGATCGTCTCTTCGGTTGCCTCTGGGCTGCAGCCATTGTGGTCTGCCCAGTTTTGCATCAGCACTGGCACCGGCGGGTCGAACCACGGCGCCCCCTGTCCATCAAAGGGGACGACAAAATCGGCTGTGCCATGAAAATAGATCATCGGACGGGGCGGCGCATCGCGACATTCGTTACGGTTGTAATACGCATAGGTCACCGGCGCATGGGCTTTGAAGGGACTGTCTTGTAGGCATTGAAATGCAGAGCTGATATCGCCTCCGGCGGACATCCCCGCGGCAAAGAAATCACCGGTACAGTACTCATCCTGCACGCCGCTCACCAGCTGCTGGATAAAGTCTATATCAAAGTCCCGCTCGCGTAGATTGGCTTCCCAGGCGCTACTCCAATAGTCTCCAAGGGGATTGTCAGAGTAGTCGTAGACCTTATTGGCATCGGGACTAACAAGGATTACCTGGTCTCGATCGGCCAGAGCCATAAAGTCACTATAAGCGAGTTGTTGCAGCATATTGCTGCCCGAGCCGTGGAAGGTGAAAACGACGTCAGCGCGCCGTGAAGGATCATAATCGGCAGGCAGGCGCAGTAGGTAGCTGCGTTCCTCACCCGTGTCCATCACCAGCGTGCGTTCCATGTAAGGACTGATGGCATCACCGCCAGGACCTGTCAGAGGCCCACCAGAGCCACACTGAGCGGCAATAGGGCCACCACTGTCAGTGCCGTCGCTGCAGGCCGTAAACAGCGCTAGGCTGGCGAGCACGATTCCTGTTAATCGTGAGTCGGTTATCTGTGTGGCCATAAACTCTTCTCGCGTTCGCTGTAGCGCAGTCTATTGGTTGCGGCCGTAAATGTCCTCTTTAGATTACGATGCCGTGCGGATCTTGGCAGATGACATGACGCCCTGCTGGGAAAACGGCGACGTCGCCACTTGCGCCGTATGCTGCAGATTGAGCTGCTCACGCCACGCGGCAAGTTTCTTCTCCCGGTTGACTGCATGCGCAGGGCTTGACGACGGCAAACCCGCAAAGTGCAGGTGTCTGCTGTCTATAGTGGTAAGGACGTATCGCATGAAGCTCTTTTTCGCTTCTGCGCCATTAAACCCCACCTGCTCAATCTTTGGGTGATGATGAAAAAAGGGCTGAAACGCGTTTAGCACCCGCGAGCCTGCTTCAATGGCGCTATCCAGGCTGCCGGAACGCACGCAAGCTTGGAGGACATCCCAGACCGCCACGCCCGATTGTTGCAGTGCTTCAATGCGCGTCTCATAGGGCAGCTCGGCACTGAAGCTGAAAATGTTGCCCATAATTCGCCAGAAGGCGTTACGCGGGTGCGCATAGTACTGGCCGGTCTGCAGAGAAATCTCTCCCGGTATGCTCCCTAAAATTAAAATGCGGCAGTCTTTGTTGGCGATGGGATCAAAGCTGGTAATCGTCTTCATAGTCACATGTTGCCATTTCAAGCGTCTGTTCGCCGCAAACACTCGCTATCGCGCTGTGTGCCGATGTTATCTGTGCATGCCTACATCGCTTGTAACAGCTCTTGGGTTACGAATTCATTATGCGAAGAGCGAGATACGGCGTTAACGAAAGCACGATTATGGCCAGCTTATAGTGGCCTAAATACTGGAAGTAGAGTTCATCAAGGCTGTCACTGCCCACCCCCGCAATTTTTGAATGGACTGTTTTAATAGTGTCTTTAAACACCGTCAGGGTTACCGCTGTCACGCAATAAAAGCCGATGTTGATCACCGTGCACCAGCCCAAAAAGGTCGTGATCGCTGCTATATTGTCCATCGTTTCCTCCTTAAGAAGCTTTGCAGAACGCTATCACAACCACAGCGCCAGCAGCCCCATCAGCGCGTAACCGACCGCGGTAAGAAGCCATTTAACAGCGCGCGGCCCAGGCTGCAGAAATTCGTCACGCAGGATGTCAAAAGCGGCAATATAAATAAAACTGCCTGCCGCAAGGGAAAGGAAAACCGCTTGAAAGAGAATCTGAGCGCGGCCGTCCAGCGCATCTGTTACTAGCAACCCGACGATAATGCCGATCGGCGTCATGACCGAGAATAGTCCAATGAGGCGCAGCGCACGGCCTCTAGGCACTGCATTTCGTGCCAGACTAACACCGAGGGCGAAGCCGGCTGTCGACTTGTGCGCGGCGATGGCGACAAAGATCAGTAACACGTTGGCTATCGAGTTTTGCGCACCCATTGTAATTCCGGCGATCAGGGAATGAATTGACAGTGCGACAATCAGTGCATAGGGATAGAGAGCAATTTTTTGTGCAGGGGAATCCTCTGTATTTGGGGTGCCATTTGCAGACGATGTTGCATGGTCAAAGTCTGGGATGATGCCACCCGGCGCATGCACCGCATCATGGAATCTGTCCTGCAGGGCAACGTGCTCAAACCATAGTAGAAACAGGAAAGCGGCGCCAGCAAGTAAAAGCGCCATGGGGTAGTCTAATCCCAGCGACGTGCGCCATGTGTCAGAGGCTTCGCCGAGCATATGAATGAGTCCGATACCGAGAAAAATACCTGCCGCAAACGCATTGCCCAACGATAGAAAGTGGGACGATTGCGAAGTCGCTTTGCCAAGTGGAATCAGTCCGCCAATCCAGGCCGACGCAAGGATTAGTGCCATCAGTGCCAATTTAAGCTCAATAACGCCCATGCTGTGTCTCCAACATTGTTTCAGTCATAATTATGAAAGCACTGGCCTAGTAATACAAAATTTTTTCAGAGCAGAAGCTGACGAGGAGGTAGCAGTAGCAGGTCGCTGCCGGTACGGTTATTACAATTGAACGCGTTTTGGTTACAGAATACCCATGGTGGACACTGTTGAAGTATCAGGTCAGGACGGCTGACGAAGGTTTAGACAGTTACAAAGTTATACTGCCTGCTTCTGAAAAGTATGAGAGCGGAAATTTTGGCTTAGATTCGAGCGTATATACTGAGATTAAGTCGGACGTCAATTGAGTGCGCTGTAGCCCCCAACTTTGCCATTGTAGGATTACAATTACTTTAAGGACAGTCAAGCGTCCGGCTGCAACGACTTGGTATTTGCCTATTTGCAAGGCAACTCAGCCATGTATGCTTTTACGAGAATACTTGCTGCGTCATCATCTTGCTCGACGGGTACCGTACCTACACTATTACCAGCTTAGAAATTTCTAACTCATCGTCTATGTACGCCCACGGCGAAGGTGTCCCACTGGCTTACAAGCAAGCGGCAACGTGGCACAGCGAAGCTGCTGTACAGGGTTATGCCGATGCACAATTAAATCTAGGCGTTATGTACAGAGACGGCCAAGGCGTTCCGCCAGATTATGCGCAAGCGGTGAAGTGATTTCGCAAAGCTGCTAATCAGGCTGAAGCTCAAGCGCAATTAAACCTAAGGCTTATGTACTCCATGGGCCAAAGCGTTCCAAAGGACTACGTTCAGGCACACATGTGGTTCAATCTAGCTGCTGTAATTGGGATGGAAAGCGCCATTACGAATCGGGGCAGGGTGGCCGGCATGATGACCTCAGCGCAGCTAGGAAAAGCACCGAAGCTGGCGAGTGAATGGAAGCCAACCGATTGATGTGCGAATCTGTTCGAAACAATGCCCGCCCAGAGGCGGGCTAAATCACTCGATGCAATCCTAGCAGCCC
>PKCY01000106.1 GCA_002862985.1 Haliea sp.
ATTACTGCCCAGCAGGCTGATCATCAGCGTGCTCGCCTTCTCCGGGAGATACCAGGGAATATTCCTCGGCGTATTATTCACCACCAGTGCGCCATAACCCTCCACGATCACGGATTGCTCAGACTGTAATGCCAGCAACTGAGGATCACCCATATTCGCCGGTAACATGCCGGCAATGCGACGATCCGGCGCACCCTGAGGGGGCTCCCAGCCCAGCGGAATCTCATCGCGCCAGAAAAGCACCACGTTCATCAGGTTTTCGCCATCTGTAATGACGACGAATTGGTCTTCATCGTCAAAGCCCATCAACGAAGGGGTCGCGCCAGTACCCTGGCCCCAGGTATTCAGATAGGGGGCCGTCCAGGCGCCATCTACTTCATCCACACTGAGCTGATCGCCAGTCCAAATAACCTTGTGCATGTGCTCCTGCGAGGCGATGTAGATTCCGCCGTCAACGTCAACGGCAAAACCGTTACGCACCCAGCCTTTGCCAGTGGGCCCAGTGGCTTTATCCTCAGCACCCTCGCTATGGAGCATGCGGATGGTACGCACGGCACTAAAGTCAGGTTTTATCGCAGCGACGTAACCGTGCTCGGTGGCAACAATCAGCCATCCGTCATACGTCATATTCAGCCCCATGACCGGCCCGGTCATTTCTGCCGGTAACTGGAACTCCGCTTTCTTGACGATGGCCGAGCGCGAGTCATTCGGATCGGCGTCGCCATAGGCTGTAATGGTGCCGGTCTTGCTACCCACATAATAAGTATGGTCTCGATCGAGTACCGTATAGAGGTTGGCAAGATCACGCAGCTTTCCCATCTCCTGGAACGACCGCACCAGGGGAATAACGCCGGAATTATTTGCATCGAAACCGGCGATCGACTCATCGGCCCGCTCCTCGTCGTAGACTTCAACATCGGGGAAAAAATACTCAGCGACAACTTCCCAGGCAGCGTAATCAATCTTGACGATGCGATCGATGCCATTGCTCCACAGCACGCGCTTGCCATCGGGATACACGCCCGAAGTAACGGCGCCGAAATGCGCCGGACCCACATGCTGGTACTGCACCTGTTCGGGCTGCAGTGTCCGCGAGGGACCGGATGGACCGGCTTGGGTTACGGCATCCTGTTGCGCCGGATTGCCATGTGCCATGGAATTGCTGGAGTCTGCCAGGTAGGGATTGACCGGCGGCATTTTGATGGCCTGGGCCAGTGGCGAGAGGGCCAACATAAAGCAAATGAGTGAAATTCGTGACATTTTCCTTTCTCTTTGATGAGAGTTGTCTCCAGGATGAAAACCTCGACAGAGGCACCTGAGTTCGCCAATGGCATGCCTAATGACTACGGGTAACAAATCAGGCGGAGACTGTCTCCCATTCTACCGTGCAGAACATACTGTTAGAAATTGTAGCGGGCAGTCATGCCAAAGGTGCGCTCACGAAGGATATTAGTTTGCGTGTATGAGCCTCCGCTAAGCGCAATATCATATTGATCCGGCCCCTGCTGATAAATCACACTATCTTCATCGGTGACATTCTTAACCCAAAGGGATAGGTCCCAGGACAAATCGTTACTACGCAAACCTGTAAACAAATCCAGCGTCTGATAGGAACTAAATTCACTTCGAACATTACCAATACCCGCCGAGGCATCTGTGTTAAGACGGTCATCCGTATACTTGAATAGGCCACGGAGATAAACCTCGGTTGATTCCAATGGATAGAAGTATTCGGAATTCAGTGACAACGACCACTCTGGCTCACCGCCGATAGGCTGGCCATCAATATCACAAGAACCAATTACCTCATCGCCTACCCGTTCATTGCAAGGTTGCGTAGCGCCATCCCACTCCCCTTTGTTGTAACTTAGCGCGCCGCCGGCATCCCACCTTTCGCTCAACAAAACTTTGCCCTCAACTTCGACGCCCCAGATGTTAGCGTCGCCGTTGAAAACCAGTCCACCTGGAAGGTCTGCCGGCTCACCTGCCGTATTAAGCACTTGCACACCGCGCACAAAGCCCAAATAGCCGTCGAATTTTTGATAATATAGGGCTATATTGAGGTTGACTCGATCATCCCATAAGGTGCTCTTGGCGCCTAATTCTATGGCGTCACTTGTTTCCTGCTTGTATGTCAGGGTTGCCTCTGGATCTGGCAAAAACTCTAGAGCGGGTGTTGGCACAATGGAAATACCACCGGGGCGATAACCGCGATTATACGCAGCATAAAGCGATACTTCGTCTCGCCATTCATAGCGCAGTTTCAAAGAGCCAGTGACCGCATCTGCATTCCTGTTTGGGTTTGGGATACCCACAATCGGGAAAGTGCTTGCAAAGAGTTGGTTCACAACCTCTTTGGAAGGAAGCGGCCCTGGGTCGTTCGCACCCGCATAATTCACCGTAGTTTGATCATAGCTGTCATATTTCGTCCAGCGCAAACCTGCCTCCACTTGAATATCTTGGGTCAACTGCAGCGTGTTAAAGGTAAATATGGCAAAGTTGTTGGCGTTAACAGGAATTATCGATTGCGTTGCAAAGCCAACTCCAGAAACCACTGCAGGAGTCAGCTGGACTGTATTAGCGTTAAATATTGTATCGGTGTTTTGATCCTGGTAGTAAACACCGACCAGATAGTCCCAGAAGTGGTTATCTACAGAGGCAAACCTTAACTCGTAGGAGTACGACGTGGCATCGGTTCGCGAGTTCTGGTCAGTGGGTGCCTGCGTAGGTGGCTCGAAGTAGCGCAAAGAATCAGCACGATCAGCCGCTGTATACGCTTTTTTACTGGAGTCAGTGTAACCGACAATACCCGTGACTTCATGATCCAATACTTCCCAATCCATGATGAAGTTGGCAACGTTAAAATCGAGCTCAGCAGAATCATTAGTGGTGGCTAGAGCTTTGAGGTCTTTAGGGACCAGTGTGGGACGACCACCTCGCTGGTCCACCCCGGACATTGCTTTTGGATCGTCTTTATCTTGATCGAGGTATTGATAAATCAGTTGCGCGCTAAACGTGTCGGTGGCATTCCATACGGCACTGAGCCTACCAGATTTCGTTTTGTATTCCTGATCATCAAAACCGGTAGTCAGATTCTGAATGTTCGGGCCATTGTTTCTATCGTAATCAGCGGCAACGCGAACAGCCAGCGTCTCCTCTATAAGCGGTGCGCCATAGGCGACCTGAGCATTGAGTCCGTCGTTGTCCGCAGCGGAGAGTTGTATATAGCCTTCGGCTTCGCCAACATTGGCTCGCTTGGTAATGATGTTAATGGCGCCCGCCGGAGAGGTACGGCCTTGCAGGGTACCCTGCGGACCGCGCAAGATTTCTATACGTTCCAGATCGTACATCTGGGTAAACGCTAAGTCAGGACGCACAATCGCGTCGTTCCAATACGTATCTACCGCAGTAGCGGTGCCAGACTCCGGATCCACGCTGACCCCGCGCATGGCAATAATATTGTTACGGGCATTGGGACTGGCAAGCGTCAAACCAGCGGTCTGTTGCTGAATTGAACTGAAGTCAAATGACTGGTACTTCTCAATGTCCTTACCGCTGATCACGTTAACCGTGGCAGCAATATCCTGTACATTTTCTGAGCGCTTTTGGGCGGTGACAACCACCTCCTCCAGCACCAGTTGGGCCAGAGTTGGCGCGGCCGCTAGCTGCAGGGCTATGGCGAGTGCGGTTTTGCGTAAGATTGGGGAGTTAATTATGTTCATAGTGCGGCACCTTTGCGGAATTCGACGAATTGCCAGCGTCTTTTAGGAGTAGGCCGGTTGCATTGTAATTATTTCATCTACTTTCCTTTGCTCTCATGCACAGGTTCGACCGCTGAGCCGAGCCTCACTTGTCATCCTATGCTGGAGCCAACTGCGAATACATGGCGAAAAGGGTAATTTATTACCGGTGAAAGTTTCGATATGTAAAAATCGGGGGCCTTCAAATACGCAGTCGTCGGCACAATGTTTTTCATTCCCACGCCGACCATATTGGTGGCACCCGCTTTTGGGCGAGCGCTGAGACTGACATCATTGCGCATCAAAATTTTAAGGAA
>PKCY01000045.1 GCA_002862985.1 Haliea sp.
TTGGTGGAGGCGGCGGGAATTGAACCCGCGTCCGCCAGTACTCTGCCTTCGGCTCTACATGCTTAGATTCCGTTAATTAATTTAACCGCATACAGCCCAACGGGCAGGACGTAATTGGCGAGCTCTGTATTTATTTAGCAGCTTGGCCCAGAACATACTTCGCTGCGATCCAGTTCTTTATGACAGTCAATAACGCGGGGCTGGAACCTTGTTAAAGACCGCTAGGGCCGAAGCCACTAGATGGTGTTAAACGGACTGCTTACGCAGCCAGTTGTGCACCGTAGTTGTCGTCGTTGGCAACTAATAGTTTGCAGCTTTGGATTTACGTGATTGGCTACCCTCACGGCATGCACCTTAGGGTTCGCAACCGTCGTCGAATCCGAATCGCCCCCATAGTGATCATCTAGTATAGCGCATGTTTTTGGGCGGAACTGCCCATTCCGCTGAAAAGCTGTATTAATGGACAGTATTTGCGCCTATTGATCCAGTCGCGTCTGTTTGGCGTACTCCTGAGAGAATACCCCACTCATTTGATATTCAGTCACGAGGTCAAGTCAACTATGATTATTAGAGCGTTTTTTGTTGCCTGTTTGCTTCTTTCCCCAGCGGTACAGGCCAGCTGTCCGGATTATCTGAACCAGGACATGCGCAAGCTGCACTCCAGCGAAACGGTCAACCTGTGTGAGGTGAGCGCGGGACAGCCATTGCTGATTATCAACACTGCCAGCCACTGCGGTTATACCAAACAGTTCAAGGGGCTGGAGGCCCTGTACAAGAAATACGGGGAGCAGGGTTTGCAGGTGGTAGGATTTGCCAGCGACGATTTTCGCCAGGAAGCGAAAAACGAAGAGGAAGCCGCTGAGGTGTGTTACGTGAATTATGGTGTCACCTTTACTATGCTGGCCCCCTCATCGGTGCGCGGCGCAGAGGCCAATCCGGTGTTTCAGGAGCTCGCCAGGCAATCTGAGTCGCCGGGCTGGAACTTCAACAAGTATTTGGTAGATAGCAATGGTAAAGTCATCGAGCATTTTAGTAGCAGTACCACCCCGGAAGACCCAGCGCTTTCGAGCGCGATAGAAAGCGTGCTTTAGCAACGTCAACAAGAATTCAAGAGGATTACGAATGAAATTTGCCTACCATCCCACCATGTGCCCGCCCGATGAATACTTGCCGTTGGCGCTTGCTGCCGAGGAGGCCGGGTTTGATACCTTTACCTTTCCGGATAGTATTTGCTACCCCAAGGAAGGGTCAGATGTGTATCCCTACAACGACGACGGCACGCGAGATTTTTTGGATGGCGTGCCGTTTCTGGAGCCGTTTGTGGCCATTCCTTACCTGGCGGCACGCACTGAAAAATTGCGCTTCACCACCTCGGTAATCAAGCTGGCGATACGTCAGCCAGTGATCGTTGCCAAGCAGCTTTCCTCGCTGGGAGTGATGCTGGGTGATCGCTTTGGCTTTGGTGTGGGCATTAGTCCCTGGCCAGAAGATTTTCAGGCATGCCAGATTCCCTGGGAAAAGCGCGGCAAGCGCATGGATGAGATGATGGAAATCATCAACGGTTTGATGAGTGGCGAATACTTTGGCTACGAGGGCGAGATTTTTCAGCTGGATCCGATCAAACTCTGCCCGGTGCCTGACCACCACATTCCTCTATTGGTAGGGGGGCATGCCAAGCCGGCCCTGCGTCGCGCCGCGAGATTGGGCGACGGTTGGATTTCAGCGGGCTCTTCTTTGCAGGAATTGCAGGACATGATTGGTCAGATAGAGGCGTACCGCAAGGACTATGGACGCGACCAGGGTGCTTTTGAATACCATGCGATGACCGAAGCAGCCTACTCCGCAGAGGGCCTGCAGGATTTGATCGCCGCCGGTGTCACCGAGGTCATCATTGCCTTTCGCAACCCCTACGATGGTAAGCCGGACACGCAGACGGTGGAAGAAAAGATCGGCATGATCAACTGGTACGCAGAAAACGTTATCCGCCCATTTCGCGAACTTTGAAGTCAGTGGGGGAGTAAGGGATGAAAACCATTTACCGGGCGTGTTGTCTAGTATTGATGAGTGTGCTTGTGGCTGGGTGTACCGGCCTACCGGATAATATAAGGCCAGTACAGGGGTTTGAGCTGCAACGTTATTTGGGAACGTGGTACGAAATTGCCCGACTAGATCACCCATTCGAGAGTGGCCTATCCCAGGTGACCGCGCAATACTCGATGCGAGATGATGGCGGCGTGAAAGTTGTTAACCGCGGGTACGCAATGAACGATAAAGCGTGGCAGGAAGCAGTGGGTAAAGCTTATTTTGTAGAGGGCGTAACTGAAGGGTATCTGAAGGTCTCGTTTTTCGGCCCGTTTTATGGGTCTTACGTGATATTTGAGTTGGATAAGGAGGGCTATCAATATGCCTTTGTTGCCGGTCCAGACACGTCCTATCTCTGGTTCCTGTCCAGAACACCTCAGGTCGATAAGGCGTTGATGGAGAAATTCATCGAGCAGGCCAAGCGTCTTGGGTTTGATACCGACAAGCTCATTTTTCCGGATCACGGCTCGGTCCCTGAGGAGGGGGCGCACTAGGGTCCGTCCGGACAGATCATGTTTGACGCGGCCGCGATAGGATTTTTGGGGCATAAGTCTTTTTTAATGGTCTTCTTGGTAGACTCGCAGGGATCGTCGCTGGCCAGCACCCGTTTAAACATAGATTCTCCGAGTATGGATAGGCCGCCAGTCATAAAGGCGGCCCAACCCCGCCAGATCAGGCTGGGGGCGTCGGGGACGATGGCAGGATCGTTGAGCGGACCTTCGATTAAAATAGTATTGGAAAAAATGCTGCTTACCGATAGACCAATGCCATGGCGCCCGCGGGAGTCCAGACTGATTTGCATCGTCTCCTTGACCAGGTCGACCTCCACATGCCCGAGCAGATTGGCCTGGCCGGTGCGTGCCGCAAAGCCGTAGGGCGTGGCGCCTAAACCAGCCTTGAACAGCGCTACTGTCACGCCACAGTCTATGTGTGGTTGTGTTTTTTCTATGCCCGGTATGAGGGAGGTGAACATTGTGCGAGACAGGTTCTCCGTGAGTAGTGCGGAATTGTGGAAGTCGAAGGGGCCTCGACCCAACTCGAGGTATATCAAGCCACTGGTGTTGGCGGCAAGTTGTGCCTCGCTATCGCCATGGGTTTCTATGGAGACCACACCGCTGCGCGGGTAGGAGTTGTCGTTTGCAAGCCCGTGCACTTTATCGAAGGTACTCTCCAGTTTGGCCGTCGCTGGCGTCGCGTTGAAATCCATTGACAGGGTAAGGTCGCCCGTGCCGCCACCCAATTTGCCGGTGCGGGCCTTTATGTCGAGCAAACCTTTGGCAAGGCTTGCTGTTACGCTGAGGTCCTGCGATGAAAATTCGATGCTACTTATCGAGTCCAACTGACCGGAGAATTTTAGGTTAAAATTTCTCAGCGATTCCAGCGGTAAAGGCTCCTGACTGAAAATTTTGTCACCAGGCTGGGTTTTTTTGCTGTCGGCAAAAAACTTCAGGGGCGTAAGCAGCACATCACCCACAAGTTTTGCGCTGGTTCCCGCAGCGGAGCTGATGGCTGATGAGTCCTGCTTTTTCGTATCGGCGTCGGTACTTTTGTCCAGGTAAGTATTTTCCCAGGGTAAGAGTGATATAGAGCCGCCGTGAATTTCGATATCAAGCGCAGCAGGGGTGGTGTGGTAGTAGCGCACGCGACCGGTCAGTTCAGTCTTGCCCCATTGAAAGCTGGTGATTTCCGCTTCCATGCCGTTGTTCATTTGGGTCGCTTTCATTTCCAGTTTGCGGCGCTTGAGCGGCGCATCACTTTGTGGCGGTGTGCTCGCTGCCAGGTCGATGTAGCCGGTCAGGTTGCTCAGCAGATCCTCTATATTATTGCCTTCGCTGTCTAACTTGGCCGATCCCGATATCGGGACCGCATGCACATCACCACCGGGAATCAGAAATTGATCCAGACTGAGGTTAGACAGCGTTACGACGCCTACAAATTTTGCGCTGTCCTTCTT
>PKCY01000235.1 GCA_002862985.1 Haliea sp.
TGGTGGAAGTGGGTGGCGTGGGCTATGAGCTGCAGGTGCCTATGACCACGCTGTTCCAACTGCCCGCACTGGGGTCGGAAGTCTCACTGGTAACGCATTTTGTCGTCCGCGAGGATGCTCAGCTGTTGTACGGATTCATTGACGAGCGCGACCGCGTGCTGTTTCGCCAACTCATTAAGGTCAGTGGAGTGGGCCCCAAACTGGGGCTGACGATTCTGTCAGGCATGGACGCCCGCAGTTTCGTGCGCTGTGTGCAGCGCGATGATATTTCATCGTTGATTGCTCTGCCTGGGGTAGGGAAGAAAACGGCGGAGCGTCTGTTGGTGGAAATGCGCGATAAGCTCAAGGGCTGGTTGGTGGGAGCGGATTCGGCGCAGGAGCAGACAGGGGGAGGCGCGCCGATGACGCCTGTATCGGACATTGTGACCGATGCTGAGGGCGCACTTATTTCTCTTGGCTATAAGCCGCAGGAGGCCACCCGCATGGTGATGGCCGTCAATGAAGACAGCGTTGTGGACAGTGAAGAGTTGATCCGTCGCGCTCTGAAATCCATGGCTAAAGCGTGAGAGCGAGCAGATGATAGAGACAGACCGACTGATCGCGCCCCAGGCCGAAGGTGTCGGTGAAGGTGTGGGCGAAGATGCCGCGGACCGCGCGATACGCCCCAAATCGCTGGATGAGTATGTGGGTCAGCAAGTCGTTAAAGAGCAGATGACTATTTTTCTGCAGGCTGCCAAGGGCCGTGGGGAGCCGCTGGACCACACGCTAATCTTTGGTCCGCCCGGCCTGGGTAAAACAACACTCGCCAGCATCATCGCCCACGAGATGGGGGTGGCGCTTAAAACGACTTCCGGTCCGGTGCTGGAAAAAGCGGGCGACATTGCCGCGCTGATGACCAATCTGGAACCGGGCGATGTACTCTTTATCGATGAAATTCACCGCCTTAGCCCCTTGGTGGAAGAGATTCTCTACCCGGCGATGGAGGATTATCAACTGGATCTCATGATTGGCGAAGGCCCGGCGGCGCGTTCTATCAAGTTGGATTTGCCACCGTTCACATTGGTTGGCGCAACCACACGGGCCGGGTTGTTAACTTCGCCCCTGCGGGATCGGTTCGGTATTGTGCAGCGTCTGGAGTTTTACGAGGTGGCTGATCTGGCTCACATCATCGAGCGTTCAGCCCATATTCTTCAAATTGGCATCGACACCAAGGGTGCCGCGGAGATTGCGCGCCGGTCCCGCGGCACACCGCGCATCGCTAACCGCTTGCTGCGCCGTGTGCGGGACTATGCTGAGGTGAAAGCAGACGGACACATCACCGGTGAGATCGCCGATCGGGCATTGGACATGCTGAGCGTGGATCAGAAAGGATTTGATCATCTCGATCGACGGTTGCTGCTGGCCATGATCGAAAAGTTTGATGGTGGTCCGGTGGGGGTAGATAGTCTCGCCGCATCGATATCCGAAGAGCGTGGCACCATTGAAGATGTGCTTGAGCCCTACCTTATTCAGCAGGGCTATATCCTGCGCACCCCCCGAGGTCGTATGGTGACTCGCAATGCCTATTTACACTTCGGCCTGCCAGCGCCGGCTGGGCCCGGCGCGACCCAAAGCAATTTCGTGTTGCCACCTGATGGGGAAAATGCCTCCTAGTGGCCGCCGTGGAATTTTCACACAAGATGCGGGTCTACATTGAGGACACGGATGCCGGCGGGATTGTATATTACGTCAACTATTTAAAGTTTATGGAGCGTGTGCGAACCGAGTTCATGCGCTCACTTGGGTTTAGCAAAGCGTTTATTTTCAACTACGACCTGATGTTTGTGGTGCGGGATGTGGCGGTGCGCTATCTGTTGCCGGCCAGGCTGGATGATGAACTGGTCGCGACAGCCACGCTCGCACATCTGCGCGGTGCTGGTATGGTATTTCAGCAGAGCGTACGCCGGGGTGACCAGGTGCTGGCCGTGGGGACGGTTACGATTGCGTGTGTTAGCCGCACGGAAGTAAAACCTTGTCGGTTGCCGCGTGAAATGGTGGAGCGTCTGCAGCCGTTGGAACAAAAAGAAATTTAACAGGAAGGGGAACAGGCGTTGGAAGAACAGTTGAGTCTGCTGGATCTGGTGTGGAATGCCAGCTTCACTGTGCAGTTAGTGATGATGATACTACTGCTGGCCTCCATGGCGTCCTGGTACATGATCGTCAATCGCTATGTTTATTTTAGCAATGCCCGCGACGAGATGTATCGCTTCGAGGAACGTTTCTGGTCGGGGATTGACCTCTCCCAGCTCTATCGGGAGGGCAATGAAAAGGCGTCAGACGGTACCCCAATCGTGGGTATGGAAAGTATATTTCGAGCGGGTTTCAAGGAGTTTTCCCGCATGGCCCAGCAATCGGAAATCGACTCCGAGGCGGTGATCGAGGGTTCACGCCGCGCCATGCGTGTTGCGTACATGCGGGAGGAAGAGCGTTTGGAGCGGCATCTGGCATTCCTGGCCTCAGTGGGCTCTACCAGTCCCTATATTGGCCTGTTTGGCACGGTGTGGGGCATCATGCATTCCTTCCGGGGCCTCGCCAATTCCACACAGGCCACGCTGGCCACGGTTGCGCCGGGAATTTCCGAGGCGCTGGTAGCAACGGCAATGGGGCTGTTTGCCGCAATACCTGCAGTCTTGGCCTACAACCGATTCGCCTCGAAGGTGGATGTACTCAGCAATCGCTACGATACTTTTATGGATGAGTTCTCCGGCATTCTGCACCGCCAGGCCTTTTCCGTGCGCTCTCGTGATAAGAACGCGGGGTAGGGCGAGGTGGCCGGGCGTCGCAAAAAACATGGGCCTATGGCGGAGATCAATGTAGTCCCCTACATCGATGTGATGCTGGTGCTATTGATAATTTTCATGGTCACTGCGCCGATGCTAATGCAGGGTGTGCAGGTTAATTTACCGGAGGCGAGTGCGGACCCGGTGGAGAACCAGGACAGTGAACCGGTGATTGTGTCGGTTGATGCTGCCGGCCAGCTATTCCTCAATTTGGGGCAGGAGGATCAAGTGCTGGCCCTGGCGACAATTAAGGACAGGGTCGCAGCGGTGATGCGGCGGAGCCCCGAAAAACCCGTGCTGGTCTGGGGTGATCGGGCGGTACCTTACGGTGACGTCGTGACTGTCATGGTTGCATTGCAGGAAGCCGGTGCCCCTAGTGTTGGGCTGGTCACAGAAAACCCCAAGTGAGCACCTCTGTTTACGCCAAGCCAGTTATCCCGCGAATTATCTTGCGGCCAGTCCTGGCCACAGTGTTGTTGCACGGCTTGATTATTTATCTGCTGACGGTCAACTGGACCAGCACCGAGCGGGAAATTACCCGAGCGAAGCCGGTGCCTCAGGTGATAAACGCTCGCCTGGTAGATGTGAGTGAGTTTAAGTCAACACCGAAGCCGCCCGCGGCCAAGCCCAAGCCCAAGACGCCTGTGGTGGCGAAGCCCAAACCGAAACCCAAACCCAAAGTAGAGCCGAAGCCGACACCAAAACCACAGCCAAAGGTGGTACCCAAGCCAGCACCCAAGGCGGAGCCACAGCCCAAACCTAGAATTAGCCCGAGCGAACTGGCCGCAATCGCCCGCGCTGAGCTGTCAGAGTTGCTGGAGCAAGAGGCCCAGGCAACGGCCACCGCAGATGAAATGGCGGCGAGTTTCATCGGCCTCATTCAGCAGACGGTCATCCGCTACTGGAGCCGTCCGCCGAGCGCGCGCAATGGCATGGAAACCGAGCTGGCGATACAGTTGATACCTACTGGCGATGTGGTCAGCGTCACCGTCATTAGAAGTAGCGGGAATACAGCATTTGATCGCTCAGCCATTAACGCCGTTGAGAAGGCAGGTGCCTTTCCCGAATTACAGCAGCTTCCCAATGCGGAATTTGAAAAACAGTTCAGGCGATTTCGCCTGCTATTTAAGCCAGAGGATTTGCGTTACTGATGAAAGTTCTA
>PKCY01000085.1 GCA_002862985.1 Haliea sp.
CGGTAAAGCGTGGCAAGGGTAGCAGTCGTCAGGGCTTGCAGAGGAAAAATAAGACAGAGTCGCCGGCAAATGAGCACAGGGAAATGACCTGAGCACAACGACTTAAACGCGTGTTCAATATCGATATCACGATCTGCAGACGTTGCGGCAAAGCAGTGAGAATTGTCGCTAGCATTGAAGACCCACTGGTCATTCAGAAAATCCTTGATTACCTGAATACCAAATTCTCAGCATCCGCCTCAGGAAATCAGCTACCAGAACCTCGAGCTCCGCCTCAAGCGAGTCTCTTCAACTATTAACAATGACAGGGAATGTAACGAATGATGCTGCTCAAGGAAGAGGCTGGCAGGGCCCTATATGGTTTGAGAACGTTTCTCTGGCAAAAGACACGACGCTGACGGATGTTTTATGGCCATTGGGTGCATTGATAACATTAGTTAATAATAGCCTGGACCGCGATAAATGATTGTCTGCAGTCCGTTGTTTGTACTAGATTAGTAACAAACGTAGCGTTTATCCTGCTTATACTTGGAGCACTATCCATTAGTCGATTTATTAACAAATCCGCGCTCTACCTGCATATCGGTATGCATAAAACCGGCACTACCGCGCTGCAAAAATTCTTTTGCCTGAACCAGGCCGTTTTAGCTGAGAATGGCGTTTGGTATCCGCAGGCAGGGCGCGGCCGAAATACGCTGGCACATCATGATATTGCGAACTCATTGAAGGGGCCTCCCTTTCCGTTACGCGCTCCCGCCAAGTCTGACCGAGAGTATCTTCAGGAAATCCAGGATTGCTTCAACGCCTTTCCGGAGGTACTGCTCTCCAGTGAGATATTTATGCGGTTTGTACCTGCGTTCAAGGATCACCTCAGCCTGGATTTGCCAATGCTCGACAAGCTGAGACTCACTGCGGATGTCGTTAAGGTCATTATCTATCTGCGGCGGCAGGACGAATACCTAGAGTCTTTTTACGCTCAGGAAATACAGCACGGACTCGATACCAGTTTTTCCGATTTTGTCTCACAAAGGACGCCTGACTATTTCCAGCTGTGTACACAACTGGCTGGTTATTTTGGGAAAAGCAACGTTACGGTGAGAGTGTATGACAGCAAGCAATTCTCCCGGGGAAGTATTTTTTCGGATTTTCTTTCGGTGCTGGATATTGAACTGACGGATTCTTTCACAATTCCAGCAGAAGATGTAAACCGGTCTCTCATGCCGGAAGAGCGGGAATTCAGCATGCTGATAAACGCGCTTGATCTAAGCTTGGACGAACGTTTGCGGTTTAACGAACCCCTGCTGAAACTATCTCAAAAAAGGCGAGCGGTTAGAGGCCGCGGGGAGACAACCACAGCATTATTTTCCGCCTTCGAAAGAGCGGCTTTACTCAGGGAATGCTCCGCTGCCAACCGACGAGTGGCCACTGAATTCCTGGGGCGCGAAGGTCCGGGCGATCTGCTTTTTCAGGCGGACCCTGAGGGCATCACGCCGGCCACGGAAGTGTATTCGGGTCTGGGGAAGGAGGCGCTGGTTGATATCATTGGGTACCTTCAGAGCTCTTACCCTGAGCTGTTCAGGCTATTGTCTGCCGGCATTGAGCGGGGCCTGTTATCACGGGACACAGCGGCGAGAAAGGTCGCCAGGAAACTGCGTGAAGTGATGTGAATCGCTGGCTGCTTATCCCTGAGGTCATTCATAGTGCGTCACAGCATGCCAAATCCGTTAAAGTTATGTTGTAAAAGCCCCGTCAAGAACTAATCATCTTCGGCCTGTTTAATGCTGAGCGCGATCAGTTCACCGCTCAGCTCTTTCTCACTCCGGATGGCGGTGGATTTGTACGCAGACCGATGCCGCTCTTCCTGCAATATGCTATCCCAAGCCTCCTGCTTGCTTAACGGCATGGCAACCGCAAAATAGTCTTCATCCAGACCAAAGCGTTTACAGAGAAGCTGATTTCTCGCAAAGTAGTAGGTATCCGTATAGGACAGCAAGTGGTTCATAAAATCGGTTTTCTTCACCGAAGCAGCGGGCATCGCCGATGACAGGCGACCGATCACGTCGTTGTGTTCATGCGGTTCGGGCATTTGCATGCCAAGTACGACCGCATTGTTGATCGCTTCAACAAGGTTTGGATTGAAGCTTATGTTTACCTTCTCTTCGCGCTTTTGTAGTATTTCGGGGCGCGGCGTTAGTACGGATTTTTGACAAAAATCAGCGATCAATGAGACACCTGACTCTCTCGTCGGTAAAACGCCACATGTCACTGTTGCAGACAATTCATCGACGTTTTCGCATATACGTTGGTATGACTCACTCCAGTCAAGCGAAGGGCGTCCTGTCAGGTGTCTGGCGCTATGGAAATCGTTTGCTATAGAGGCAATCAGTTGCCGCTCAAGGCCTGTGAAAAGGTCGGGATCAAGCCTGCAATCGTGAAATACCTCCATCACTTCATTCACTCTTTCTGCCGAGCGAAACCACCATTGGGAATAAGCTGAAACGACAAATTCCGACTGCCTTCGGGAATAACCCACTATGCACACAGGCGCTGACCGCATGGTGGCCAGACGCGAAATGTTCCCCAGAGTGAGCGGGTTAAGGAACAGCCACTCATGGCTGAGTATCAGGACATCACAACCCTCGAGCGCTTGCGACAAAAAATCTTCGAATTCATCCAGCAGTTCAGGGTTGGGGTTTTCGTCGTTGAGCCTGGTAATAACACGGGGGATCAGCGGGCGATAGCGAACACTCTCCTCACAGGGATTATTTGTCTTATTGAAAAAACGCTGGATCGAAGACGATCCACACTTTCCCGGACCTACATGTAGAATGAGCCTTGCCATAAAGCGATTGTCGCTATTCCTTATGCTGCATTATTTCCGATAATGGCCAATGAGCCTGCTAATCCTGTTGTGCCGGAACAGTAAACTATGTCTGTAGCGCCCGGCGCCGTATCCGAACGACTGGTAGACTGGAGAGTATAGGAAGTATTAACATCCTGGGCAGTCCATATTTTTGGCTCGAATCACGTACATAAAGGGCGAAATATGGCTGAGAACAGCCATTTTTTTGAGAGTCCGCTGTGAGTCGGAAGCGGTCATCGTATCCCCTTAAGCCACTCATATGGGTTGATCGGATTCGGATCAGCCCAAAGTCCCCACTTTCGCTTCCTGGCTTCATCCTCTGCTGACTCATAACGCCCTCGATCTTCGGGTGGTTGCTCCTTAGCATAGTACCGATACCACCATGCCATTCCTGCCAGTATCTGAGCATGGTTTGCGCAAGTATAGGACAAATAGAAGGACTATCGTGAGCAGATCTCCTCATGGATACGAGTCACCAGGCCTGAAAAGATCGCGGACAGCCGGTCTATCACCCTGAAATCTTACCGGCGACAGTCATCGAATAATTCACATCCGGCCATTGCTGAACTGTAGAACGCAGAGAGCCGAGCCAGGCTTTTTCAGTGGCTTACTTGCTGATTGAATGCTGTTGAACTGGATTCCTTTGCAGCGAAAAGAGGCGATGTCTCAGGGGGGTACCGACAAATTAACTTCTCGAGATCAAAAGAATCTAGTCTCCGATCTCAAGCAACTGCCCTACTCCATTCGATGAACGTAATAATCCTGAGATTCCGATAGTGTTCCGCTCTGACCAGGTGCCTGCCTAGAGAGCTTGGCTGTTTCTCCGCTGCCAGTTTATTGAACAACTGGATGTTCATTGCTGGGAGTTTTTTTTCGGCACAACGACTTAAACGCGTGTTCAATATCGATATCACGATCTGCAGACGTTGCGGCAAAGCAGTGAGAATTGTCGCTAGCATTTAAGACCCACTGGTCATTCAGAAAATCCTTGATTACCTGAATACCAAATTCTCGGCACCCGCCTCAGGAAATCAGCTACCAGAACCTCGAGCTCCGCCTCAAGCGAGTCTCTTCGACTACTAAC
>PKCY01000049.1 GCA_002862985.1 Haliea sp.
ACCGGAATTGGCTTTAAGGTTTTCCACCCGAGCGAGTAATTCCGCTTCGCTTTGTTGCGCCAGGCTTTTGCCATCCAGGACGAGTGCAGGCATGCGATGTTTTCCTTGGTTACGAAAGCGGCGGCTGTGCGCTGCCGCCAATGGAGGACAGAGTAAATTGCGGCGCCTATTGTCACATGGCAGCTTGTGCAAGTGAACGACTCAGCGTAAATTTGATCGGCAGAGCGGTATTTATTTGCCGTTGACGCTCGCTGGAGGGGTGAGTATGATGCCGAGCCTGAAATCAGGGTATGGCGCCAGTGTCATTCCTGCTTCAGTGGTGAAATAATCGGGGTATAGCGCAGTCTGGTAGCGCGCCTGCTTTGGGAGCAGGATGTCGGGAGTTCGAATCTCTCTACCCCGACCACTTTTCAACCACTTTCCGCGCTTTATTATCAGCAGCACCCCATTCCCATTCGTTAGCGTGCAGACAGAGTGGATCGCAATGATACAAGCGATTATCAACGGGCCAATCTTCGACGGTGATTCGTTACGCCAGGATCATGCCGTGTTGCTCGAAGATAAAAAAATACTCAGTGTGGTCGAATCCAATCAGGTGCCTCCTGAAGTTACAGATATTTATGATCTCAACGGGGTCATGCTCATTCCCGGCTTTATCGATCTGCAGGTTAACGGTGGCGGCGGTGTTTTGTTCAATGCCGCGCCAACGGTAGACAGCCTGCGCGCAATCGGGGCTGCCCATCGGCGATTTGGCACTACCGGTTTTTTGCCCACTCTTATCACCGATAGCTATGCGGTCATGCGTCAGGCAGTGGATGCTGTCAAACAGGCTATCTCCGGTGGTGTCCCTGGGGTTTTGGGAATCCATCTTGAGGGCCCTTTTCTGAATCCGCAGCGTCGGGGCGCGCATGATGAAAGCAAATTCTGTCTTCTGGATGAGGAAGGCTTTGAGATTCTTACTTCACTGGACTGTGGAAAAACACTCGTCACTCTTGCGCCTGAATTGACGTCGCTCGAGATGATTAGCCGTTTGGCCCGGCAGGGGGTGATTGTGAGCGCCGGGCACAGTGGGGCCAGTTACGAACAGACGCTAGAGGCGCTGAACGCTGGTGTTAGCGGCTTTACTCATTTATACAACGCGATGACGCCCCTGCTGAGCCGTGAGCCTGGCATGGTCGGTGCCGCCATCGATGATGATGACAGTTGGTTCGGTATCATTGCCGATGGTCATCATATGCATCCGGCGGCTTTCCGTGTTGCGGTGGCGGCCAAGAAAAACGGGCGTGCACTGTTGGTTACGGATGCTATGCCGACCGTTGGGTCTCTGGAAAAAACTTTTCTGCTGGATGGTGAGCCAATCGCCGCGCGGGATGGCCGTGTCATGAACGCAGCGGGATCACTGGCTGGTTCTGATCTGAATATGTTGTCGGCAGTGAACAACGCGGTCAGGTTTGCCCGCATAGACTGGTTGGAAGCTGTGCGCATGGCCAGCGTATACCCGGCCAGAGCATTAGGGCTTGAGGGTGAAACAGGAGGAATCCGGCCGGGCTTTCGGGCTAACTTGCTGGCACTGGATAACCAGCACCGCATTTGTGCCAGTTGGATTGACGGTATCAGGGGGTGATCGCGACCCATTCTATGGCATTCAGCACCAGCTCTCTTGCAGCGGAATTGTTCCAGTTAGCATGGTAATGCCCCCCAGTGTATCCAAACCCCCGACCACCGCCGGGTCGTTCATAAGCCCAGGCAGTAGTCTGGGGCACGCCTTCTTCGATCAATTGCCGCACCGAATCATTGCCACTGTGTGGGCCGTTGTCGCGTTCCATGGTAGCTAGTGGTGCCTTTGCGCTGAGAATTGGCGTAACGCCCTTATCGATAAACCGCATATTGAAATACCATTCGTCCTCCAGGCTAAAGGGTTCCACTCCCCTGGCAATAGGGTGATCGGGAAGATTAGTGTAGTGCGCGAGCCAATGTGGGTTGACCGACCACCACGTCTCGAAGTAGCCACCGATGGCGCTAAGCATGGCTGCTGCTGCCGGACTGTCTTTGGGCACTTCCACGCAATAGTGCAGTGCGACGACCCCTGCGCCTTCCTGCACCAGATCCTCAAATTTCCTCAAATGTCCATTGATAAGATGAGACTCACCACCATCGCAATATAGAACAATTGCATCCACGTCTTCAAACAGGGATTCATCCTCAGGCCAACCACCATAGACATTCACCGTCTCAAATCCCGGTTGCCGCAGTCGAAGGGCCGCTGATAGTAATTCTGACCCGGCCCTGTGCTCATGTGATCCGGGCCAATGGCTGTCTGTTCCTGCCAAAAAAAGGATTTTGGCATCCGGTTCCCCCGCGCTCAGCGGCGAGTGAATCTGTACGCTAAGTCCATTAGGCTGACAGCTTGATAAAAGTCCCCATAGAACAACTATCAAGATACGATAGGGTGGCGAAGTGTTTTTTTCAGACATAGGTTGAATGGAGACTGTGAGCATGGATCATCCCGCATGATACCCAGATTGTAGGCCGCTTTTCTACAAAAGTGCGAACCGGGCTGCGGTGTAGGCGGGGATCCGCACGCACGGCATTACAAGGACCGTCTAACTTGACACCTGTAGACCGCTAAAGCTAACATGCGCGCCGCGTGACGAGCGGTGTTTCTGTGCCAGATACGGCCTTAATGGCCTCAACAATTCATTCTGGCACTAGTGTTCCGGCGCCAAATAGTCACTTGGTTAAACCGCTTTTTTGCTCTGCGCAATGGTGGCCGTAGCTCAACAGGTAGAGCACCGGATTGTGACTCCGGAGGTAGCGGGTTCAAGACCCGTCGGCCACCCCATAAAAGTAATTTTAAATCAATAGCTTACGATTCAACCGACAGTTTTCGGGCAACTTTTCGGGCAGAAGCGGCAGCCCGGGTACTGGCACCGCAGCAATGATTTTTTGAAGACACCACCAACCTATTTTCCTGGGATATAGAGTGGGTAAAACGGCCGGACCCCGCCATCGCGCCCATTTCCGCGGACCTGCCAGTACCACCGAAAATATAGGCATTCAGGTGAACTTCGGCGCCATCAGCGGATTCACAAGCCCTTCCATCGGGGGAGCCTTGATCACCGATGTACAGGGCGCAGAATTGCTCGCTGGCCGCTGGTACATCAACCTTCATACACCTCAGTTTCCCGCAGGTGAAATCCGTGGGCAGGCCGTGCGTTCAAATGCACAAGTCCCTATTTCAGGGCCTCTATTTCTGGTTCTGTTCGCTCTGTCGGGTATTTTTCTGGGACGACACAGAGGCACATCAGTTCAGTTGGCGACTGAGTGTCATCGTACCTAGATTTGACGAACGCTATGGCCGATCTATGTGCGTAAAAATCTCCAAACAGAATAAGAGCAAACAGCAACGAGACTATTTACTCTTCATTTTCTGGCCGCGCAAACATCCATGAACCGATTGTGCCCAAATAACTGGATATACCTGTTCCGGACGGGATTTTACCCTCGCCACGGCGGATTTCACAGAAACCATCAGTAGCCCGAACTTCGGTAATCCAATCGGGGTTGCGTCCCGAGGCAACGAGCAGCTGGCAGCAGAGCAGACTCATTGGCATCGTGTGCTTATAGTTAGAATCCTCTTCGGCGGCATTGAGTCTCTGAGCAATTTCACCTTCCGGGTTTTCGGCTTTCTCGAGGGCTAAGCGACGTTCCAGCAAATGTTTACTCGACCAGTCCTCAATAATATAGAGTCCTCCTGCACGCAGTCTGGGAAATAATATTTCAAAGGTGCTCGTGGTAGGTCGCAACAGGTGACTTGCATCGTCAATGACTAAATCAAGCGGCTGATCATCGAACATTTCTTCCACCAGGCGGGGCAATTCAACCTCGTCTGCCTGGTCAACACCCCAGCAGATATTGACCCGCTTTTCCGC
>PKCY01000031.1 GCA_002862985.1 Haliea sp.
CTGCAATTTGGCGCTGCCTACATCCATAATCTGGTAGCCGAGAAACTCCTGGGTTATCGGATCGATGTATTTTTGCCCGACGCGGTAAATACCGTAGGCTCGCTCACCATCGGGAAAGGGCCCCCGGCCAAAAACCCGGTCGCCAGGGCCGCTGATTAAACGACGCTCGTCACCCGCGACGATATAGGCCGATTGGTTGATTTCTTCGGCGTTCATGACCCTGTTCCGCACCAACCACGGGCCGATTTGGTCAAGGGGAATTGCTGGTATCGCCAGATCCAGGGGGCGCACACGCATATTGGGGACCAATTTGACGTCGCGGCCGCGACGGATGCGCAGTCGCGGTTGCCCATCGATCCAAACCAGATATAGCTCGTCACCGGGGAAGATAAGATGGGGGTTGTCGATCTGTGGGTTGGCGTCCCAGAGCTCCGGCCACAGCCACGGTTCTTTCAGGTACATTCCGGAAATGCCCCAAAGCGTATCGCCTTTCTTGACGGTATAAACCTCCGGCACCTCTTCATTGAGCTCCACCGCCGCCTGCAACCATCCGCTGAAGAGCAGTGATAGCAATAACAGGCCTACTGATAGTGACCGTGTTTTCATGTTTAAGCGTCCCTGTGTAGGCTGGTTTTTTATCTGCCAGCTCAAATCGTCTGATGCCGCACATGCTGCCGCAAGCGCCGCTCTGCGGTGTCTGTGCACCGCTGTAGTGCTCGTGATTCGCTTCAGCGGGACCCCCATGCTCACAAACCCAATGGATTTGAGCATGGTAAGAGCCCCGCCGCTATGCACCCCATAATCACAAGCTGTATAATAGCTTCAGTTTGCTGCCGCGATTTAACGCTGGCAAGCCAATTGTTATTAATTCACGCAGCCAAATTTAGCCACCTCAGGCGACTCGCTGGGCAATCAAAACCATGGCAGTACTGGAAATACTTGAATTCCCCGATCCGCGGCTTCGCACTGAAGCCAAGCCGCTAGCACGGGTAACCGATACCACACGCACCCTCATCGACGATATGCTCGAGACAATGTATGAAGCGCCTGGTATTGGCCTTGCAGCGACGCAGGTAAATATCCACCAACGGCTGCTGGTCATGGACGTTTCCGACGAGAAGAGCGAGGCAATGGTGTTCATCAATCCCGTCATTTCAGTTTTGGACGAGGAGTTGGCTGAGTACGATGAGGGCTGCCTCTCAGTGCCTGGCTTCTATGAAACTGTCTGCCGTCCCCGCAAAGTGATGGTTTCTGCGCTGAATCGAGACGGCGAGCCGTTTACTCTGGAACTTGAGGGCCTTGCTGCAATCTGCCTGCAGCATGAAGTTGATCACCTGAATGGAAAACTGTTCGTAGATTATATCTCTCCCCTAAAGCGACAACGTATTCGCAAGAAGCTGGAAAAAGACCAGCGTCAACGCGCCTGAGCCGTATGTCGGATAAACCTCTACGCGTCATATTTGCCGGTACGCCTGCCTTCGCAGCACTACATTTAAAAGCCATTATAAATAGTAAGCACCAATTAACAGGCGTGTATACACAGCCGGATCGATCCGCAGGAAGAGGCCGGAAGCTGCAAGCCAGCCCGGTGAAACAATTAGCCGAGGACTCCGGTATCTCGGTTTATCAGCCGACAACATTGAAAGATATTGCCGCACAGCAACAGCTTGCGGACATCCCTGCCGATGTCCTTGTGGTAGTGGCCTATGGGTTGATTCTGCCGCCTGCTGTGTTGGCTACTCCGCCGCTGGGCTGCCTCAACGTTCATGCTTCCGTGCTGCCCCGATGGCGCGGCGCGGCGCCCATTCAGCGCGCGATCGAGGCGGGAGATACCAGCACCGGGGTAACGATCATGCAAATGGATGCCGGCCTCGACACCGGAGACATGCTGGCCACAAACACCTGCCCTATAGGACCCCAATCCACGGCCGCCAGTCTGCATGACGACCTCGCCCGGCTGGGGCCGCCTCTGCTGTTGAAGGTATTAGGTGATCTGCAGAACGGCCGCACCCATCCTCAGAAGCAAGACAATGAGGAGGCCACCTACGCCGCGAAAATTTTTAAACCCGAAGCCAAGGTAGACTGGCAGCAGAGCGCCACTGTTCTCGATCGCAGGATTCGGGCCTTTAATCCGTTTCCGATCTGCTTTAGCACGCTTGGATCAGAACGTATCCGGATCTGGCACGCCAGGCCGCAATCAAGTGATGCCACTCGACGCGCCCCAGGCACTATTTCGCGGGCTGATGAGAAAGGTATTGTCGTCGCGTGTGGCGAGAATGAAATCGTCATAGAAACCCTGCAGCTTGAGGGCGGAAAGGCGCTGTCAGCACAGCAGATACTCAGCGCCCACCGCGCCAAATTCACTATTGGCAATCAATTTGATCCACTGCTACCCAACGAGCGCCAATGACCATTGACGTCCGCGCGGCAGCGGCCGGCGTTATCGGTGACGTACTGGGCGGGAAGTCACTCAATCAGGCACTGCCTAGCCGGCAGGACCGAGTTGGAGAGCGGGACAAAGCTCTGCTGCAAGAACTGTGTTACGGCACGCTCCGCGAGAGTCCAAAGCTGCAAGCGCTTCTCAAGCAGTTAATGGATAAGTCCCTGCGGAGCAAGGACCGTGACGTACAAGGGTTACTCCTTTGCGGGTTGTATCAGTTGGGCACCACGCGCATACCGGACCATGCAGCCGTTGCCGCAACTGTCAGTGCTACCAAAGCACTGAAAAAAAACTGGGCAAAGGGTCTGACCAACGCTGTCCTGCGACGCTATCTGCGCGAGCGGGAACAATTGGTGCACCAACTTGATGATGCGTCGGCGGCCAATCACTCCACCTGGTTGTATCAAAAAATTCAGACGCAATGGCCTGCTGCCGCTGCCAGTATAATAGAAGCCAATAACCAGCGCCCGCCCATGACCCTGCGCGTCAACGGTCAACACCAATCGGCGCAGGCGTACCTCACCGACTTGCAGCAGCATGGCATCGCAGCCCATGCCTGTAACCTCAGCCCGCATGCAATTCAACTTGCCCAGCCTCAGGATGTGTGGACGCTGCCGGGTTTTGCCGCCGGGCAGGTGAGTGTGCAGGATGAGGCCGCGCAAATGGCCGGACCGCTCCTACACGCCTGCCCGGGTGAACAGGTTCTGGACGGCTGCGCAGCACCCGGAGGCAAGACCTGTCATATTCTGGAATTGCAACCTGATCTGGCTGCCTTGATCGCCATGGATATCGACGAATCGCGTTTGCAAAAGGTGTCTGAGAACCTCGAGCGGCTGGGAATGGTGGCAACGCTCCTTGCTGGTGATGCGGCGCTCCCTCCAAAACAGCTGGAACAAACCAGTTTTGATCGCATCCTGGTCGATGCGCCCTGTTCCGCCAGTGGTGTAATCCGCCGGCACCCCGATGTGAAACTGTTACGTCGTGAAACTGACATCCCCCAACTGGCTGAACAACAGCTTGGTATTCTTCAGGGTGTGTGGCCGCTGCTAAAGGTGGGAGGCTCCCTATTGTATGTCACCTGTTCGATACTGGATGAAGAGAACAGCCAGGTGGTGGCAGGATTCCTCGACAAACATAGCGATGCGACGTTATCTCCAATAGATGCAATCTGGGGAGAGCCCGCAGCATGCGGCCGCCAGCTACTGCCTTCCCCGGGCGGCCCTGATGGTTTGTTTTACTCCTTGTTGCGCAAGACAGGGTAATAGTTGTGCACAATTACGCTCCCCCGGCTCTTACATTCGACTCTCGATTTCTTTAATGTTCTCAGAGATTTAGCCGAGAGCTCATCGAGCCATGAAAATTATTATTCTCGGGGCAGGCCAGGTTGGCGGTACGCTCGCCGAGCACCTGGCCAACGAACAGAATGACATCACCGTCGTAGACACTGACAGCGACAAACT
>PKCY01000145.1 GCA_002862985.1 Haliea sp.
AAGAATGAGTCATACTTTGTCCCCTTTGAAGCAACGCTGTATGAGTCTAGTGTATCATCGATCGTGGCGCCACTAAGCGGGTGGCCGCAGTCAGAAGTGGCGTATGATGCTCTCGGCGTAAAATTCCATGAACTGTTTCTTCTCACTAATAGTAGAGTGTTTTTTTCCTAAGGCATAATGGAACGGCGGTGCTACAGTGCTTTCTAGTCCGTCATTGGTCAATCGCTGGTAAAGTTTTAGACTGGGGGCAGCGGTAATGCCGATCATTGCTTCGAAAGGAAGATGATCACGTCCGTATTCTTTGCGCAGTGCGGACAGCCGCTGTAAAAGAGGGCCGACGTCATCAGGCGCAGTGCCTGCGCCGATATAGCCATTTCCAACGCGCGCCGCGCGTTGCAGCGCGATTTGACTGGACCCCCCTATGTAGATCGGGGGGGGCGTGCGTGGCGCCGGGCTCAATTGTACTCGGGGAAAGTCAAAATGAGCGCCGTGGTGCTCAACCATTTGGCCGCTCCACAGTCTTTGCAAGACCTCAATACTCTCATTGGTAATTTTCCCACGCTGGTGAAAGTCGATACCGTAGATATCGAACTCTTCTTTCATCCAGCCAATACCGACGCCGAGGATGAATCGATCGTTGCTGAGTATGGCCAGTGTGGCGCTCGCGCGTGCAACCTCGTGAGGATTGCGCAGCGGTAATACATAGACGCCGCAGGTGAATAGAATTTTGCTCGTGACAGAAGCCATAGCAGCGAAAATAGCAGTTTGATCTGGGTACTCATCATCGGATTGCATCGGCGGCACTCCGCTTTCGGAATACGGATATTTGGGCGCAATCGACTCAGGATAGACAGCATGATCACCACTCATGAGCCCATGGAAGCCCATTTCTTCAGCAAAACGGGCAATTTCAATCAGTTGTTCAGTTTCGGCCCAGGTAATAGCTTGCCAGAATTTCATATCGGTTCCGTCACATGTCGTACAGTGAAACTGTCGTTTTAAATGGACTCTCGCGGGACGTCGAAATACGCTTCGTACTCCGTGAACAGTGCACGCAGTTCGTCCTCCTCCATTCCCGTATTTGCTAGGCTGTATAAATGCTTGCCGTGTTTGTCCGCAGGGTTGTTATCGAGAAAAGATTGCATCGCCGTGGCAGCTTGGTCTGGAAGTTCCATCCCGAAGTGCTCATAGGCGCGGCGGACCGTCCCGACCTGATCCGACATAAAATCACGGAAATACAGGTCTACGACCTGATCCTCGGGAAGTTGGCCTGATTTGCGATACGCCACGGTATTATTATAACCCTGCGCTAACGCTTTGGCGTAGTAGGCGGTGACCTTGCTTAGATCAGTGTGGTCGCTGGACATCGTATGCAGAGTCGTCGCCAGATTACTGGTGGAGATAACAATTTTCACCGGGTCGCGATGCGTCTGTACAAAAAGTGCATCAGGATATTCTCTATGAATGTGTTGTAAATGCCACAGATGTTGCGGCGATTTCAGAGCCCAGCGTTTCCCCGGTGCTTTCCACTGCAGGACCTGTAGGAATCGCCGATGCCATTTGAGCGCTGACCGCATATCACATTGCATTACCCAGCGGTCATAGGTGGGGACGAAAAATTGCACCAGATAAATCATCGAGGTGAAATCATGACTGGTCATGGTGACGCACTCCTGCGCCCGCTCGGCACCCATGGGATGCATCGTCTTAAATTCTGGTAAGAGTTGGTCAACTCTCTTCAGGTCCTCTTGCGCCAATGCAATGCGTGGGTCCGTGCTATACGTCGCTGTTTCTGGCGGTGGCAGTGGCCGGGCCGTTTCCCACGTAAGGGGCACGCGGTTGTCTGGATCCATCACTAGCAAATCATGGAAAATTGTCGTGCCAGAGCGGGGCGGTCCGACCACGAATATAGGTCGGTCGATGCGCTGCTCCTCAATGTCAGGCCGTTGCTTAAAAAGTGCCACAAAATTGAGTCTATTTTCCAGCGTGCGCACCAGATCAGATTTGGCAACAATGCGACCGAGCAGTGAGAGATTAGCCTCTCTCTCTAACCCGTCCAGCAGAAGTGCCAACGGCTGCCGAAAGTCATTCTCACCAAAGTCACTGAGTCCCGTATTGTCTGACGCTGTTTGCAGCAGCTTTTCAAGGCTCAGGTTAACCGTCTGAAAGCCGAGGGTCTTCACGCTGCGCCCGACCATATTGAGAAAACGCACAGGCAAAGGCATTGCCGTTTTCATTTCAGGCGCCTAGATCAGCGAACTTCATCAGCTTGGCCTGTGGCGTTTCAACGTCTCCCGTGGCGAGGAAAAAACGCCAGAACACCAAGCCAAAAAGGTTGCCCTCGGTGTCTAGCCAGTTGGGTAGGCCTGGGTCGGAATGGGCGATAATCATTTTAAAGCTACCGTCACTGTCTAGTACCGTTTGAGTCCGGTTCAGAGATACCCTGCGGCTGCGAAAGTCAAAGGTCTGTTGAAAACGATTCCACAGGCAAACATTGCCGAATCGGCACTCGGGCCAACGGCCGGTGATGACTAAGGCCTCATCCGGGCCAATGAAAAATGGCGCCATCGAATAGTGTGCATCAAACGCGGCGAGGCCAAAGTCACCAGGTGGCTGTGGTGGTGGAAATTCGTTAGGTGTCAGTGACACGAATGCGGGAAGTACGCTGTTGGCCATAGGAGGCATGCCCAGCGTCCTGCCGTGTATGGCGTTACAGACGCGTCGAATACCCGCAGCCACTGTCTCGTCTGTGGGCGCCGCAGGAACGCCTTTCGCCGTTAGGCATTCAATGCGGATACGTGGCTCTAGGTTTGGTTCCATAGCGGCAGGACTTGCGTGTTCAAAATAATGCCGCGTTGTAACTTTAGAGGCGCCGGGCTCAAGTGGCAGCCAGCCTTTGTCCTTTGGTTCGCCGCCCAGATACAACGTAAAATCGCCATTGCTATCAATTTCCAGAGTTTGGTCATTAATTACGCCAGCAGTTCTGGTTGCCATGTGTCCATCTTCAGCGCCCACCTCAATGGTCAGCGAAAAATAGGCTGCGCCATGGATGCTGCCGTGTATAACGTAGGCATGATCAGAACTCACAGGTGCGTCGAAGTAAATCGCGTCTGAGTTGTCTCCCGTTAGTTTGCGGCTGGGTGTTGTAATGCGACGGAAATCCGGACGACTGGCATCCAGTTCAAAGTTCCCCACTAGAGACGCCTCTATAATATGCATTAGCGCGCGGTGGGAGCCGACGATGTCCTCTGGAGAATTTAGGTTCCATTCAGGGCTTGACCAACGCGTGTCGATCTCTTGAAGTAGCTGAATAAATTCGCCTAGGGCCGTGCGACTCTGTGTTTGAATAGTCATAGTGGGTTCCATAACGTGTTAGTTATTGGCTGTCGCCGTATGTGGGTTAGTAGATTCGAAAGGAATATTGAAGCGTTTACGATAAAACATCAATCGCTGCTCGACCTCCTGTGGGTCGAGGCCGAAATCAGTCAGACTGTATTTGTGTGCACCGTGCTGGTGCTGCCGATTACTGTCTAGCCAGCCTTGCATTGCAATGCGCGTGTCAGGTGTGAGCGGTCGCCCTAAGAAATCGTAAATGCCCTGCATCGCACGTTCCCAGTCTGCAGTGATGTCTGCGTACAAAACGTCATACTGATTCTGATCAGAAACGGTAGTGGCGCGAACCTGAAGACTTTTCTCTAGCATACGCTCAGTTTTTTGTAGCCATTCCTGGCCTACCCACTCGGGAGTAACACTTACACTGTCGCGCACGATGGCATTCCACACCATCGAGCACGAAGACCCAACGACTTTGACCGGATCGCGGTGTGGGCAAATCAATTTAGCATTGGGAAATACCTGTAAAAGCGCATCCA
>PKCY01000228.1 GCA_002862985.1 Haliea sp.
GCCCCATGTGGAGCAATTGGCGGAGGAAGAAGACGGCCTCACTGAGGGCGCACGCGAAGCTGCGAGGGCGATCGCAATGGCCGAGCTACTTTCCTATAAGCAGGCGGGCTGCCCCCAGCTTTCCAGGCCGGAAGAGCACTTGATCGAGGAGGCTATGCACTACGTCACTGGAGTGCACATACCAGGCGTACAGATGGAACATATGCGCGAGGAATTGAACCTATTTGGTGAAGATCGAAGGCGTGTTGCCATCGCGCAAGACGTGGTGCCAGATCATTACCGGGTGTTGGTGATAGGTGCCGGTATGTCGGGTATTTTGGCAGCGGTACGCTTGCAGGAAGCGGGCATTCCCTTTTTGGTGGTAGACAAAAATCCTGAGATTGGTGGCACCTGGTATGAGAACACCTATCCAGGCTGCCAGGTTGATTCGGCAAATCACCTTTACAACTATATTTTTTCGCCTCAGCATCAGTGGTCCGGGCATTACTCCGGGCAGGCGGAATTGTTTGAGTACTTCAAGGGCGTGGTTAAGGAGTATAAGCTTCGTAAACATATGCGTCTGGGTATTGAAGTAGAGCAGGCTGTCTATAACGAAGATGGGAAGTCCTGGACGGTGAATTTTCAGGACTCTGAGGGCGTAAAATCGAATGAGAGTTTCGACAGTGTTATAAGCGCTTGCGGCCAGCTCAACTCACCCGCCATGCCGGATATTCCAGGCGTAGGTTCATTTGCCGGCATTGCCTTCCACTCTGCACGCTGGGAACATCAGCACGATCTGAACGGCAAGCGAGTTGCGGTCATCGGCACAGGCTGTAGCGCGACACAATTTGTCCCGGAAATAGCCGATCAGACATCGCGGCTGCAGGTGTTTCAGCGCTCCGCACCGTGGTTGTTGCCTACTGAGGAATACCATATCCCAATGAGTGAAGAGGAGCTGTGGTGCTTTCGTAATATTCCCTTTTATGCGCGCTGGTATCGCTTCTTCCTGTTTCGTGCTCGCGCAAGCGACGGATTGCTGCCCTACCTCTATAGCGAGGAAGGCTGGGATGGC
Source organism: Haliea sp. (assembly GCA_002862985.1). Lineage (GTDB taxonomy): Bacteria > Pseudomonadota > Gammaproteobacteria > Pseudomonadales > Halieaceae > Marimicrobium. The sequence continues at coordinate 1,052 of PKCY01000228.1, forward strand.
CAACCCGAATCGGTTAGCGCAGGCAATGCAGAATTGCGTCTGGCGATAGAGGAATCGATTCGTGCGCAGGCCGGCGACGATATAGATTTGGCGGATGCACTCATGCCTAATTACCCTCCGGGTGGTAAGCGCCCCGTACTCGACGACGGCCAATGGATTAGGACCCTGAGGAAGCCCCATGTCACATTGGTCACAGAGCCTATTGCAGCCGTAGAAGAAGAGGGTATCCGGACCGCAGACGGTGAGCTCCATGCAGTCGACGTTCTGATTTATGGCACTGGGTTTAAGGCCAACCAGTTTCTTGTTCCTATGCGTATCGTTGGGCGCAACGGCCATGAGTTGCACGAGACCTGGAAGGACAATCCGCAGGCGTACTTGGGTATGACTGTTCCCGGATTTCCTAATTTTTACTGCCTGTATGGGCCAAACACCAATATTGTGGTGGGCAGCAGCATTGTATTCGGTAGCGAGTGCGAGATGCGCTATATCATGGGCTGCCTGAAACTGCAGTTCGAACAAGGTATTGCCAGCCTGGAAGTCAAAGAGGATAGGTGCCGGGAATACAATAGTGAGGTTGATGCCCGCAACGAACTGCGAGCCTGGGGCTCACCTCATGTGGATAGTTGGTATAAAAATGCCGATGGCAGGGTTTCGCAAAACTGGCCGGGTACGCATTGGGAGTGGTGGCAGCAAACTCGAACGCCGGACTTGAATGATTTCGTAATGGAAAAATAGGCCTCTTAATCGTATTCGTGGGAAGACACGCAACATGCTTAAGTCAGTCCAGTTAGGAGATAGCGGTCTGTAGGTTTCTCAACTTTGTCTGGGAAGCATGAATGAAGGTGCGGCAGGCCGGGGGCATCAGGGAGACTGAGGCCACACAACATGGAGACGCTTATACTGGTCGCGGGACAACCTGATATCCCTGGGAGTGTCCTGAGATCGATTACTCGGAAGCTCCCCCGGCGACTTTAAAAAACACCTACCTCGTTGAGTGCTTCAATCGTAGACAGTGTGTCACCGATATCAACAAAGTCTACAGTCACGAAATTGGCAGTAGTGGCGTGAAATGTTTCACATTCGTTAATTCGATTAAGTAGTAAGGGATTGAAGTTAACCTGTTCCGCAAGCGTCGCTGAGCCGAAGACGTTGGTCAAAAAATGATTGAAAATAAAGAGTTCGTTGGAGGTCGAGCCACGATTTTCGGTGCAGGAGAAGTCTCCCGGAACGGAAGCGGAAAACTGAGTTTCGAAAGCATTGTCCCAGACATTCATAAGCCACGGGTAGGATGGATTAACCGAGACGTCCTGCAGCACGACAAGGCGGGTGTCTGCGTCGATCATCTGCCCCAGGGTGGGCCAGGGCCCGCCAGCATGTTGATAGGCGTAAGGTGTAAGATTGGCCGCGCTGAAGGCCTCGGCCGTAATTTCGTGATTGAGGTAAGACTCGACGATAAGAGTGACCACCGCGCCTCGGTTTACATCGAGAAACTCGCGGATTTCGCTCAACCCATCGACCAGAAGCTGATTGCCGATGGAGCATAATACGTGGCACAAATAGGCAGTATCGGGGTCGACACCGGGCATCTGTATCTCCTGGCTGAGCTCATTGAGATCGCCGGCGCGGTAGGTATCCAGCATCAGGCCACGAACACCGGCCTCCAGCTGAGCCGGAACATCCCAATTCTGGTTAGGGCCGATCCAACCGTTTGCTAAATTGGACATTGCGTTGTGCGTGGTGGCGTAGCGAACTTGATCGTATCTGCGACTGCACAAATGCGAGTGACCGTTGCAGCCGTTGACGGTGACTAATTCGATGTCACTGATGGCATTGGTGCCATCATCGGCAAGGACAAGCATCTCGTAGTCGCCCGGTTCAAAAGAAGATGTATCGAGGGCGAAAGAGAAGGGTGGCGAGTTGTCCGTTTCGACCCACCCATCTGCGAGCCCTTTAGGGTAGAGCTGCACAGTGGTGGGGGTTATAGAGGCGAAGCTGACTTCAACAGTCAGAGTCTCAGCGACAGCTGACCAGCTGGAGGAGATTGTCATCGCGGGAGAGCGCCTGCCTTTGACAAAAAGCGCACGCAACGGCGGCATTGTCTGCTCCCAGTACTGATCCACAATTGCGCCTGGCACGTTGATTGAGCATGCCGGAAATTGCGTGCCGCAACCTTGCCAGCCAGAAAAAACCCAGCCCGCATGCGGCACTGCCACATAGGTAAGGTCGTAATCCCCTGCTACATAATTGGCACACGGCTGGTTTGGTAATGCGCAGTTATTAGTACCTGTAGAGGAGCTAATGTCCCCTTCCCCAACAATTTCCAGCGGGTGAGAGCAAGCGGTAACGAGGGTCAGCAGTAGAAGGGTGAAGAGAGTTCTCATGATTCTGCCATACGTGGATGGGCTACCAGTAATCCTGAACCGGTAAATAGCGGGCGTTAGCCAACTGTGTGGTTCGGATGCGAATGTGTTGCTTACGGTACGCAGTATAGTGGATAACGGGCCTTCGGCAAAACCACTAGCCATGCTGGTTTGCTGGGTGATAGCCGCAATAGGCATGCTCAGCCCAGGGCCATCGCCAAGATAAAGTCGAGGATGCTAACGGTTCGCGACTGGTGCGACACGTATTTGGTTCAAATGTGCAAGCTACACAGTCTTTGCAGGCCGCAGCACGAGACTACACCGTGTGCAGCTTCAGCACTTCGGCACTCTCAGCGCGTACGCGCGCGGACAGCGCAGCATCCTTTTTCAGGTCTTGACCGTAGGAGGGAATCATCTCTTTTAGCTTCGGCACCCAGTGGCCG
>PKCY01000123.1 GCA_002862985.1 Haliea sp.
CGGGGAACTGCAACTGCTGGCCTGGCTATGTATCTGCACAGCCGCTCACGCTTGTCCTTTTGGTGTCCTTCGCAGCTCACCCCGGCGTGCAGGGAAAATCCATTGGCCTTGGCGACGCGTTCCAGTCCGGGATTAGGCCGGTCGAGTGGGCGGATGGTGCGAATCATGAAGGCTTTGCGACCCTGTTGCGGGCCGACGGCGATCCGACTTGTCATCCTGTCAGTACTCTACACTCTACGCTCTACGCTCTACGCTTTATCTCTTTATCTAGTGGTTCAATTTTTTGTTAGAACAGAGAATGGTGTTGCCCGCCATCAATCACAATATTTTGACCGACGATAAACCGCGATAGCGGGCTGCAGAGGAGCGCCGCCATGGGAGCCATATCATCGGCAACTGCCTGAAAGCCCGCGGGGATTTTATTGTGCTCAATAAAATGATTGGTAATGATATCTCTATCCATTTCTAAGCCAAATGCTTCGGCATAAGACGCCATTATTTCTTCAGCTCCTTCAGTTGCAAACATTCCTGGAAGTATATTGTTGATATTGACGCCGAACTGCGCAATTTCCCGAGAAACACTAGCGGTATAGTTAATTAAAGCGCTGCGAGCAGGCCCCGACATAAGTCGCCAAATCATCGGGTTCTTCGCTGAAAACGTGGCTATATTAACGATACGCCCCCAGCCTCTATCCTTCATGCCTGGAATATAGTTACGCATTATTTCAATAGGGCCAATCAATGCGGTCTCGGTCGATTCTCGCCACATTTCTGGGGTAACTTTGAGAAAATCACCATTTGGTTCAGGCGGCTTGATTGTGATGGCTAGAATATCTGGTTCTGGGCAGGCTGCGAAAAGCGCTTTACGGCCTTCGTCGGTAGAAGAGTCTGCTACGATAGGAGTAACTTCAATACCGTACTTTTCCGACATTTCCTTAGCCGCATTGTGCAGTCGTTCCTCTCGTCTTGCGCTTATATAGAGTTCCACGCCGGCTTCAGCCAGTCGCTCGGCGGTAGCTCTGCCCATGCCAGCACTACCGCCAGCCATCAATGCTTTCTTACCTCTAATTTGAAGGTCCATTACGTTGCTCCTATTTAATCGTATATTTTTTAACACTGGCTGAATTTTATCTCGCAGCACATCTGTGGCTCTTTATTGTCCATTTGTTGGTAAAAATTTTATAGTGTACAGCCCCTTTTTTATGACAATAACTTCGCTGCTGCCAGCAGGAAGCGTATATGAGATGGAACTGCCGAGGATCTGGGGCATAGCATCGTTGTCTTCCGCAGGGTCGAGGTCCAGCCATGCGTTCTCGGTATCCTGTTCCAGCAAGCCCTGGCGTTCCAGGCAGCGACCTACACGCTGACTGATCAGCTGAACCAGATCCTCCAACTCGTCTTTAACCGGCGCTTTGACGACTCTTTCTATCCTTCCGGCCAACCGCAAAACCAACCAAATCGGAGAAGCCCTGCGGGAACATTCTGACCAACAAATCAATCACCACTGCGTCTTTGCCCACCAGTTGCCGCTTACGATTTTTAACTAGGCCGCCGATAATAATGCTGGCAGCTTTTTCGGCGGTTGTACCCGCAACTTTGTCAAACTCTTTAACTTTTTTGTCTTTCTCCAAAAAGTCATCCGCAGAACGTGAATTGCGTACAATATTGGTTTTTATTCCGCCGGGATGTACTGAGGTTACCCGAATATTTGTGTTTCTGAGTTCTTGTATGAGGGTTTGATTTAAACCCTTAACGGCGTGTTTAGCCGCGTTATAAGGGCCGTTATTCGGAAAAGGGAAAAACCCATTCACGCTAGATATATTAACAATGTTCGCTTCAGGTCGTAGTCTTAAGTAAGGCAGGAAAGCTTTGGTGCCATACAGCACCCCATAAAACACAATATTAAATACCCAATCAAAATCCTGGTATGAAATATCTTCTATGCTTGTAGTGGATGCTACACCCGCATTATTAATAATAACGTCGACCTGGCCGTGGTCAGCCACCACTTCTTCAGCCCAGGCATACACCCGGTCTTTATCGGCAACATCTACGATATACATGCTTACTTTGGTATTCCCGGAAAGCAAAGCAATGGTTTCTTCAAGACCCTTTCTATCCACATCTGCAAGTGCGAGATGACAGCCTTTGTCTGCAAGTTGAATTGCCAGGCAGCGTCCAATACCAGATGCGGCGCCTGTTAACGCAACTACTTTCCCGCTTAAATTCTTCATTTTTGATGCCTTACCCAGAAAATCGTTGATTAGTTAGCTAGTGCTTCTGCTTCTGCTTCTGCTTCTGCTTCAGCAAGGTGCTCACCCGCGCGATTAAACTCTATAGATTCATCTTGCAATGAACCCAGTTTCAGCGACAAAAAGTCCAAGAAATAGTTTTGGTAGAGTTTCCAGGGTTTGCGATCCCCTTGCTTGGGTAGTAGGTGAACGGAGCGCTGCACGTATCCTGAAGTGAAGTCGAGCGCCAGTTCCGATTCCATGCTGGCATCGCGCACTCTTGCTACGCAGTAGTCCTGGTTAGCACTATCCATATGATTTAACAGGCGGCAAACGTAGGCGTGTATCAGATCTGCTTTTAGCGTCCAGGAAGCATTGGTATACCCAGTGGTGTTTGACATATTGGGCACATCACTAAGCATCATGCCCTTGTAATTGAATGAATTCGGATAATCCACCGGTTTGCCATCAACAATGATTGGCGTGTCATGTGGGTCTCGTAAAATCAGGCCTGTAGCGGTAATAATAATATCGGCTTGAAGCGTTTCACCTGATTTCAATTGAATGCCGGTTTCCGTAAAACTCTCAATGTGATCGGTAACAATCGAAATATGCCCGTTGTTGATACCTTTAAACATATCGCCGTCGGTGGCCGCACACAGCCTTTCATCCCAAGGGTCATACTTTGGTGTGAAGTGCTTTTCAACTAAGGATTTATCCCTCAATTGCATTGATACGCCCTTTAGCAATAAGCCCTTAATCCATTCGGGACGGAATTTGCTCATCCTAAAAAGAGCAGCGCCAAAGGCAACTTTTCTGGTTCGGATAATTGAGTAGGCCAATCTCTTGGGTAATATTGCTCTTAACCTATTAGCCCCTTTATCTTCACTTGGTATAGCAGCTATGTAAGTGGGCGAGCGTTGCAGCATGGTCACGTGCGCGGCCTTGTCAGTCATGGCGGGTACCAAGGTGACAGCTGTTGCACCACTACCTATAACAACGACCTTTTTGCCAGCATAATCAAAGTTCTCCGGCCAAAATTGAGGATGAACCACTTGGCCCTTAAAGTGTTCAGATCCTTTGAACTCAGGTGTGTGGCCTTTATCGTAATTGTAGTAACCAGCACAGTCCATTACGAAATTCGCGGATATTTGTTTTGTTCTGCCATCACTTTGTTCAATATCTAAAGTCCATCTTGCCTCTTCACTTGACCAGGAAGAACGTACTAACTTTTGCTGAAACTGAATGTGTTTCTCAATATCGTTTTCTTTAGCGGCTTCTTGAACATAGTCTCGAATGGAATCACCGGGCGCTATTGACTTGTCCGTTGGCCAAGGCTTGAAGGCGTAACCCAAAGTGAACATATCAGAATCTGAGCGAATACCCGGGTATCGAAATAGGTCCCACGTGCCGCCAATCTGTTTTCGGCGCTCTAGAATGGAGAAAGTCTTATTTGGGCAGTTTTTCTGTAAGTGGTAGGCCGCAGAAATACCCGATAGACCCGCACCGACGATGACGACATCGAATTCTTGAACAGACATAAAACACCTTTCAAAGTAATAAACCCTACGATTTTCGAATACTGATTTTGCGTTGACGCACTACAGCTATATTC
>PKCY01000056.1 GCA_002862985.1 Haliea sp.
CCAACCAAGCCCATCAACAAACCCAGGATTGCCAATACCACCAGCAATTCCATGAGGGTAAAACCTCGTTGGTCGAACAACCTTTTCCCTGACCGATTGAATGTGCTCATTACTTCCCTCTCGAAACCTGTTAGTTGGTTGGATGCACCCTCTGGCACGACGAGTGCGACTGCTTTTTTTCACACCGCAAGATCGTTAACAGACAGAATGCCCATCAAAATAGCCACAATAATGGTGCCAATAATAAAGCCCATCGCCAATATCAGAATGGGCTCCAGCATTGCCAGACCGCGCTTGACGCCCGATTGAACATGACTATCAAACACCGTCGCCAGCTCCAGCATCATCTGATCCAGGCTGCCAGATTCTTCTCCGACGCGTATCATCTGGATGACCATGGGTGTGAACATACCCGTCTCTTCCAGCGCTACTGACATGCGCTTGCCGGCCTTTACCGCCGGCGGCAAAACCTCGAGCGCGCTTTTTATCACGCGGTTATCGACGGTATCTATGGCAATGGAAATAGATTTGAGTAACGACACACCGTTGCCGATGAGCGTCCCGACAGTCCGTGCAAACTTGGACACCTCAAATTCAAATAATATTCCACCGGCAAGCGGCATATTCAGCATGCTTCGGTGCACGCGTACCTTGCCCTGCTCTGTTGAAGCCCATTTCCGCAGATACCATCCCAGTGCCAAAAGAATGAGCAGGAGTATCACGCCATAGCTTTGAATAAAATCTGCGCCGCTGATGACCATTTGCGTCAGCGGAGGCAAAGCCTCTCCCATATCTTCAAACAGGGACTCAAACTGGGGGACGACGAAACCCAACATCACCACAATCGACAGTAACGAGACCAAAGCCAAAATCGCCGGGTATATTAGAGCGGAGATAACGGTATCGCGATTCTCCTTAGCGTTTTCCAGATAGCCAACCAGGCGCTTCAACACCTCCGCCAGATTGCCGCTAGCCTCACCGGCACGAACCATACTGATATAAAAGGCACCAAATACCTCGTCGTAGGGTTGCATCGCCTGACTGAGGGCTTTGCCGCCCTTCACTGCACCCAGCAAGTCATTCAGCAATTGGATCATCTGCGGCCGATCTGCCATATCGATCAGCACCTTGAGTGCGCGATCAAGAGGAAGGCCTGCCCGCAATAACACTGCCAGTTCACTGGTCATAGACAGTATTTCTTGCCGCCCCGGTGGTTTCCCACTGGTTTTGCCACCACCACGCGCTGCGGCGGACATTCCTTCCTCTAGCTTTACCAGCGTGAGACCCTGCGCTCGCAGCTGCCGTGACGCCAGCTCCAGACCCTCTGCCTCTAGCGTGCCATCGTGTGATTTACCGTCACGGCCTATGGCCTTATAACTGAATTGGGGCATAGCTGTGAATTACACCGACATGAATTCGGCTGCAGGAATTATCACGTGAGGCTCCAAAGGCGAGGCCTCCTCCTCACTCTGATCCCTGGTGACTCGCAGAATTTCCTCCATGGAAGTCACCCCTAGCAGCACCTTGCGCAGACCATCTTCATAGAGCGTCGTCATACCCTGGCTTCTGGCCGCCTGGTGCAATACCGTTGCATCAGCGCCTTCCATAATCACTCGGTGCATTTCATCATCCAGCACGAACAGTTCGTGTATGCCGGTACGTCCCGAATAGCCTGTTTTCATACACTGAGCGCAACTTCCCGCCTGGTAGACGACGCACTTATCTGCCTCTACATAGGGCCTCAGCCCGGCTTGCTTGATATAGGCCTCATCAAGCTCCACCGGCTCTTTACAGTTTTCGCACAGTGTTCGCACCAACCGCTGAGCCAGCACACCGTTTACCGATGAGGTAATGAGGTAGCGCTCGACACCCATGTCCTCCAATCGCGTAATTGCACTGGCGGCAGTGTTGGTGTGCAAAGTAGAGAGCACCAGATGCCCGGTCAGCGCAGATTGCACGCCTATTTTTGCAGTCTCAGTGTCGCGCATTTCCCCAATCATTATAATGTCCGGATCCTGACGCAGTATGGCGCGCAGTGCCCGTGAAAAATCGAGTTCAATCTGAGACTGCACCTGAATCTGATTGACCCCCTCCAGCTGGTACTCCACCGGATCCTCAACGGTAATAATCTTCAGTGATTCTGAATCAAGTGACGCTAGAGAGGCATAGAGCGTGGTTGTTTTACCGGAACCCGTTGGTCCAGTCACGAGCAACACGCCATGTGGCCGGGACAATAGCGCCTGATACTTCTCCAGATTGTCCTCACCGAATCCCATCACCGACAAATTCAGCTTGATGCTCTCCCGATCCAACACCCGCATCACGATGCTCTCACCGTGGACGGTAGGAATTGTTGACACCCGTAAATCCAGCTCATGGCCCTTAACCCGGGTCATAATACGGCCGTCCTGAGGCAGGCGCCGCTCGGCGATGTTCATTTGCGACAGTAGTTTAATCCGCGAAGCGATCGCCGCCGCCAGATTCCCGGCCGGCGGATCGGGATAAAACTGCAGCACACCATCTACGCGATAACGTAAATGCAGACCATCTTCGAAGGGTTCAATGTGGATATCTGAAGCACCCATGTCTAATGCCCGGTGAATGATCTGATTGACCAGACGTATCACGGGGGCCTCGCTGGCCAAGTCTTTGAGGTGCTCAATAAAATCGTCGTCACTTTGACCACTGAAGTGATCGTCGAGAGCCGCTTCCTGCTCTTCATCATCCTCGGTATAGCGTTGTATCGCTTTACTGATGTCGCTCTCAAGACCTAGCGCCAGGAAGATGGGCGTCTCCAGCGCCATCGTCAGTGCCTTCGCTAAAAAAGAATCCTGTGGCACCGTGGCTACAAATCTGACCCCGGCCTCTGTTATCGCAACCGGAACGACATTATTGTTGATCAAAAAATCGCGCGCCAGATTATCGATCTGAATCGGTTCTTCAGGGTACTCATTCCCCGGTTGCAGGGGGATATCGAGCTGTTGACTGAGGGCTAGCGCCACGTCCTGCTCGGAGACCAGACCGAGCTTCACCAGAACCTGACCCACCATATCCCCCATTTCCAGCTGAGCGAGCAGGGCCCTCTCCACATCGCGCTCTGAGAGCTTGCCTTGTTCGATCAGCAGTTCTCCCAGTTTTTTCATAGCTCACTCTTTAGTTAGATCAATTCTGACGGGGAAACTGGCTGAATCACCCCGCTTCCCGACCGAGCATAGTAGCACAGCAGGTAGCAGTGATTGTGTCAGAAAATGTAAAGAAACCCCGCGACGATTGCCCCGAAGCCTGTCCGGTCAGGCGACTTCAAACAAACCGGCGGCACCCATTCCTCCTCCAATGCACATCGTCACCACGACATATTTTGCTCCTCGGCGCCTCCCTTCAAGCAGGGCGTGCCCGACCATGCGGGCACCACTCATGCCGAAGGGGTGGCCAATGGCAATGGACCCGCCGTTGACGTTCAACTTGGCATCATCAATGCCTAATTGGTCGCGGCTGTAAATCACCTGACAGGCGAAGGCCTCGTTCAACTCCCACAAGTCGATATCACCCACACTCAGACCGTGTCGCTGCAACAGCTTGGGTACCGCAAAGACCGGGCCGATGCCCATTTCGTCTGCTTTGCACCCTGCCACGGCAAGACCTCTATAGATACCCAGAGGCGACAGGCCCTTCTGTGATGCCAGCTGACTATCCATTACCACACACGCAGAGGCCCCATCAGACAGCTGGGAGGAGTTGCCTGCGGTCACAAACTTGCCTGCCTTTATCCACTGCCCGTCTTTGAACACGGGCTCCAGGGCCGCGAGACTTTCAAGGGTGGTAGCGGGCCGATTGCA
>PKCY01000177.1 GCA_002862985.1 Haliea sp.
TAACGCAGATGATGCTATGTTGGGTCAGACCTATGTTGCAAGGTGCCCGGTCAAATACTGTCGCCATTGTGTATTAATAAACGCAATATCACCGCAGGCGAAGACCACTCGGTCAGGCCGTGCCATTATGCAGCAACGCACTCCCAGCAAAGCTTCCATGTGTCCCTCGGCATCTTCTAGTGGTAATGCCTGATTTAACAGCGTTGACTCGCCTACCCGTTCCTCCTGTGTCAGAGTACACAGACGCGTTCCTGGCAGTGCCTGCAGCAATGTCGTCAGATCAACTGACTCCCTGCTGGTCAGGGCACTCACTGAGCGCACTACTACGATTGCTGTATAGCCGGCCATTTTGTCAAGCTTGGCGGCACCAGTGTCCGTATTGATATACGGTTCTGGCAGTATCACACCACCGCCGTGGCTTTTGATAATACCCGTACTGACATTTGCGACACCCTTTACTAAAGTCCGACGTGCCTCAATTGGCTGCGCGAGTATCTTTTTGTCTCGCTGCAGTGCTTGATCTAGATCTAATGTGCAAACTAAGTCCCCCATTGCCATTGCCATTGCGGTGATTTCACGGATCTGAGGTTCTCGTTCGTATTGTAACGTGTTGAGTATGCTTGGCATGGCCTGAGCATGCAGTACCGCGGCGAGTTTCCAGGCAAGGTTGGCTGCATCACGCGCACCAGCACAGAGGCCCTGGCCCATAAAGGGTGGCATCTGGTGAGCAGCATCTCCGGCTAAGAAAGCACGGCCATGACGCCAGCGTTCAGCGAACAGAGCGTGGAAGTGGTAAACGGCAGTGCGCTCGATCACGATAGTCTCTGGATCTATCCATTTAGCCAGTAACGCTCGGACGGAGGCTTTACTGCAGATCTGGGTTTCACTTTCTCCCGGTAACAGCATGAACTCCCAGCGGTGGCGACCTGGTCCAGCCGGCATGGAGGTGGTGGGGCGCGCAGGATTGCACACTTGCAGACCCTTATCGGACAGAGCCGCAGTGCCCTCAGGCAGTAGGATGTCAATGACTAGCCAGGGCTCATTGAAGTTGAGATCGTCGATTCCAATGTTAAGCAGTTGTCGCACGGTACTGCGCCCACCATCGCAGCCAACCAAATAGTGGCTGTCTATTCGCTGTTCTTTTCCTGCACGCTCAACAAAGGCGCTAACACGGTCTGCATTTTGCTCAAGCCGATGCAGCCGCGTGCTTGTGAGTTTTATTGCATCATTACAATCGTTGAGCTTAGAGCGCAGTGCAACCTCGAGAGCTGGCTGGTGAAACAGGTTGTTCCATGGGTAGCCAGTAGGTGCAAGATCTGATTTAGGATAAAAGCCCATCAGCAGTTCATGCTCTGCGCTAACAAACTCATACCCACTCACTGGTTGGCTGGCAGCGGACACCTCTTCAGCCACGCCTGCCAGGTTAAGCAGGCGGAGCACCTCATGATCTAGTTGCACGGCTCGCGGATATGAGTAAGCCGTTGCATCACGTTCAACGAGAACGGTCTTAATATTGCGCTGAGCAAGGAGTATTCCAAGCAGCGCGCCAGTTGGCCCCATGCCAATTATAGTGACATCTGTTTCTATTGCTTTATTCATAGGCATGCGGGTTGTAAGCGGATGGATTCACTGTATCCGCCCAAGGCTCACGATCTTCAATACCGCCAAAGTTATCCGGATCAAACAGCATGTCGTAAAGCGGAAGCGGAGAGCTTTGGGGTGCACCCCAATTAGCAAGGGCCGCCTGCAGCTCTGCTAGTTTCAGGGGCATCTGCTGCGCGAGATTATTCTTCTCCGAGGGATCGTCAATGACGTTGAACAGCATAGCTGGTTCCGAGTCCACCAGTTTATGCGGCCAGCGATAAAACGCGAAATCACCCATCAGATCTGCAATAACATAATCCGGCATCTCACCTGCTCCGCCCTCAAGGCTTGCCAACTGACTGCGCCCGTCAAGACCGGACGGAACTCGACCACCCGCTGCCTCAAGTAAGGTCGGCAGCACATCGGCAACGGTAACAGGGTGATGGTGAAGACCATCTTCCAGCCGGCCAGGCCACCAGATAACGGCAGGCACCCGCACACCTCCCTCTGTCGTTTGTCCTTTGCCGCCAGATAAAGGGGCATTGTCGCTGCCGCCATCAAGCATGCTTGTGGCTATAAATTCCAGTCCAGAAAATGGAAAGCTCGGTATCGGCCGACCGAAAACGGAGTTCAGCATCAATGACAGTTTCTGCGGCGGAGTATGCTGATTTGGATCTTCGCTGGGGGGCACTAAACCACCGTTATCACTCATGAATAGCACAATGGTATTGTCAAGCAGGCCACTACTGTCAAAACTTGACAGAATGGCGCCTATGGCTTGATCCAGTTCGTCGACCATGCCCGCAAAAGCTGCCCGGTTGCGGCCAAGGTGCTCGTACTGTTTGACCGTTGTTTTGGGGGCTTCGTTTGGCAGATGGGGTGCCTGAAAGGCAATATACATCAGCAGCGGACGGTTTCGATCGCGGGATTCTATCAGTCGCAGCACTTCGTCCCTGACAAGATGTGTAACATAACCGGCTTCACGGACAGTGTTGCCATTTCTCTGCCAGTCGTAACCGCCACCGTGTACTTTGTCCCAGTAGCCGATACCGCCTGTTAGCGAACCATAAAAGTGCTCGAAGCCACGGGAGGTTGGCAGGTAGGCAACAGAGTCCATGCCTAGGTGCCACTTGCCGACGATAAAACGCTGATATCCCAAATTCTCAAAGTACTGCGGGAGAATTTTTTCCTCGAGGGGCAGTCCGCCCTTGTCATTTTTAGTTATCGGCCTAGACATACCGAGCTTCACCGCAGATTTTCCCGTCATGAGACTGGCACGGGTTGGCGAACACGTAGGCTGGGCATAAAACCTGTCTAGTTCGATCCCCATATTTGCGAGCCGATCGATGTTGGGTGTGTTGATCGGGCCGCCGTGATAGCTAACATCATTCCAACCCAGATCATCGGCGAGAAGTATGAGTATATTCGGTTTTTGCGCTGTCGTTTCTGCTGTGTGGACGCTTGCGCCCGGAAATAATACAAGCAGCACTGCTCCGCATCCAATGATGTAAGTGGCCAGCCTCATATTGGTAAACCTGTATTTAAAAGTTGTACTGTAGGTCAAGTGACCAGCGACTCTGTGGTTGTAGTCCTCCGCCATAAGCACCGAAAATTAAGGGAAGATCGGCACCGCCAATGTAGTAATCTTCATTAGTAAGGTTGGTTCCGCGAAGGGCTACTTCCCAGCGGTTCGCATCATCTACGAGTGCCACCTGCATATTTACCAGCGTATAGCTGCCCTGCGAATTCTCAACGTCTAGATCTGTAGCATAAAAATAATCGCTGGTGTAGACCAAATCAAGTCCGAGTCGCCAGTAACTGTTAAAGGTTGTGCTGACTGTATAGCTTGACCCTAGGCTAGCGTTCCAGTCGGGCGCGCGGACCAGTACTTTGCCGCTTAAGTCCTGAGTGCATTGAGATTCATTGTTCGGATTAGCAGCGAACGCCTCGCGCTGGCGAACTGTGCAGCCTGCATCGAGATATTTATCATAGCGCGCATGGGTATAACCGGCTGTGGCAAAAAATTGCAGGTCTGGCGTTATTAGAAATTGCCCGTCTAGCTCAACGCCCTGTGTTGTGGCCGTCGCGGCATTACCAATTGAGAAGCCGCCGCCGCTTGTGAAGGTGCTTACCTGCAAGTCATCAAATTTTGTATAGAACATGTTGAGATTTATCCGTGCTCTTCCATCCAACATTTTACCTTTAACGCCAACTTCATAGCTCAGAGATTTTTCCGGTTCAA
>PKCY01000186.1 GCA_002862985.1 Haliea sp.
ATCTTGCCCTGTGTCCGGCGCAGCGCCCACGCTAATTTTGCCGCTGTGCGCGCAACAGGAGTGATATCACTGCGGTAATGCAAATCACCGCTGTGCTCGTACAGAGAAAACTGGAATCCGAGTTGAGTCGCATGATGTCGCGTGAGGGCGGCGTAGAACTCCTTGGAATACAGTGCTAATTCCTGTGCGCGATCACTGCTCTCGGTGCGCAGTTCTGTTGCATAGCTTAGGCCCAGCGCCTGTGCCCAAAGTTGCGTGACGTTTCCTTCAGCAGGCAGCGCGGGGACGGCATTGCGTAGCAAAGTGTGGGCAGCAGAGGTGAGGGCTTCTTCAACTTGCATGCGAGTGCGCGCGTCGCGTGTGTACAGGATGCTGGTTGGCTGCGAAAAGCGGCCCCAGATATACGATTCAAACCAGGCCCGGGAGCAACCCCGTTGAAAATCACGTAATGAAATGACGGTGACTTTACCGCGCAGGGTTTTTGTACCCGACGCCTGATCCAGTGCTTTTTGCTCTGCATAGAAAACGTTGGGCGGTAATAGCCAATTGGTGAGAGCTGGTAGTCGTCGGCGATAGGCTGCGCGATAGCTGTCGCAAATCAGATAGAGGTCCAGCAGACCGTCGTAGATATCGCCGCTACGCAAACATGACCCGTACACCAGCGCGCAGCAGACAGCTCCATGATGGCGAGCTTCCAATTGTGACAAAAGAGCGGCTAATGAAGGGTCGGCCGCTGGGTCCGGACCATCGATGTGGGGATAGGCGCTCACAATTGCAGGAACTCCAGGGGTAAGCTCGCGCTGATATCTACTGGGCCGGCAACGTCAAACATTTCACCGTCGAGATTGAGAGTGCCTTCCATATCCAGCGTCATGGTATTGGCGTTGAAACTGCTGTAGCCGGAGGCCGGCACCGCGTTGCGATTGGGGCGGCCACGCACGATGGAGAGAAAGGTGGTTGCGAACCGACTGCAACCCTGCTCAAACACGGTGACTCGAATTGCGCCCGACTCCTGGCTCCAAAAAGGTCGCATGCCGAAGGCCAGCCGCTGTAGTGTGCTCACGACGAGGATGAGGGTGTCGTATTGTGCCGGCTCGCCTGTATCCAAGGTCAGTTTGATGCTGACGTGGCGATTGAAGGCCGGATCACCTCGGACCACTCCCCATACAGTGCGGAGGGTGCCCAGCGCGAGGCTGAAGTCGTCGCGCAGTCCGCGGGAATGAATTTCCTTGTGTGCGTATTCGGTGCCGTGAATGACCGCGCCCCCACCAAGAAACATACCATAGCGTGGCGCCGTGTCCTGGCGCGCAACGACGCGCATTAAGTTTCGAGATTCCAGCTTGCCCTCGGTAGTCCTCTGACCCTCGCTCCATTGGCAAAAGCGCGACACCGCCTTCTTCAAAGAGCCGCGGACGCCAATATCACCGGCATTCATATTGGCGGTGCCGCCCGGAAGCAGTGCGATCAGTGGTAGGTCAGTAAACACACTCGATTCCAGAAGTTTGCCTAAAATAGCTGAAGTCGTACCGTCGCCGCCATTGATTGCCAGGACTTGGGTGTTCATCCGGGCAAGTTTTTGCAGTGCGGGTGCAATGTCGTCGGGGCTGTGAGTAACTATGTGCTGTATTCCCGGATGCTGCTCAACGCGCGCGCGAATGTCGCCAAACTGATTGCGGTTGTGCCCGCTAACAGGATTGCTGATCATGCCTACCGGACCGGCCGAAAATCTCACTAAGAGGCTTGCCTCATTGTAACGGACTTGAGGTTGATATCGGTTGTGCCGATACGCGGGGCGAGTCCACGAACCTGTACGGGCAGCCCTGATTTACGATCAAAAAATAAAATAATCTCTCCGTGCAAACCGAGGAAACTGAAGTCATTCTTTTCCGCTAGTGTGCCGTGTGGGTCGACTTGCAGCGATACTGCGAGCGTCTCTCGCTTGCCGCGAATGCTTTTCTCTCCAGTGACGGCGTAGTCAACCTCGATGGGTATGCCATTACCGGAGGTGAGGCGTGCACGATAGAAATTGAAATCTGTATGTACCTGCACGTCGAACGATTTTCCCGGCCCTTGCTCTTGTAGCTGCTGGGCCAGAAGTAGCAGCAGATAGGTGCTGGTGACTACCATATCTGCGTCGGGCGCAGGATAATCGACTTCGCCACTGTAAGTGACAGGCCAGTTCTTTGCAGGTGCCTCTTTGTCTGTGCCGGGATTGCGACGCTCTCGGACGATGAAATCAGCCTCGTAGCGATAGGACTTTAGCCGCTGTTCCTTGCCCCGGCTCAGGCGAGAGCGAGTGTACGCATGCCCGCTCGCGGGGTCGAAGTTCACCTGAATCTCTTCGGAGTTATCTACGACCGAGCTATTGACGCTAAGATCCCAGCGATCAGCGTCCTCAGGGTCGGGTAGCACTTCCAGTCGCGCACGGGCGGTGGCCCAAAATGCTTTTTCCTCGAACTCAAGGACCTGCCAGGCAGGTAATTGTGGAGTCATGGTGTTCGCAGCGTGGCTGATGACCGCCTGCATTAGGCAGATGTAAACTAGAAAACACCGGGATAGCTGACTCATATATCGTTACCGGGAGTGTGGAGGATGAGTGCTAGCTTGACACTGCGCTTGATTCGGTTGATGTATTGCACCTTGCGACGTGCTTTACCGCAGTGGCCTGAGCTTGTTGATCTAGCGCCGTGGGGCGTTCCAAAATCCATGAATATCAACTGCTTGCGTAGGTTGAACGAAAGCCGTTAAAAATACCACGCAATCTTGAGAATAGCATGATCATCCTATACCCTTCGCCGCTAATATCTGCCCTGATCAGGGGAATTCTACATGCATATGATTATCAAGCGGCTAATCAAATGGTTGGTACGCGCGATTTCGGTATTTTTACCGCAGGAAAAAGCCCACGAGCTGCAACGCTGGCGTCGTGGCAAAGAAGAGTTCTGGAAATACAAACATTGCCAATACATTTTCGCCTCCTACGGCAAGAGTGGCCGCACTTGGGTTCGCGTGATGATTTCGCGCTATTTTCAGCTGATGTACAAATTGCCTGATAACATACTCATGGGTTTCGATAATTTTACCCGCCTCAATAAAGATATACCGAAGGTTTTTTTCACCCATGACAATTATTTGCGCGGGTACACGGGAAACGTGGACTCTAAAAAAGATTTTTATAACAAAAAGACCGTGTTGCTCGTGCGCAACCCGATCGACGTTGGTGTGTCTCAGTTTTTTCAATGGAAGTACCGCATGCGCCCGGAAAAAAAATCTATGAACAAGTATCCGGAGCATGAAGCCGACATTTCGGTTTACGATTTTGTGAAGGATAAAAACCAGGGTTTGTCTCACATCATTGAATTCATGAACAACTGGGCCAAAGAGCTTCCCCAGATCAAAGAGCTGCTTGTTGTTCGTTACGAGGATCTGCGCACCTATCCTGAGCGAGAAATGGAACGGATCGTGAAGTTTCTGGGCATGGAGGCGATACCCGAGTATCTGAAGGATACCGTAGAGTTTGCCTCGGTGGAAAACTTGCGAAAAAAAGAACAGGAAAATTATTTCTGGCGCAGTGGCAGCCGCGTGCAGGCGAAGGATGTTAACGACCCCAATACATTCAAGGTACGCAAGGCCAAGGTGGGCGGGTATCGCGACTATTTTGACGATGATCAAGTGGCGGAACTGAATGCTATGGTAGATGCTGATTTGCTTGCAGCGTTCGGTTATACGAGAGCTGAAATTGGAGCAGCCGGTTGACGGAAAAGTGCGTATTTATCCACACCAATGAGCGACAGTGGCTCGGTGC
>PKCY01000042.1 GCA_002862985.1 Haliea sp.
ACCAGTTCACGCATGTCATACGGATTGCGGTAATCGCAGGGAATGATTCCGGCCAGTTCATCCGCATCGTAGATAGGCTCGCGATAGCTGCGCCGTTTTGGAGTCTCACACCCACTGTTCCACTGTAACCGTAGCATTAACTCTCGGCACATCTGTACTGCCTGACCATCGTTCTCCGCCAGGTATTCTGCCAGTCCGGATACAGACGCGTGCATCTCCGCGCCGCCAAGTTCGTCCTCTGTGGCGATTTCCCCAGTGGCTGCCTTGAGTAATGGCGGGCCGGCGAGAAAAGCACGCCCATTATTTTTTACTGCAATCACATAATCACTAAGCCCTGGCATATACGCGCCTCCTGCGGTGGAGGAACCATGCAAAATAGAGATAACCGGAATGCCTTCTTTGCTCAGCTTAGCCAGGTTGCCAAACAATTCGCCACCTTGGGAAAATCCTTCCACCGTATAGTTGAGTAAGTCGCCTCCGGCACTTTCCACGAGATGCACGAAGGGGAGCTTCTGCTGTAAGGCTATTTCCTCGCTACGCCTGACACGATAACCGCCGGCGGTGGTTAGTGATCCGGCCTGGATGCCGCTGTCATCGACCACAACCACGCAGCGCACACCGCTAATAAAGCCGATACCTGAGATGATGGTGGAGCCGGGGATGGATTTTTCTGGATCGTCTGTATCGAGCAGGTAGCCGGCAATATTTCCCACGGCCAAAAATGGCATGCCTGGGTCGAGAAGGCGCGCCAGTCGTTCGCGTGGCGTCAACTGACCTCTGGCTTCAAAGCGTGGCTTGCGCTTTTCAGAAATCATCGCTCCCCTGCTGTTCAGTTCACCGAGTGTCTGGATGTGCTTTAGCATCTCCTTACGGTTTCTCGCATATGTTTCGGAGTTCACGTTTACTTTGGAATTGAACACCGTCATGACACAGACTCCGCAATGGCTAGCGGTACCAGAATAGGGCAGGAGAGCAGTAGTTGCGCATACCCTTTGCCCTGTGGGTCGTTGCGTATGCTGGCGACACCGCCGCCGCCGAGTACGTCATGTAATAAAAAGTTTAGTGCATTCGAACCTGGCAAAAGGAAGCGTTCGACGTTGCCCTTGGCTGTGTTTTCAAGAAAGTGTGAAAAGCGCTCGCTTACGACAGCTTCGGTGAGTGCATGGTAAATGTAGGGAAGATATTCTTGTTTGCGCGCAATGATGCCGATATTGGCTTTGTTGCCCTTGTCGCCGCTGCGACCCCAGGCCAGTGCGATCAGCGGGACCTCTACGACAGCGCCGGCAGCAGCCGGCGGTTCGATCGGGCGGGCAATGCCGGCGCTATCGAGCACTTCGCCGTGAACCTCATCACAGTCAGTTGTATCATCGCCCAGCAGAATTTGCACCTTGACCTGAGCCTTGGGCACTGTGCAGGAAAACAATCGCACCACCGGAGAGGGGCTTGGGCGGCTGCCGGCAAAACCTGACAGTCCCGGTGGCGTGGCAAGGCCGAGCCCGACAGCTTCTTTAAGCAAGATGCCGATACCGGTCATTTCCGGGTGCTTGACAGCAATTTTCATCACTACTTCGCGAGCGTTCTTCACTTCACTGAAATCACCGTACTGACTCTCGGTGCCCATCAGTTCAATACTCGTTTCGCTGAAGTCTGGCAGCCCAAAGGCGTTAAAGGTATTGCGGGCCGCTTCAAAGACCGCCTCGCCCAAAGCGCGCGCCTTCTTGTCGGCGTCGACGCCATAAAAACTCATATAGGTGCCGCCACGAAATTCATCGGCGTAGGTGGCACTGACTTTGTAGGTATCTGGAGCAGGTCTGCCTGTGGCGCCGGAGACTCTTACTCGGTTGGTGCCAATTTCCTCAATCGAAGCGGTGGAGAAGTCGCAGACTACATCAGGCAGCATGTATGCCTGCGGGTCGCCGATTTCGTAGAGCATCTGCTCGCTCACCGTGCCGACGCTAACGAGGCCGCCGGTGTTGTCAGGCTTACTGCACACAAAACTGCCATCGGCACTAATTTCTGCAATCGGGTAGCCCATATTGGCCAGCCCGGGAACTTGATCCCAGTCGGTGAAGTTGCCGCCGGTGGCTTGTGGCCCACACTCCAGAATGTGCCCGGCCAATGAACCCATGGCCAGTTGGTCTAGGTCATCGCGACCCCAGCCGAAGGCGTGAATACACGCACCTAACGTGACCGCGCTGTCGACACTGCGTCCAGTCACAACGATGTCGGCGCCAAGCGTCAGCGCAAGGGCAATAGGGAAGGCGCCGAGATAGGCATTGATACTTAACACTTTATCAACAGGTGGAAAGGCCGAGCCGGAAAACATCTCAGTAATGCCGGAGGCCTCTAGAGATTCTTTGCTGTCGATCAGATCATCGCCCATCACGTAGGCGACTTTTAAACCCAAACCCTGCTCTGCGATAACAGCACGTAGCGCCGCTACACAGGCTTGGGGGTTGACGCCGCCGGCGTTGGAAACCACTTTGATACCACGCTCGGCGATTAACGTGAGATTCGGCTTCATGGCCGCGCTGACGAAGTCGGAGGCATAGCCCTTGTTTTCATCCTTGGCTCTGGCCCTGGCCATGATGGACATGGTGATTTCGGCCAGGTAGTCATAAACGATATAATCCAACCCTTCAACGGCCAGCAATTGGGGCGTCGCCCGCGCGGCGTCGCCCCAGAACCCGCTGGCGCCACCAATGCGCAATACCTTGTCTGTCATGGTCTGTTTCCTGTTTGGAGGCGTGGCTCGCAGTATAGTACTGGATCAGGTGTTACGGCACATGGGATATGGCGCCATCTGCATGAGAGATTGTGCCAGTGTTTAGCCGTTGTTCAGAGGCAGGGTACGCACGGTGGTGAAGTACAAGACAGCAATGCCGATTTACAACGTTGTCGACAGGTTTCATTCGTTCGCCTGGGCAGTACTATGGGCACCTACATTTCGCAGCAATAGTGCTAGCGCGAACAACGTCAACAGCGCGGCAACAAAAAATGGAGCACCGGGAAAGTGAATCACGGTCCCATCGGAGCTGAAGTACGCAAATAGTTGTGTCATAAACGGTGGGCTGAGAATGGCCACTAGCCCGCTCATGCTGCCTAGCGCGCCCTGTAGCTCTCCCTGCGCATTGGCGGGAATACGTGCTGACATAATGCTCTGCAGTGACGGGACCACGAAACCTTGTAATGCGCCAATTATAATCACAGGGTAAATCATCCAGGCATAGGGGACGAAGGCATAACCGAAAAAACTCAGCGCTGTGGCGATGAGTCCGACGATGGCCGTTTTGTTCGGACCCCACAAGGGTAATACCTGGCGTATAAGAAACCCCTGGACAAAAATCATGGCGATGCCTACAACACTCAGAGACAGACCAATATCGCGTGGCGACCAACCGAATTTTTCAATGGTAAAAAAGGCCCAAATGCTGGGAAGCGCGAAGTGTCCGAGCATATAAAAAAAATAGACGACCACCAGCGCGATCACTTCAGGGTATTGCCACAACTGACTGAACGCGCCCACTGGATTGGCTCGCGCCAAGTCAAATTTGCGGCGATTTTCATCCTTAAGTGACTCCGGCAATACAAAAAAACCGTAGATCACATTTACAAAGGTCAAGCCTGCTGCCGCGTAGAAAGGCGTACGTGGACCGAATTCCCCCAGATACCCGCCTACCGCAGGGCCAATAATAAACCCAGTGCCAAACCCGGCTCCCAGCAGTGCGAAATATTGGGCGCGTTTTTCCGCAGGGAAAGTATCGGCAACGTATGCATTGGCGGTTCCGTAGGTAGATGC
>PKCY01000294.1 GCA_002862985.1 Haliea sp.
CGGGGAACCGGCTTTAACATCTGTAGGTGAGGCTGTTCCAATACACCCGTAAGCCTTTATACTGGGCCGCTGTTTTAACTGAGTCGATTTCATGAAATTCTGTACCAGTTGTGGCAATTCCGTAATCCTGCAAATTCCTGCGGGAGATGACCGGAAACGTTTTGTCTGTAGCAGTTGTGAGCTCATTCACTACAGCAACCCCCGGGTTATTGTTGGCTGCCTGCCGATATATGAGGGCAGGGTGCTTTTATGTAAGCGCGCCATTGAGCCACGCAAGAATTACTGGACGCTGCCCGCCGGGTTTATGGAAAACGGAGAAACTACGGTGCAGGGTGCCGCGCGTGAAACCTGGGAGGAAGCCAGGGCTAAGGTGAGCAACATTGATCTCTACCGTATATTTGATGTGCCTTATATCAATCAGGTTTACATGTTTTATCTCTGCGACCTAGACAATGGCGTACACGATGTTGGTCCGGAGAGCCTTGAGACCGGCCTGTATAAAGAATCGGATATCCCCTGGAACGAGATTGCGTTTCCAGTTGTAACGCAGACACTCAAGTCTTATTTTTCCGATGCGACGACAGGCGATTTTCCCGTGCGGGTCTCTGCGATAGATTATCGCCCGCGACAGAAATAATCACAGTTCAGGAGTAGACACTTCATGGGATTTCCGGCAATTGGCAAAATGGCACCTGCTTTCACACTGTTGGATCAAGACGGTAAAAAAGTGAGGCTCTCGCAGTTCAAGAGTAAAAAAAATGTCGTGTTGTACTTCTATCCCAAAGCCATGACGCCTGGGTGCACTGTGCAGGCGTGTGGTATTCGCGACAGCAGAAAAGCGCTGGCTAAACTCAATACTGTAGTGCTGGGTGTGAGCCCTGATCCGGTAGCAAAGCTGGCCCGGTTTATTGATAAGCAGGATCTCAACTTCACCTTGCTTTCCGACGAGGGTCATTCCATCACTGAAAAATATGGTGCCTGGGGATTGAAGAAGTTTATGGGACGAGAGTTTATGGGTGTGCTGCGTTCTACGATCATTATTGGCAAGGATGGTCGTGTGAAATACGTAATGGATAAAGTTAAAACAAAATCCCACCATGACGACGTAATAGCGCTAATCGAGGAGTTGGGGCTTTAGCCCTGGAGTGATGCTGAAATATCTCTTCGAAGACGCACCGGATTCCGGCGAATTGCGGGAGATTACCCCGGGGGTAATGTGGCTGCGCATGCCGCTGCCAATGGCGCTCGATCACATCAATCTCTATTTGTTAGAAGATGTTGACGGCTGGTGGATCATTGATACCGGTATTGCGATTGGCCCCACACAGGAACTGTGGGAACAGGTATTTGAGAAATACCTGAAAGACAAGCCGGTAAAGGCGGTCGTATCAACACACTTCCACCCTGATCACACGGGTATGGCAGGGTGGCTGTGCGAACGCTGGAGGGTGCCCTTTTATATTAGCGAAGGCGAATACTTCACCGGACTTGCCTTCAGTCGCACTACGCGGGAACATTTCAGCTGGAACACAGAGGAACACATGGTGCGTTCGGGGTATACCGCAGAACAGGTGTCGTCGTCACGCGAGCACTTTGGCGGGTTTGGTCCTTACATTACCCCTATGCCCACGGCCTACCGGCGTCTGGTAAACGGTGGCACGCTCTCTATTAATGGTAATCGATGGCAGGTGGTCGTAGGCCGGGGACACTCGCCAGAACATGCGTGCCTGTTTTGCAGTGGCCTTAATATTCTGATTTCCGGTGATCAGGTTATTCCCAGAATTACATCCAACATTAGCGTGTCGGGCTCAGAGCCCGAGGGTAATCCACTCAAGGAATGGTTGAAGTCCCTGGAAGAATTTCTGGAGGTGCTACCTTCAGACACTCTGGTGCTGCCCGCGCACAACACGCCGTTTTATGGCTTGCACGAGAGGCTCCGTTATTTAATCGAGCACCACGAGGAACATCTGCTCGCGCTGGAAGAGGCCTGTCTGAAGGGCTCACCTTCTGCGATGGACCTGCTGCCCGTGTTGTTCAAGCGGCCGTTGGATGGGCACAACCTCGGCCTTGCGCTGGGGGAGTGTATTGCCCATCTTAATTACCTGCACCAGCGAGGTCAGGTCGAGCGCGCAGTGGATGCGCAGGGCTGTTATCGCTACCAATCGGTGGACTCCACACTGTCAATGCGCCTTAGAAAAGAGCGCCATATCGCAGATGAAACTCTGCCAATTCAGGTATAATTAGTGTTAATAATCAGGTATTTATAGAATAAATATAAAGCTAGATATAATATTGGAATGTGCTTGTAGCTAGCAGCCATAGGAAACCACTGAATGCCAATGCCAACTGATATAGGAGTGATTGATCTGATGCTCGCCATCCCCGGCGATGACAACAGCAGCTTTTATGATTGGATCAAGCCTCTGCTCATGGACAGGGATAGCCACGACTTGTTCACCATGCCCGCCCAGTACATGTTCAAAGATATACCCGATACCAGTAAGGAGGAAGACTATATCGCCTTCACTCTGGCGCAGATGGACAAGCACGGTATAGAGCGTGCCATGATTGGCCTCGGCTTTAGCGACTTGCAGGAAAAAGCTCTCCGCCAGCATCCTGATCGATTTTTTGCCTCCTACGAAGCCAATCCTAATCGGGGTATGGAGGAGGTCCGCAAGATTGTGGCGATGCATGAAGAGTTCGATATAAAAGCGGTAACCGCCGCGCCAGCCATGATCTGTCCCCCGGTACCGGTGAATGACAAGAAGTGGTATCCCATCTACGCCAAATTGGTCGAACTGGACATTCCTTTTTGCCCCTGCATGGGCGTCCCCGGGCCGCGGGTACCCTTTGGGCCGCAGAAAGTTGAATTGCTCGACGAGGTGCTGTGGTTTTTCCCGGAATTACGCGTAGTAACCCGCCATGGCTGTGAGCCCTGGACCGATGTGGCGTGGAAGATGATGCTTAAGTATCCCAACTTGTATTACATGACCAGTGCGTTCGCACCCAAATACTACCCACCGGATATTATCGACTTTGCCAACAAGCGCGGCTCTGGCCAGGTGATGTACGCAGGTTACTTCCCCATGGGTTTGTCGCTGGATCGTATCTTTAGCGAAATGCCGGATGTACCATTTCGGGAAGAAGTGTGGCCGAAGTTTCTGCGTGAGAATGCCATCAAAGTATTTAAACTGGATGAATAACACCACAGCATGAAGTATCTGCCTATCGAAGAAGCGGTCTCTGCACCGGGTTTACGGCTGGTACTGACGGCCGGTGTGCCTGGACCCTGGGGTGAATCAGCCAAGGCGATGCTTGCTTACAAGAACCTCCAGTACACAGCCGTTTTCCAGGAAGCTGGCGGTGAAAATATCGCGCTGCGGGACTGGACAGGACAAACATCAGCTCCGGTTGCAGCCTATGAAGACCTGCCACCAGCCTGCCACTGGTTGGACCTGCTAATGCTGATAGAGCGACTTGCACCCCAAAAGCCACTCGTACCCATTGATCCAACCGATAGAATCAGGGTGTTGGGTGTAAGTGCGTTGATAGCTGGAGTGGATGGGTTTGCCTGGAATCGGCGACTGCAGATGCTGGCGCCGATGATGGCGCTTGATGAGCCGCCGGCAATGGTATGTCGCATGGCGCACAAATTTGGTTGGTCCAAACAAGCTCACGCGGACGCCACTATTAGATTGCAGGCCATAAGCGCCGAACTCGATAGTATGATAGCTGC
>PKCY01000032.1 GCA_002862985.1 Haliea sp.
GTGTATGCAGGATGAAGTCTGCCAGGTGGCGCAGAATATTATGGGGCCTTTCGGTTTTGTCACAAACGGTGAACATTCTGGCCTGGAAGGTTACATGGTAGAGGAAGGCCTGATGGCTGGGCACGGCAAGGTTGCCGCAGCCGGCAGCGATGTCGCCAAAAGCATCGTGGCCAGACGCCTGCTGGGTTTGCCTAATGCCCTGGGAAAGCCCAATCTACCAAAACGTTAACGATCAAGATGTAAAAGCAAACTCTCAGGACACTCGGAATAATCTTTGGACGAAGCAAGCATACGACCGGAGTTTTTTATCACCTCCGGCTGAAAACTATGGCACGCACCTTCAGTCCCCTTCATGCCTTCCGGCCCCAGGGCCTGCAAATCAATGAGACGCCCCAGCGCGATTAGTGTTGCTCGCCGCAAAACATGCGCAGCCTCTGCCTCGTCAATATCCAGTGTTTCAGTCCATTCCCTGAAGCCACGGCCCATGGATATACCGGTGTATTTTCCCGGCCCGGTGATCTGGTCCCCGCGAACCAGCCAGGCCATAACGCTATGCCCATCACAGAACAGTTGAGGCTGCGTGGTGCCGCCAAGGCGGTCCTCAGGGAGCGCGCCATCAATCGGTTGGCGATCAGGCACAATCGCGTCGTAACGTCGATGCCCTCGTCCACACGCGGCGTGCGCAATTGCCAGACCCAATAAATCGTACAAATGAGTGCAGTGCATGCGCATATTAGTGATCTTGCCAATGGCAGTAGACCTTTGGCTCAATCGCATGCCAACAACCTCCTGCAGAATGTCCAGCGCACCCGGGCAGGTGTCACGGGGAAACCGTGCCGCCTCGCCTTCGACCGATATCACTTTCTCACCGTCGTGTCGCATCACGATACCAAAGTGGTGGAAATCGTCTTCCAGCCAGGCCTCGACACTGTCGTCCTGCGCGCGCAGATCAATAGCACGGCGCGCACAGCCGATCTGCTCAGGCATTTCGGTACATCGCCACCACACAGGCGCCGCCCAACCCAAGATTGTGCTGCAACGCAGCGTGAACATTGTCCACCTGTCGCTTTTCTGCCTGGCCACGCAGCTGCCAGACTAGTTCTGCACACTGTGCCAGACCTGTCGCGCCTATGGGATGCCCTTTGGACAGCAAACCGCCAGAGGGGTTGACCACCCAGCGGCCACCATAGGTGCAAGCACCCTCCTCTACCAGTTTTTCGCCCTCTCCTTCGGCGCACAGCCCCAGGCCCTCGTAGGCAATCAGTTCAGCGGTACTAAAACAATCATGCAGTTCGATCACCTGTACATCCTGTGGCCCGATACCGGATAATTCATAGACCTCATTCGCAGCGCGCTCGCACATACCAATCCCAACCATACCGATTGCACCCCTCTGGTAATCTTTGGTGCGGTCTGTGGTCAATGCCATCGCGGCAATTTCCACGGCGCCGGGGCGAGGGTTTTTCTTTAGCCAACTTTCCGACACCACCACCGCAGCGGCGCCACCATCACTGGTGGGGCAGGCTTGAAGTAGCGTTAGCGGATCATGGATCATGCGTGATGCCATTACTTCATCCAGAGTACATTCTTCCCGGTACTGCGAGCGTGGGTTATTAACCGAGTGAAGGTGATTCTTCACCGCAATCTTGCCAAAGCTCTCCGCCTTAGTACCGTATTTTTCCATATGCGCGCGGCCTGCATCGCCAAACATGCGCGCGGCAATAGGTGCCTTCTTCGCCTTGGCGGTCTGCCTGGCAATTTCTTCCAGCCCTGGCAATTGATCTTCCAGAGCACCTTTTTGCATTTTTTCGAAGCCCAGTGCGAGGATACAATCATTTACTCCGCTCCTGATGGCGTTGTAGGCCAGATACAATGCAGTCGAACCGGTGGAACAGTTATTATGTACGTTGAAGACAGGTATACCGGTCATACCTATCCCATAAAGTGATTGCTGGCCTAGCGTACTCATACCATTGATGTATCCGCAGTAAGCCTGCTCAACACTGTTATAGTCAACGCCGGCGTCCTCCAGAGCCGCGCTGGCGGCCAACTGAGCCAGCGTCTTGATGTCCAATTCGCAGCGCTTGAAGTCGGTCATGCCCACGCCAATCACAAATACTCGATTAAAGTTTGTCATGATATTCGTCTCTGGATTTTTCAGCTAACAGTTCATCAGCGCTAGCATTGCTGGCACTGCGATTATCAGTGCTACTCAATACCGAGAATAGCCAGCCCACAAGTCTGTGGCGCACCGCCAAGATTGTGACTGAGCGCCATAGTTGCTCCCGCAACCTGACGCTCGCCCGCCCTGCCCTGCAGCTGCAAGACATTCTCATAGATCATGCGCACCCCGGTTGCGCCAGTGGGATGCCCAAAAGTCTTCAGGCCACCATCAGTATTGATTGGGAGTTCGCCACTAAGCTCGAAAGTGCCACTGGTGATGTGCTCACTGGCCGCCCCCTTGGCAATAAACCCTAAATCTTCGTAGGTGAGCAATTCGGTCATGGTAAAACAGTCGTGCACCTGTGCCAGGTGAATCTCCTTCATCGGTGTCGTTATGCCTGCTTGTTTGTACACATCCCTGGCGGCAGCCAGCGTCGGCTTCCATGCGAGGAAATCAAACGACGGATCCGATTGAGGATTAGCAGACAGGGCAATACTCACACCTTTCACATAGACGGGATCTGTACGAAAGTTTTTGGCGAGAGATTTTCTGGTGATGATCGTTGCAGCGGCACCGTCAGATTGAGCGGCACAATCGTAAAGAGTGAAAGGCCAGGAAATCATACGCGCATTCATGACGTCCTCTACCGTGATTTCTTTCTTCAACATGGACTTGGGAGCCAGAGTGCCATTGTGGTGGTTCTTGACTGCAATTCTTGCAAGGTCTTCTCGCCCGGCCCCGTAAGTTTCAAAATACCGCGCGCAACACAGCGAGAACCAACCGGCGGGCGTCATCGGCAGACCACGGGCAGTATTCATATGAATACTCGGCCCAGAAACACCGCGATCCTTGGGCTTGTCATAACCCAAGACGAGCACAGTATCGTGCATGCCCGAGGCCACTGCCGCTACCCCATAGCGAAACGCATCCGTACCGGTAGCACAGTAGTTTTGTACCAAAGACACCGGACGATCAAACAATTTCAACGATTCTGCGACTTCCGCAGTTCCTCGAGAGGGGTAAACCGAGCCGCAAAATACTGCGTCGATTTGCTTTTGCGGGTCCTCAAGACCCGCATCAGAATAAGCCTCATACGCCGCCTCGACAATCATATCCTCGGGGCTTTGGTGCCAGTTTTCGCCGAACTTACAACAGCCAACACCGACGATCGCAACTTTGTCCCTGATGCCCTGAGTCACGTCACCACCCCTTCTTTAGTCGCCTGAGAAGGACTATCTAGCGGTCGGCTTTTCCAAAAGTAATTAGGCTTGTTACCAGCCTCGTGTATTTTTCTAAAAACAAACTCCACCGGCAAATCGCAGCGCAGGCTAGCGGTGGACGCTTCTGTCATTTGCACATAGACACGCGCACCATTGTCAACTTCACACACACCCACAATCACCGGTGGTTCAGGGCTGGGGAAAAAGTAATCAAAACTATAACTCATCACTTTGCCCGTCTTGTCTGACAGACGGACAGCCTCAAACTGATCTTTTGTAAAACAGCTGTAACATACGCGGCAGGCAGGGAAATGGACTGTGCCGCATTGGGTACACC
>PKCY01000305.1 GCA_002862985.1 Haliea sp.
AGCGCTTTCCAAAGTTCGGCGTCGAAGCGCTCGTCCTGTTGGTCAATGACCTTGAGCTTGTCGACTTCTGTGAAGTCACCGAGAATTTGTTGGGCCAGTTGTTGCACATTGCCGAGCTCTTCTGAAACAGTAAAATCCATAGTCCAGTTCTCCTAGCGTGTGCGAGGCATCCACAGCCCCGCCATGGCGATGATGTCGCGTTGCACTTCGTTGGTACCGCCACCAAAGGTGAGCACGGCGCCCACTCGCCAGCGAAATTCTATTCTTCCTTTTAACACTGCCCCCGGCGAATGCGTGGCAATGGTGCCCGCCTGACCCATCACCTCCAGCAGCGTGCGGTACAGCTCCACAAAGAATTCACTGCTGTAGACCTTGGCGACGGAGGCGTCCGCCATGCTCAGCGGCCCCTGGTCCATCGTCCATACCTGTTTCCAGCAAATCAGCTTGACCACTTCTAGACCGCTTTTCACTTTGGCCAGACTGTGTTGCACCCAGGGCTGTTCTATCACTTTTCCGCCCCCCGGTGCGGGTGTTTCTGCCGCCCACTGGCAGACATCCTGATAGAGGGAGTCGACCTGGCCGTGGGTAAAGAGTGACAGACGCTCGATGTTGAGTTGCCCGGTGATCAGTTTCCAGCCTGCGTTGACCTCTCCGACGCGATATTTATCAGGCAGACGGATGTCGCTGTAATAGGTGGCATTGGTGCGTACGCCCAACGTATGCACCGGGGTGAGGGAGAAGCCCTCGATGTTCGTGGGTACCAGAAACATGGTGAGGCCCTTGTGCTTTTTGCTGGCGTCGGGATCTGTACGCGCGGCCAGCCAAACGTAGTCCGCATAGTTGGCGAGGCTGGTCCACATTTTTTGGCCGTTGATAATCCAGTGATCCCCATCTCGTTCTGCTTTGGTGGTGAGGCTTGCCAGGTCTGTACCGGCATTGGGTTCTGAGTAACCAATGGCGATAGTCACCTTACCCTGCTTAACGCCACCCACGACTTCGTCGCGCACCTCGTCATTTGCATTGGCTGCGATCACCGGTGTAACTGCTTCGGTGGTTAAAAACGGGTAAGCAAAGCCTGAACGCACCACCTCGTCAGTAAAAATATACTGTTCGATATGCGAAAGCTCCTTACCCCCGAGTTCCTTGGACCAGCTCAATCCGATCCACCCGTCGGCTCCCATGCGTGCGTATTGCTTGCGAAACTCAGGTCCACCACCCTCTTTGTACTCGGGGTTTTTCGTTTCTTCGAGAAGCTCCGGTGTCATCACCGTCTTCATATACTCACGGACCTCCTGCTGGAGCGCCTTTTGTCCGGGTGTTAACTCAATATTCATGTGTCTGGTCCTCTGCCAGTTGTTGTCGAAAGCAGTCGCTGTTTCCGGGTTGTAAAGGTTGCATGCCGCCCGTTATTACTGGGCCTGTACCGCTGCCACCAAGTGTTTTTGTAGATCTGTATCGCCAGTTTCGATGGTACACATCCAGGTGTCCGCCAGGTGACCATAGCGCTGCTTAAGTAGCGAGGGCACCTGTTCTATGTCTTCGCTCACTATCGCAAACGTGTTCAGTATTTCATCCGTAATCAGCGCTCCCATGTCTTCCCAGCGACCCGCTCGCGTCAGTTGATTAGCTTCAGCTTGCAGCTCGCCCCAGTCGTGGGCTTCTAATACTGGCCGGTAGGCGGGGGTGGAGGCGTAAAACCCCAGTTGGTGTTGAACCGCTGCGCGCGATTGCGCAAAGGCTTCTTCATCAATACCCGCAACCACCATCACCGGAAGACTAATGTCCAAGTCTTCCCGTTTTCGCCCTGATTTTTCCAGCCCGCGCGCTACTGCGGGTAGTGTCACATGCTCCAGGTATTTGGCAGTGGTAAAGCCGTGGGCAATCACACCGTCGGCTACCTCAGCCGCCACTTCTGTCATGAGCGGGCCGACCGCGGCTAGATTAACGCCCGGTGCGCCATAATCTTTGCGCGACGGTGTAAACATGGGTGTCATCAGGTTGTGCTGGTAAAACTCGCCATTGAAATCCAGTTTTTCTCCGGTTTCCCAACAGGCCCAGATAGCGCGCATGGCCAGGATAAACTCTCGCATGCGAGCGGCGGGCTTCGACCAAGGCATACTAAACCGGCGGGTGATATGCGGCTTAATTTGCGAACCCAAGCCGACCGTGAAGCGACCCCTGGAGTACTGGTTCAAATCCCAGGACAAGTTGGCCATCGTCATTGGATTACGAGCAAAGGCGACACTGATGGAGGTAGTAAGGGCAATGGTTTGGCTGTGCTCTGCTGCCAACACAAGCGGGAAAAAAGGGTCTGAGTTTATCTCTGCGGAAAAAGCAGCATCATAGCCACGCTGCTCCAGCGCGGCTATCGCCAATGGGGTCATGTCCAGATCGGCACCTAACATCCCGCTGACTCTCACTTGTTCTGCTCTCCGTGTTTGCGCGACTCAAGTTTTTTTTCACCGTGGTTCTCACTCATGCCCCGGATTGCAAAAAAGCGGCCGTCTTAGTGACGTTCAAGTGGGGCAGGGAGACAGTGAGTCCGTACAGCACTGTACGCGACCTGCCGCGCGGATCAAGTGTCCGCACATGCCCAAGAGAGTGGCAAAAACGATCATCAATCGGTGCCAGGGCAAGTAAATCTGGCCTTTCAGGGCGCCGAGCGAGATTTCCCCGGAGGTGTTGAGCAATTGCGAGCGCCCGCTTATAATGCGCGTCCGCACGACAGGACCATAGCTCAGTTGGTTAGAGCGCTACCTTGACATGGTAGAGGTCGGCGGTTCGAATCCGCCTGGTCCTACCAATTCATTCAAAGTTTGTACCTCAACCTCCGCCGCCAGATCGCCGGCCGTCGGAACGTCAGCGGCCAGGACCGCACTATCTGGAATACTGCAGGGCTATGTATTACTGGCGAGGTTTATTAGGGGGAGAGCACTATCGAACTCGCGTATAAATCCCTCGTTGGCGATACGCTCGCGTCAGTCTGGACAGCCGATGACTAGTCAGACGGAGTCCGCCTTATCAAACAGAGTTGTTACAGTTCTAGGCTAGACACGGACTCACCATCACACCTGGGCGGGCATCAGTAGCCGTGTTTCCCTCGAACGTTGTAACACCGTTAACCAACGTCAATCGAACCGGCGCAGGTTGGCGAGTCCAGCGCCACGTGTGGCCGCCTTGCCCATCGGGGACATCGTACACCCGCTCCATGGGCCTCGCTTCTATCTCGTCCAGGTTGAACACGGTAATGTCTGCGCGCTTGCCAACAATCAACTCTCCCCGGTCGGGCAGAGAGAAATGCCGCGCCAGCTTGCCGGTCATGGAGTGAATGGCGTCTTCAATGCGTAATTTGCCCGTATCGCGCACCCAGTAGGTCAGCAGTTTTATGTTCTCGCCGCCGCCGCATAGCATCTGGCCATGGGCGCCGCAGTCGTTGATATTGCCCGTGGCGAATGGGTCCAGAATTAAGTCTTTGACCACGGCCTCATCCATCTCAAAGGGCGGCATGGTCACGGTGGATTCCAGTCCATTGGCGAGCAACCACTCTGCCATGGCGTCCGAGGGATGCTCGGCGCCAATTTGCTGTTGGTATTCACCCACGCTGACACCGATGGGAC
>PKCY01000266.1 GCA_002862985.1 Haliea sp.
TTGGGTGCTATTCTTTGTCTTTGCTGCTTGCTCATGATCGTTATCCAGATTGCCAGACTCGATCAAGGTCTTGTGCTTTTCGGGGCGCAGGTGAATCTCAATGTTTTTTTGTATATCAGTGATGGAAAATGGTTTGGTCATGTAGCCATCCATTCCGGCTTGTTCGCATCGCTCCCTATCTTTTTTGTGAGAGCTTGCGGTAAGCGCGACGATGGGTACTGGAGGCGTGCTTTTCTCAATTTCCATTTTGCGAATTTCGCGCGAGGCATCGTACCCGTCCATTACGGGCATCTGACAATCCATAAAAATAAGGGAGTATTTTTTGGAAGCAGCCTTTGCAACTGCAATTTGTCCATTATTGGCCATATCAACTTCGTATCCCAGCAGTTGAACCATCTCGACAATAATCTGTTGGTTGATGATTACATCTTCTACGATCAATATCGTTGATTTTTGGCGCTCTCGACTGGTGGGCTGAGGTGGGCGTGACTCCTCAGGAAATTCTGCTGTATCCATAAGATCGGCGAGGGCTGCATGAAGTCCCTGCGAAGTTATGGGCTTTGTAAGCATGATCCAGTTAAAAAATATCGTGGGGGGCGGTTTGCCATTTAGTGGTGTGAGCATTATGCAGAGTAAAGGGTCAACACTGGCTAGTTTTTGACTCAGTTCAAAAGAGAAACCATCCTCTATGGAATCCACTATGAGAATACACTTATCCCAGCGGCCGTTGGAATGGAGCTCTTCTTCCAGTATCGGAGATGAAGTGATTCCCAGACGCGACAGGTGGTTGGAGACCATTTGGTACGTATCAGTATTTGCGGTGAGTATTTTTGCGGTAAATGCCTCGAATGGTCTTTCTAGGCGTCCTGAGGCTGAGTCAATTTCCATCGGAAGTGACATCGTGATTTTTGTACCTTCACCCAAAGTAGATTGAACGGCGATGTCTCCGCCCATTACATCAATATAATGGCGTGAAATTGTTAGGCCCAGCCCTGTTCCGCCAAACTCTCTGGTAGTGCTGGTGTCGGCTTGAGTAAAGGGATCGAACACACGTTTTTGCGTCTCCGCGTCCATTCCGATGCCATTGTCTTCGACACAAATGTGAACAAGCGCCTGCTCTGGATTCGATTGGCTGAATTTGGGTTCTACGCGAACATTTACATTTCCATCTCGCGTGAATTTAATAGAGTTATTGACAAGGTTCATGACAACTTGGCGAATCTTCGTAGGGTCTCCAATTAGCCTGCCAGGTGTTTTTGGGTGGCAAATATTATTTAGTTCCAGGCCCTTCCTGCAAGCAGGCTCTCCCTGAAGGTAGCAGATGTCATCAATCAGCTCTGTGAGGTCGAATCCGATTTGCTCTAGTTCAACTTTGGAGGCTTCAACCTTTGAAAAGTCGAGTATTTCATTAATCAGATTCAGGAGCGATTCGCTGCTGTTGCGCGCGGCGTTGGCAAATTGCTTTTGCTGTCCACTCAGGCTGGTGTGAAGTAGCAGTTCCGTCATTCCTATGATGCCGTGCATAGGTGTGCGAATTTCATGGCTCATTTTAGCCAGAAAATCTGACTTGGCTTTGGTGGCTTCTTCAGCGATCTTTCTGGCTGCCTGCAGATCCAGTGTGCGTTCATCGACGCTCTGCTCAAGTTCTCGCTGTCGTTTCAACGAAATTCGAGTCTGCTGTTGCTGACGATAGAAGTAGTAGGCGATGACGGCAACGGCTAGAAGAATATAGGCTGCGTAGGCCAACGGGCTGCGCCAGGGGGGCGCTGCTACGATAACTGGGATATTACGGCCATTCCAGTTCCAGGCGCCATCTGGACTTGCAGCAGCCAGTTTGAGATTGTACGTTCCGGGGGGAAGCGTGGTGAAAGAAGCAACTTTTGAGTCGGGTGAAATTACCCAGTCGGGGTTAACCCCTTCCAGCTTGTATGCATAATTGACTAGGTTCGGGTTTGAGTAGTCAGCGGCGAAAAATTCGACCGACAGCATTTTATCTTCATAGCCGAGCCTAATTGCATCCAGCAAGTAATAGGGTTTTTCGAATATTCTCCGTTCATTCATTACCTTGATTTGTGAAATAGCTACTTTCGGCGGTATTCTGTCAATAGTCATAAAATCCGCGTCAATAGTGTTAAAGCCATTTGCGCCACCAAAATACACCACCCCATTGCTGGATTTAAAGGAGGCGCCCTGGGTAAATTCCTTGCCCTGTAAACCATCTCTAACGCCGTACTGGTGGGATTCTAAAGATATTGGATTAATTCTTGTAAGTCCTAGGTTGTGAGAGACCCACACCCATCCGCTGTTATCACCTTGAATCCCGTAAATATTTGAACTGGGTAACGATATCTTCTCGGAAAAGTGCTGGATGTTCAGTATGGATTTTTTCCGGTCATCCGCGGGCCACAGGTTTAGGCTGCCTCCAGCAGTTCCAATCCAGAGGGTCCCGTCTACGTGTTCGTAAAAACACCAAGGTATGTCGCTAGAAAGACCATTGGTTACACCTCTCTCAGCAAAAAAACGATCAAATTCCATTGAGTCAGGATGGAAGCGGTTTAGGCCTTTCTCAGTCCCGACCCAAACGAATCCGAAGGAGTCCTCAAAAAGCGCTAAAACCATGTTGTTGCTGATAGAGGAGGAAATGCTTGAGTCGTTAGTCAAATTGATGAAGTCATCACTTCCTTCTTGATATATGCTAAGACCTCCACCGTAAGTTCCAACGAGTAACTCTCCTGTTGTTAGGCGAAGTATCGATGTGATGCCATTGGCGCCAATACTGGAATCGCGTATTCGGCTATGCTTATAATTCTTGATCTCGCCTGTGGTGAGGTCTATTTTGTTGATACCATCTTCGAAGGTCCCAACCCAAATTGAGTCCCCATCGGCATAGAGACTCATTATGGTGGGGTTTTGTATTGCGGGAAGCGTAGATTCGTTAAGCCACTCAAATTGTGATGCGTTTGGGCGAAGTCTATTCAAACCATCATCTGTTCCCACCCAAATGCTACCATCATTTGTTTCTGAGAATGCGTTTACGGCGTCATTGGATAGACGTCCGATTGTCCGATTGAATGTATGGAACTCAGTTTTCATGCCGGAAACCAAGCTTGAAAGAGTACCTACCCAATATTTGCCCTCCCTGGTTTGATAGACGCTAGTAATAAAATTCTCCTGTAGACCGGAGTTTTGGTTCGTATACCTCAAAAAGTGATTTTCTGCAGGGATGTATAGATTTAGGCCATCAAGAGTTGCAATCCAGATTCTAGCCTCGTCATCCTCGTAGATGCTTGTGACTTGATCGGAGGAGAGTGAGTATATATCTGACTCCAGGTGTTTGAAGTTTGTCGCGATATTGTAGTTGGGGTCATATCGGCTTACGCCTGCGTTAGCCGACGCAAGCCAGATTTTACCGTCATCCGAAGTGGTAAGGTCAACCAGCCAGTCTGAAGGGATGCTGTTCGAGTCGTCCGGGTTGTGCCGGAGAGTAGTCATGCTGCCGTCTTGCGGCTCAATTTTGAGTAGGCCAGCTTTCTCGGTCG
>PKCY01000231.1 GCA_002862985.1 Haliea sp.
GATATTCCAGTAACCAAACAGGCCGCCACGCCACCACGCATGCAAAGTATCTGAAATAGTCAACTTGAAATGGACCTGAACTAAATTTGTCAATGGCTCAGCTTGATTGCGCGTCTATCAATACGAAAGCGACCAGCTTCTCTTTAAATGTAACACGCTAGCCGTATTTAGCTCAAAGCCGCACATAGAATGCCTTGGTAAACGGGTGCTTTGCTACCTAGGTTTGCGCTCAAAGATAACGAATGTCGAGACATACTTTGGTCCCGGCTGAACCTTGTGGCAATGAAGGAGATCCTTGGTGATAGCACGGCACTGCCAAAATCCGTTCTCTTCGGTTTCCGCAAGGAAGAACACGCCGTCATGCTGGTTAAAGGACCCAATCAGGTATTCGGTGTCAGCGTTTACTTCCGTGTCCAGGTGGTCGCCACCTTCCCCAGCCCGGAGGGACCAGTTCGCCGTTCCAGTGATAGTGCCTTGCTCTGTGAATTCGAGCATCAGGATTTTTTCAGTCTCGTTCGATCCCCGTGAATTCAAAGTGGTGCTGTTCGCAGCCCAAGTACCACTGAGGACTGTTGGGTCTGAAAAGCTGGTCACCGTTGATTTGTCAGCGCAAGAGGCAAGCAGGCAAGCAAGGACTGCCGCAGGGACGAGCATGTATTTTGCCTTCATGTATTTGATCTCTCGTTTGCATGTGGCTCTAATGCTGTTTGAACAGAGGCCACCGACTGTCTGCACAAGGTTGCTCAGAGCTATCTGGACATAAACAAAGCAACCCGATTTCTCGTCAGTGCTTGATTTAATTCTCGGAGCTAAGCGGGATCGAACCGCTGGCTTCAGCGTTCGCAAAATCATACTAAAAGTCTATAACCTATTCAATAATATAAATTTTATTCCGTAAAAAGGTTCTGACAAGTAAACTCACTGAAATTGATACAATCGGCGGATGATTGCTTACAAGCGCCACCGATGCCAGCTGGGCGCCCTCCACTGACATCATTTCGTACGCCGTATGGCTCTACTATCGATTCAATCTGAGCCACCGGGATATCGAAGACTTACTAGCCGTACGGGGTATAACCGTCACCCGCGAAGTAATTCGTCTTTGGTGCATAAAGCTCGGAGCCATTTATACCCGCCGCTCGAAGCGAAAGCATTGAGGCTATGGCGACACGTTCTGCATCGATGAGGTGTTCGTGAAGATCAGCGGCAAGCAACACTACCTATGGCGAGCGGTGGATCAGGATGGTGTGTTTACTGACAGGCAAAGCGCGATGGTGTTGCTGCAAAGGGATGCTTCAGGCGCCTTATACGAAACAGTGGCGGCGATCCCAGGAAAACCGTGACCGATAAGCTGCGCAGTTATGGCGTCGCTCACCGCGAGCTGATGCCCGAGGCTACCCACAGCACCAAACAGTATGAGAATAATCTGGCTGAGCAGTCCCATGAGGCGACCAGGGTAAGGGAACGGGGGATGCGAAGGTTCACATCAGTGAAGCAAGCTCAGAGATTGCTGGGTGCACATGCTTCGGTTTCCAATCTGTTCAGCCTCGGCAGGTACCTGGCAGGGGCCGAGCGCTATCGAAACCTCAGGATGAGTGCGTTCAGCGAGTGGAGTAGGGCAGTGGCTTGAGAACACAGGCCAGATTTTATCCGTCTGAATGCGTCAACTTGCCAATACCCTTGAATCCGTTAATGTGCGATAAGGCCTTACAACGGGCGACGGACTGTGAGATTGCCTTTACAACCGATCCGGTTCAAAGTGCGTGGGCTTGGCGGTGCATAACGAACGCCTGCGCGAAGCCCTCTCCCAGTGCAAGCTCATTCGCAGCCAAAAAGTTGGGTTTTGAGTGAGGTCCAGCGCTCCCATTTGCCCGTAATTACCTACAGATAACATATAGTGATTTTACAGTGACTGCGACCGGCAATACCGTAATGAGGGAAACGACAACGATG
Source organism: Haliea sp. (assembly GCA_002862985.1). Lineage (GTDB taxonomy): Bacteria > Pseudomonadota > Gammaproteobacteria > Pseudomonadales > Halieaceae > Marimicrobium. The sequence goes on from PKCY01000231.1 coordinate 1,954, forward strand.
GCGGGCAGAAGTGGGCAGATGTACCTGACAATGGTGTTGTTGACCTTCGTTTTGGTGACGCCTTCGGTTCTAGCGGACGAGGAGGCGCCCCGTCAGTCGCGTCAGTTCACATTTGCCTGGCCATTTGAGCCTGATGGGGGCATGGCGCCAAGAGGGGGCTCGACCCGCGGCGGGTTGGTTGTGCTTGCGGATTCCGCTGGCGACCAGTGGACTGCACTGAGGGCCCCTGGGTTGACTGACAAAGAGCGCGATCGTCGCGCTATTCTGGCAATGGCAGGGCCCTATCGGGCGAGTTTTGATTTTATTGAAACAGTAGGTTTCACGGAAGGCTATTCACCGCTGGCGCCCTACCAGAGCTGGGGTACAGAATTTGTTTACGTAGTCGCGGACGAGCCTGATTTCATTAGCTTGCAGCACATCATGGTGCTCAGATTCGATGTGACCGGCGAGACTGCGACAGAGCCCATGGTGATGAAGCATTGGCGCCAGGATTGGCGCTACGAGCAACGTAATCTGCATGTTTTTCGTGGACACAACACCTGGATGTTCAGTAAAAATTCACGCTCCCAGTCCAGAGGTCGTTGGGTGCAGTCCGTGTATCAGGTAGACGACTCGCCACGGTACATGGCTGCTGGCCGTTGGGAGCATCTTAGGAACTTCTCCAGTTGGGTCAGCGATGAGACATGGCGCCCCTTGCCACGCAGAGAATTCAGCGTTCGCGACGACTATGATGTCCTTATCGGTACTAATCGCCACATAATTACTCCGACCGGCTGGGTGCAGGAAGAGATGAATCTGAAGGTCGCCCTGGACGGCGAAGGCGCGGTCAGTGAAGTTTTGGCGCGGGAAAACGGTGTGGCGCGCTATGAGCGTATCGAAGGGTATGATTGGACGGCGGGCAATGAGTACTGGAAACGAACAGCGTCTTTTTGGGCAATAGTTCGCGAGGTATGGTCTGACTACTTTGAACACGAGCACACCCTCACAGTGCGCAAGTCGGTGGGGGGGGTGCCTTTATACGCGGCGATGTTCGAAATGGCGGATAACCCGAGCAATGCAAACCTTGATTCTAACGGCGTCCGCGAGACAGTCAGGGAAGTACTGCAGCGGTACGTGATTGACGATTAGCGTAACCGATTCCACGTCTGTGAGCGCTAAATCAGCATGATTAGTGTGGCTGCGCTATTCTTTGAACTGGAGATAGATTTTGTAGCTCAGGAGGGTTTAGACGGTCCGGCGAACGATAGCCAGCACCTCACGTCAACTTGGCTCGTAACAAAAAATAATAAATGAGGGCAACCGTAATAGCGGTAGTTAATAGCGCAAACGATAAAGGTATTTGATTCACATCCTCCAAATGACTAGCGACCCATGTAGTTCCGCTGCACACTATCCAAATGCCAGAGAATAAAAACGCATTAGCCGTCGAGGCTATGTTGCGATAGCGCGCAAGGTTATGGCCAACAAAAATAGGAAAAATAAACCCACCAAAAAAAATAATAAACCAGGTTCCAAGCCCCAGTGAGATCAGGCTTAACG
>PKCY01000158.1 GCA_002862985.1 Haliea sp.
CCAGTCCATAGCGCTCAGCGCTTTCCACATGGCTTCTACGATTTCTTTGTTAGGGTTGTCAGACATTGTTTATACCTGTTTCTCGAATAAGGGGGCCGTATTGTGGCACGGAGGGCAGCGCAAAACATCCGCCGCTAACGCTGAAGATAGTCATCGCGAATGCGCTGTAGTGCCACTGCGTCATTGCTGAAAATCCATTCGATACCGCGGTTGAGCTCCCTGAAAAGAGTATTCTTGGATGAAGGAAATCCCGTTCCCAGCCGCTGTCCATGCGCATCATGGCTTTTTTTTACGCGGTTGGTCAGCAGCAGATAGTGCCCGCCCATTCCTCCATAGCCGCCTGCAATAGCCCGCTTGCTGATTGTGTTTACGTTAATTTCTGCGACCGGGAAGAAGCTTTCGCTCGGGAGAAAATCGAGTGGCTTGAATAGAGTCGGGTCCAGGGCGAGCATGTGGAAATCGGTTGCGGGAGTGAACGGGGCAAGCAGTGAGCGCAGAATCTCGCGCTGCCGAGTTGGATTTGGCGACGGTTCTGCTTTCAATTCAAGCATCAGATGGTTAGCGCCTCCAAAGGTTTGGAGCACCTCTTCGAGGCTGGGAATGTCCGGAACGCGCGTGCGCAATTGGTCGAACGTCAGAGCAGATAGCTCAATCGTAGTGCCAAAGATACGTGCAGGACTGGGGTCATGACATATTACTGGTACGAGGTCAGCGGTCCAGCGGATGTCGCATTCAATCCCCCATACACCTGCAGCCTGCGCGGCGTCAAAAGCCTGAAGCGTATTTTCCATGACGGTTTTGTTGTCGTGTTCGCCGCGATGGGAAATAAGTTTGCAGCGCTCAAGCGCAGCACGATCAGGCGTCGGCCTGGGAAACGCGGCCATGGTAGAGTCCATGACGGCCATGGCAAAGTCTTGTAAACTCATGGGGTAGTTTTTTGACCTATCAAGAATGTGGCTCCCAATTTTAGCCTCTGGGAGCCATTGCGGTAAATGGAGCAGTAGAAATTTCCATGACTGACTCGTCTGAATCAACGTCCACCGGCCCCATGGAGCACCCCGCAAGCACGCGTGAATTAGTGGCGTGGGCTTTCTACGATTTTGCCAATTCGGGGTACACAACTGTTGTATTGACGACCATATACAGTGCTTACTTTGTGGGTGTGATCGCGGCCCGGTTGGACGAGCAATCCCCGGGTACCGCTACGCTGCTGTGGACACTCTCCATAGGGGTGGCTAATTTCCTCGTGCTATTCGCCGGGCCGGTTATCGGCGCTATTGCAGATCATCGGGCGAGCAAGAAGCGTTATTTGTTGCTGTCTTCAATTGTGTGTGTCGCAGGTACTGTCGGTCTGGCATTGGTGGGCTCTAATGCGGTGGTTCCAGCAATGTTATTGCTCGTGCTGGCGACCATTGCTTTTTCATTGGGTGAGAATCTGATAGCTGCTTTTTTACCGGAAATCGCCCACCGGGATGGCATGGGTAGAGTCTCCGGTTACGGCTGGAGCCTCGGTTATTTTGGTGGTCTGCTGACCCTGAGTGTGTGTCTAATGTACATCAACTGGGCGACGGAGGAAGGCCTGGAAGCGACCGACTATGTTCCGGTAGCATTGCTGATAACCGCTGCAATATTTGCAATTACCGCATGTCCCACTTTTTTGTGGCTGCGTGAGCGCGCCCAGGCAAGGTCACCCATTGCCGGTGTGTCCTATCTCAGAGCAGGGTTCGCCCAGGTGCGCAACACATTGCGGCATGCAGCCCAGATGCCCGACCTGTTTCGTTTTTTGCAGTGTCTCACCCTGTTTCAGGCCGGCGTTGCCACCGTTGTTGTGGTCGCCGCCATTTACGCCCAGGAAGTGATGGGATTTGACACACAAGAACTCATAGTTCTGATTATGGTGGTGAATATCACGGCGGCGATCGGCGCGTTTTCTTTTGGATACGCTCAGGACTACTTCGGGTCTGTGCGTAGTCTGGCTGTCGCGCTGTTGGTATGGGTGGCTGCAATCGTGGTAACGCTGCTAGCCGAGGTTCCGGGTGACCTTTGGTTGGCGGGTAACCTGATGGGCTTTGCGATGGGTGCTACACAGGCCGGAGGCCGCGCGCTTATTGGTCAACTGACGCCAGAGTCACGCAATGCGGAGATATTTGGTTTGTGGGGTTTGGCCAATCGGGCCGCTGCTATTCTCGGTCCGATCAGTTACGGTGTTATCAGTGAGCTCAGTGGCGGGAATTACCCTCTGGCAATGTTATCAACTCTGGGGTTTTTTCTATTGGGTTTGATACTTCTGTTTTCGGTCGATGAAGAGCGTGGCAAGCTCGCAGCCGCCGCACTGACTGCCCAGTAGCGAAGCAGACCGCTGACTGCTCCCAAGAAGACGTTTTTGGTTGGCATAAATGGCCGCACGATAGCGCTTTATCGATATGGTGCACTGCGTCGGGAACAATAATAATGTGAGGCTGTCATAACCTCGCACCCCTTTGAGGAGATCTGCATGGAAGCCGCAAACATTGCTAACCATGGTCCCTGGATGCGCATAGGAATAGGGGTACTGCTCGCTGTTCTAACGGCGTGCAGTAACAGTAGTAATAATCAGCCGCGCGTGCAAAAGCCCCAGGCTGATAATCCCACGGTGGAAGGGCCGATTACCGGCGGGGGGGGAGACGATTGCTGTGTCGTCAACGTGAGTGGATTTCCCGTTGATTTGAGAATAGACGGTTTGGACTACGAGCCGGCGACTCCCTTTTATACATTTCTGAACTTCGATATGGCAGAGGTGGGGTACGTTGAGGCAGAGTACTTCATTTCCGGTACGGCAACGTCGTACATTGCAACCGATGATTTGGGCTCTGATGGTATCTGGAGTATTGAACCTGCCGATGCCGCTGAGTACAAAACACGCATTGTCGTATTGCGGCCTATCAATGCAGACGATTTCAACGGCACAGTTGTTGTGGAATGGTTCAACGTTACCGGTGGACTTGACGCCGGACCGGACCTTCTTCAGATGCATACCGAGTTGACCCGGGGAGGTTATGTTTATGTGGGTGTTTCTGCTCAATCTGTAGGTATCGAGGGCGGTGGTGCATTTAGTTTGCCCTTGAAAGTGGTTGACCCGCGGCGTTATGGCAGCCTCAATCATCCGGGCGACAGTTTCGCCTACGATATTTTTTCACAGGCGGCCCAGGCCGTTCGTAATCCGATGGGAATAGATCCTTTGGAGGGGCTGCAGGTTGAACGTATGATCGCTGTGGGACAGTCTCAGTCGGCTAGCCGGCTAGCGACCTATGTCAATGCCGTCCACCCAACAGTTGAACTTATTGACGCTTTTGTTATTCATGGCAGAGGAAGTCGCAGTGCCTCTTTGTCACAGGACCCGCAGGTTTCAGTACCCACGCCTGATACCGTTTTCATTCGC
>PKCY01000219.1 GCA_002862985.1 Haliea sp.
ATATGGAAAAAAGTAAAGCCGCCGATCAAAAACTAACAGCAATGGTGATCCCTGTAGTGGAGGCCAGACGAGTCGAGCCTCGCGACGACCAAATCAGCCGCTGGCTACATAACACGACTATTGAAGGGGCGGCACTAGACGATGAAGCAATTCTTGCCCATATCCGTCTGTTCTTTACCGCAGGTGCAACGACCACTTCTGATGCAATGGGTAATTTATTTCATGCGCTACTGAGTCATGAGCACAGTTGGCGGGAATGTGTAGCGCAACCCGAGTTGCAAGTGAGCGCGGTGCAGGAACTCCTGCGATGGAACCCTCCGGTAGCAGCCCAGCCACGCTTTTCCAGGCCAGACAAAGCTGTGAGCATAGCTGGTATAGAAATTCCACCAAATAGCGCTGTACTGTTTGGCATTGCTGCTGCCAACCGCGACCCCGCAGTTTTTCCTGATCCGGACACGTTTGACATTCATCGCAACAAGAAACAGCTGCTTACTTTTGGCCCGGGTTTAAGAACCTGCCCTGGTATGCACCTTGCGCAAAAAAACCTCAGCACCGCCCTGCGCATCGTCGCTGAACGCTTGCCTAATCTTCGTCTAAATAATGCTCCGCGGGCCGAGCCAGAAGGGATACTACTGCGCGGGGTTCCATCACTGTTAGTAAACTGGTAGGCAAGGCTACGTGTTACTATGGACCCCGCACGCGCTATTGTTGCTGCTAGTGCCTCGCTTAGTCTTGGAAGGCTCGGAGCATCCAGGATGTTTTTTCATGGATCCGCATGCGGTCTGAAACTAATGCCGTCGTTGACTCATCATCTGCTGACTGTGCGAGCTTTAACACCTCTCTGGCTGTTTTAACAACTTGTTCATGTCCCTTCGTTAATAAGCTCACCATCTCTTCGGAACTCGGTACGCCTTCAACCTCTTTGATAGAACTCAGTTTTGAGAGCTCTTTGTATGTGCCTGGAGCAGCAAAATCCAAGGTGCGAATACGCTCGGCGATTTCGTCAACAGCCAGTGCCAATTCGTTGTAATGCTCCTCAAACATGAGGTGGAGCTCTCTAAACCGCGGACCGGTCACATTCCAGTGAAAATTGTGTGTTTGTAGATAAAGAGTGTAAGAGTCTGCTACCAGCCGTTTCAGCCCTTCTGCCACCTTCTCCCTATCGTTTGCATCTATTCCAATATCAATGTCACTCATTTCAACCTTCCTCTTTTTTGTATACAATTCGTGGCACAAACTATAGCAATTTTATCCAGTCTCGGGCACATAAAAACGCCGTTGTGACGAGGTTTTCTCACGAAGTCTGCTGTTGCAAATTAGAAAATTCCAAAAAGTATAAGTTATTAACCTGAAATTTGGTTCGTAGCGAGGGTAGGGTAATTCATATTCGTGGTGTGCCTGCTCAGAGGGCTTACGATGGAGGCGATCTGTAATCAGAGTCACCCAGACTGTCTTTCCTGATTCCGTTCGGAGGCAATTCCAGTGCGGATAGAGTTTCCGCTAGCAGAAGGGCCGCACACTTTTCCGTGCGACTACGTCAGCCTTGCGCGAGAAATTTACTCATTGTCCTCACTATTTTGGACCTTAGTCTGCGACTTCGGATTAAAGCGCTGATGGAAGTCTTCACGATTGCGCTGACATAGAACGTAAAACGCCGGTATCAAAACAATGCCTAGCGTACTGGCTGCCAGCATCCCTGAAAAAACGGTATACCCAATCATCTCACGGCTGACTGCGCCGGCGCCACTTGCAAAGATCAGTGGCAGTACGCCCAATATAAATGAAAATGCAGTCATAATTACTGCTCGAAAACGTTGTTTAGCTGCGGTGTTCGCTGCATCGATAATCGAAAGCCCTGCTTCACGCTTTTCTTTAGCGAATTCAACGATCAAAATTGCATTCTTTGACACCAGTCCGATCAACATTACTAATCCAATTTGGACATAAATATTGGTCTCTAATGAGGCTAGGGTTAGCCCGACTGCGGCACCAAAAATACCGATCACGACCGACAGCAAAATGACTATCGGTAGAGACCAGCTCTCATATTGCGCAACCAAGAATAACAGTACAAAAACCAGTGACAGAATGAAGATCCATCCCGTTTGACCCTCTGCTTTGTTCTGTTCAAAACTTATGCCAGACCAGCCAACAGAGAATCCGGCGGGTAGCTGATCAAGAACAATTTTTTCCAAATCGGACATCACATCACCGGTTGACCCGTTTTTTGCCGCACTGCTGTTAAAGCTAGCACTACCGTACTGATTAAAACGCTCTATTTTATCCGGCCCAACGGTCTTATTAAGTTTGGCGATTGATCGCAATGGCACCATGGTGCCATTGCGGCTCATTACGTAAGTATTCAGAACATCGCCACCATCTCGACGAAAATCCATGTCGGCCATCATGTAGACTTTATAAGACTTTCCGTACAAATTAAAATCATTTACATACCGTTGGCTGAACTGTGATTGCAGCGTTGCAAATACGGTAGAGACGTCGATGCCCAACACTTCCGCTCTCTCCCGATCAATGTCTAAAAACAAGCGAGGGTATTCTGCTGTGTAATTAGAAAACGCATTGCCGATGCTTGCCTCGCTGAGCGCGGAAACAAGTAGGGCACGCATTGCGGAAGATATCTCGTTCGGTGTCTGTCCTGCCATGGCGAGTAATTGACCATTAATGCCACCTGTGCGGCCCATCCCACTTATGGAGGGAGGCATCATTACATTGATATCTGCTTCGCGAATGCTATTAAGTGACTCCCGTAGGTTATCAAGAATACTAAACGCCGACTGGGCTTGGTCCGGCCGTTCGTCCCAATGGCGAAGTCGAACAATTCCCATAGCGACATTACTCGCAGGGCCAGACATGTTGTTGCCGCTTACTAGAATAAAGTCACTGACTTCAGGTATTTCGGCAATAATATCAGCTACTCGCTGAGCGATTCTTTCAGTGCGAGGCAATGCCGCGGCGTCAGGTAAACTAATATCTACAAACAGAGTGCCTCGGTCCTCAACAGGCACAAACCCCTGTGGTCTTGCTTCGTAAAGATAGTACGCGGCGGCCGCGAACGGAATCAGCAGCAGCGCGGCAAAAACAGGCCGGTGAGTAAACCAACCTGCAGCGATCGTGTATTTTCCTCTGACTCTATTTAGTTGCCTGTCGATGGCAAGGACCATAGCTGGTTGCCGGCTGCGCTGTTTAAGCAAGACAACGCACAAGGCTGGGCTTAAGGTAAGCGCTACAAGGGATGAAAAAATAACCGCTGCCGACATGGTGATCGCAAATTGCTTATAGAGTTCACCCGTCATGCCAGGAATAAAGGCAAAGGGTACAAAAACGCTGAGTAACACCAGCGTGGTGGAAATAACGGG
>PKCY01000119.1 GCA_002862985.1 Haliea sp.
TTCAAAGTCGAACACTACTTGCGGTATACCGTAGCGATCCACCTTGTCTTTGCTAAGGTACATTCTGTTCGATTCCCGTGGGAGACACTCGGTAAAACCTGCCAATGCAAAAATCCAGGGTCCGGGCTTGCGCAGAGAATCCTTGAAAGAGGCACCAAAACCTTTGCTGTTGTAGTTAGTTTGCCAGTCCGTCCTGAGTGTGGCGGTTTGGTAGCCGTAGCCGCGCACAAAATCGAGGTCATCATCCTGGCCTTCAAGGTTTCTAAAACGCGGGATGTATAGACCGGTAGGTCTGTTGCCGTGATAATAACTGTCCATATTATCCAGAAATAGTCCGACTCCACTAAGGCCCAGTGTATGGTCCATCATAAAGCGACCCAGTACTCCACTGCTGTTAGCGAGGCCGTCAGGAAAATCCTCGCTGGCGGAGTTCAACAAAATCTGCGTACTACCTACTGTTGAGGCACAGAGGAAAAAGATTTTTGCAGTAAAGCTGAGACGCTGTTTCGTTTCGGTATCGATCACATGCACCCGCGAAATTTTTCCGCTTTCGCTGTCGTATTCCAACCGATCGACTACCGAATTGGCGCGCAACGTGAGGTTGCCGGTAGCAGTCGCAGCTGGCAGCGTAGAGCTCTGCGAACTAAAGTAGCTGCCAGTTGAACAGCCACGTGCGCAGGGTCCACAATAGTGACAGGCTTTGCGACCTGGTAAATCCTCCGTCAAAATCGCTACGCGGCCATTGGTGAGCGTAACATCGGGTGCTTTCTTTTTTAGCCGTTCATGGATGGTTTCCTCTATCGCAAACCACGGCATGGGCTTTTGAAACTCGCTGTCGGGCAACTGCGGCAACCCTTCCTTCTTACCATTGATCCCAGCAAATTTTTCAACGTAGCTGTACCAGGGCTCTATGTCCTTATACCCTACCGGCCAGGGAATGCCGTGGCCATCTGTCGCGTTTGCCTCAAAGTCCTGCTCGCTTAAGCGATAGGTCTGCCGCCCCCAAATCAATGAGCGCCCACCAACGACATCGGCCCGTGCCCACAGAAAAGGTTTGCCCTCCTCCATGGCATAGGGGTTTTCCATATCATTGTTCCAGAATTGTCGGGTCGCCTCATTAAAGGAGTGTGTAACCTTACTCTGAACCGGGTACTGAGTTTCGTACAGTTCACGGGGTTTTTTGCCTTGAAACGGAAGCTTCCAATTGGGCGCGTGTTCGCCGAGGTAGCCACTGCCCGCTTCCATCGGCTTTCCCCGTTCCAGCACCAGCACCTTGAGGCCTTTTTCCGTCAGCTCCTTAGCTGCCCAACCGCCGGAAATACCAGAACCCACCACAATAGCGTCAAAATCAAATTTTTTGGAATCAATCATTGCTAATCGCCATCAATTTACAGAAAAGTTGACCAACTACTGTCCTGAGGTGCCAGGGCGGTGTCGCCGTCGAAATACATCGGCATAGGATCGTAGCGCAATACTTGTGATGCGCCCTCCTGGGACGTAAAGAACCCCCACACGGTAAGTTCCTTGAACTGACAGATAAACGGTGCGTCGCTGATAAACTCGCGTAAAACGTTGCCGAACTCATACCAGGGGGAATCTGACTCCGCTTCCTCGAGAGCTTCCATGATCTCCAACTGCTCCTGTGCGCTCAGTTGGTTGAAGGGTTTTCCGTACTGCACTGGAATGCGGTCCTCAATATCGGTCAGACCGGCATTGAAAATCACTCTTTCGCCCTCGTTCAACCAGTTAGCAACCATCAGCTCGATATAGGCAGGGACACCGGCATCAATCGCGCCGGGCGTGTCGGTGCGGGGGATGATTACCTCGCTCATCGCCGCAACAATTTTTCGCTGCCCATCACTAAAATAATCAACCGGGTTAGTATTGTAGTTCGGGGCACTGGCCAGATAGACGGTTTGCTCCTCGTTGAGCGTAAATCCTAGCTGACTTGCGGTGGCACCCGACATCAGGATCGCAGCACATTGGAGGAATTCTCTTCTGTTCATCGTAACCTCTTAAGCTCCACGGAGCTTTTTAACCAATGTGGGAATAAGCACGATAACCACTGCGACCAGAGCGCAGGTAAGTAATTTATACTCCCATGTTCCAAAGTAATAACCTGCCGCCTTAAAACCGCTGTATCCCCAGTAGATGGGACCGAAACCCGTCAGGTGATACAGCTCATAGAACGCGACTGCAGTGGCAGGTAACAAAAAGTACAAATACAGTGCAAACAGTATGGCAAAGACCCAACGGCGATTGGAGGTTAACATTCGGCTATTTCCACTCTTCTCGTTTGAATTCCATCATATACAGGCCTGTAAGTGCCTCACAGGCGCTGGCGAATAAACTCGATACCACTCTCGTACACTTCTTTTTCTGAACTGAATGCATTGCGCCAGATGTTTGCCGCCACCGCGAGGGCCGGATCGGTGGTGCCAAAAGCCTCAATCACCAGCCAGCCACTATAATCGATTACCTTCAGTGCAGAAAAGTTGCTGTCCCAATCAACCTGCCCGGTACCGAGCGTACCGCGGTGGCTTTCGCTCAGGTGTACATGATTGATTACACCCTGGATATCATTCAGCGCCTCTGATGCATTAGGGTCTTCGATATTAGCGTGGTGAGTGTCGTAATGAACCCCCACGTTGTCCAACCCAACTTGCTCAACCATACGCTTGCACTCAGCCGACGTGTTAATCAAGTAAACCTCGAAGCGATTAAGAAATTCAAGCCCCAGACACACACCAAGCTGCTGTGCATATTCGCCGCAGTTGCGAAGATACTCGGCTGACCAGAGCCACTCCTGTTCTGTGGGACCTCTACCAGTAAATACCTTATGCGCCTGATATATTCCGCCCACCAGAATATCGGCACCTATTTGCTTTGCGTCATCGACAGACTTCTTAAGGTTATCGACAGCCGCAGAGCGAACAGATGGGTCGGGCGAAATAGGATTGACGTCCTCGCCGACAAAAGCCACCGCCGTGCGCGCCAGTCCCAAAGCATCGCAAGCAGATGCCATCGTGTTGAGGTCGGCCTTCGATTGTCCCACTACCGGTATCTCCACACCGTCGTAGCCAACCGCAGCAAGACATTCAAATATTGGTATATGCCGGGGCGTTATCTCAATGCCCCAAAGAAGCATATTCATTCCAATCTTCACATTCATTGACTATTTCTCAGCTACAAAGTTCAAAATATCAGGGCAACTAACGACCCCACCTCATGTCATCTTTTTTTACGATCCACCAGCCAGATTAGGCCGAACACTGGCAACACAAGCAAGGGTAAATACGCTACCGACTGGAACGACTCTACCGATGCGAACCGCACGGCTTCCTGCATGGCTTCAGGCGA
>PKCY01000325.1 GCA_002862985.1 Haliea sp.
TGGGAAGCACTGTCACAGCTGCGGATTTTTACTGGGCTAATTTTGCCGGCATGGTGAAGCCACTTGTGCACAAGGACAATCCCATGCCGAACTATATGCGAACCACATACGAGTCTGGCGATGAAGACACACTCGCCTGTCTGACGCCGAGATTAGAGGCGCACAGGGACAGAATGTATAAACATCACATTAAGCTACCGCTGAATTTTTAATTGGAAGAATGCCTATGTTATCGCAACAGGAATTATCAGATCGTTTCGAAATCCAGGATTTAGTGTTCCACTATGCTCATCTGATTGACAGTAAAGAAATTGAGCGGCTGCGAGAGGATGTATTCACCGCAGATGTTCACATAGATTACAGCGCTATGGGTGGCAGCGTGGGCGATCTCGAAGAGACGATTACGTTTTTGAAGGCCTCACTGACCAATGAGCTATTTCCCAACAGCCAACATCTCAATGCCAACGTTCAGGTGAGAGTAGAAGGTGATCAGGCGACGGGCAGGGTAATGTGTTTTAACCCAATGGAAATGGGATTGCCTGGCGCGGGGACTCAGACCTTTTTTCTGGGGTTGTGGTACGTCGATGAGTACCGCCGTACAGACAAGGGGTGGCGCATTTCTCGTCGGGAGGAAGTGAAGAGCTGGGTTTTCAATACGCCGGACTTTATGAGCCTTTAACGTGTCAGTGCGTTGTTTCTGATGAACCATGCCAATGCCTCCACCATGCCAGTTGGATGCATCGGTTTGAACGTTTGATCCTAACAACACGTATCCGCTAAACTGCCCCGCTTTTGAAGAGAACGGACTCAGCGCAATGGCAAAAATAATTACCTGCAATACCAACGGAATCAGGTCAGCGGCCCGCAAGGGGTTTTTCGAGTGGTTAGATGCCGAGCAAGCCGAAGTGGTCTGTATTCAGGAAACAAAAGCCCAGCTTGAACAGTTGAGCGACCCTGTGTTTTCACCGCAGGGCTATCACTGCTTCTATAATGATGCGATCAAGAAAGGCTACAGCGGGACCGCGCTTTACAGCAAGTTAAAACCCCAGCGCGTCATCACCCGTCTCGGTTGGGACCCGGCAGACTCGGAAGGGCGTTATACGCAGGCTGACTTCAAGGGATTGAGCGTAATTTCACTATACCTGCCATCAGGCTCTAGCAGCGAAGCAGCATTGGAGAAAAAACTGCGCTTTATGGATAATTTCATGGAGCATTTGCGTACCTTGCGGCGCAAGCGTCGGGAAGTGATTATCTGCGCCGATTGGAATATTTGTCATCAGAACATCGACCTCAAGAACTGGCGTAGCAATCGAAAAAATTCCGGCTTTTTACCCGAAGAAAGGGCTTGGCTTGATATGCTTTATGACGAAGTGGGCTATGTGGATTCGTTTCGTCTGGTGAATTCTGAAGAGGAGCAATACACCTGGTGGTCGAACCGGGGGCAGTCCTGGGCGAAGAATGTCGGATGGCGCCTGGATTATCAGGTCATCACGCCTAAACTCGCCACAAGCGTAAAAAGTGCGGACATCTATAAGGAGCAGCGGTTTTCTGACCATGCCCCGCAGATTATGGAATACGATCTGGAGATTACCGTTTGAGGGCAGGGATGTATTTACGGCGGGTTCAGGCCACCCGTGCTCAATTTTTGGCACTGACCTCCAGACAGGATCGGAGCCATGTGCCCTGGGTTAACCGTCAGAAGGGTATTTCCTGTTCATATTAGCCGTTGCTGGCCCTCACCAATTGCCCACTGGCGTGAAACCCTGTAAATTACTTGCGTTCCTTCCTGCTCAATAATGAGTCCACATACACGAGAAAAAACTAATGAGTCTGTTTATAGCCAGCGCCCATGCACAGGATGTCGGAGTCGCCTCACCCGGCGCGGATTATTTCCAGATCGCCTTTCTGGTCGGTCTGTTTGCTCTGTTTTATTTCATCGCCATCAGGCCCCAGCGCAAACGCCAGAAGGAGCATGCGGAGATGGTCTCCAAACTGAACAAGGGAGACGAGGTCGTCACCTCTTCAGGTATTCTAGGCAAGGTTACTTCGCTGGATGACAATTACATGGTACTCAACGTGGCCAACAACGTTGAGATGAAGTTTCAGCGAGTTCATCTTCATGCAGTTCTTCCTAAAGGCACCCTGAAGTCCATCGGCTGAGGATGGCACTGGCCTACCCCCGCAAGATAGACCTCGCGCAAACACCAACACCTTTGCAGCATCTCGAGCGCGCCTCCGCAATATGGGGGCGCGGTCATCGTCTATGGGTGAAACGGGACGACCTGACCGGCAGTACACTAAGCGGTAACAAGGTGCGCAAGTTGGAGTTCATTGCAGCCCACGCCATTGATAATGGCTGCGATACGCTGATCACCTGCGGCGGACTTCAAAGCAACCACTGCAGAGCAACCGCATTTGTCGGTGCTCAACTGGGTCTCAATGTGCATTTACTGCTGCGCGGCGAACCACCATCAAATGCCGATGGGAATCTATTCCTCAATTACCTGGCAGGCGCAAAGGTTAGTTGCTATCCGCTTAAGCAATATCTCAGTGACATTGATCAACTTTTTGGTAAGTGGCAAGAACACTACGCGGCTCAGGGAGGCAAAGCACTTGCGATACCCACCGGCGGCAGCGACGGTATTGGTGTGTGGGGTTACATCGCGGCCTGCGAAGAATTGCGTGAGGATTTTTATGCCGCGGGTATAGAGCAAGCGCATATTGTCACCGCTACAGGGTCGGGGGGTACCCAGACCGGCCTTACACTGGGAGCGGCGCTGCACGACCTTCCCGCAACGGTATGGGGTGTAAATGTCTGCGATGACGCGCAGTATTTCGTCGATAAGGTCGCCAGTGACAAAGAGGAGTGGGAGCAACGGTATCCGGGAGTTCCCGCGGTCAAGGTTCAGGCTAGAGTGCTGGATGGCTATGTCGGCCACGGTTATGGCGTGGCCGATGAGACTGTGTTTGCAACCATCGCAGAGTTGGGTCGCCTGGAAGGTCTGGTACTTGATCCGGTATACACCGGTAAAGCCTTTGTCGGTATGGTGACAGAAATTGCTGCTGGCCGATTCAAAAATTGCCGTGATATTGTATTCGTCCACACCGGTGGCATTTTCGGCGTCTTTCCACAGCGCGCCGGTTTCGATGGTATTTTAGACGCGAATAACGCCCTACTCGGCCATAGTTAGCGAGGTAAACTTATGACAGCGCTAATCACCACACTCAACGAATTGGCCTGGGGCCCACTGATGCTCGCCCTGTTG
>PKCY01000117.1 GCA_002862985.1 Haliea sp.
GTATTCCAATGCAGCCACCAGCTGATCCAGAAAAAAATAGTCCTTGCGGACCGGTGTCGCACCAACGTCGAGGTTGGACACCTCCAGGAAACCGCTTAGCTGGTCGGACAGCGTATCAACGGCCCGCTGAATGCTTTGGACGATCTCGGCAGATTCAGTCCCCCGAAGTCTTTTGCTCAGAACATCGCTCATGATGCATATGGCCTGCATAGGTTGCTTGAGATCGTGATTTGCTGCGGTAAAAAATTTCGCTTTTGCATCGTCGGCCTTGTAAGCCTTATCGAGTGCGTCACCTATCTGCACAGCCATCTGCTCTGCTCGCTCCTTCTCAAAGGCGAGACGTTCGGCGAGCTCCAGATTCTCTGTTATCGTGCCGTCAAATACACCAGACGACCGTGACGCAGACAACAGATATACGAAGCCAGCCACTGCCGAGACACTGTGTAACACTCCCCCTATGGCAGCAAACCATATCAGTGAGGGCAGCAACAAAGAGTAGATGGCAATCATCAGGGATACACGATCTGCAGACAGAACCGAAATGGCGGAGCCAGCCAGCCCCATTAGAAAATACAGGACGACGAAGTGATGTATAGGGGAGTCTGGCGGCATTATCCAGACGCCACCCAAGCCCCATACCAGGAAATACGCAGATACCGTCGCCCGGTAGTAGAAAATCCAGCGTGACAAATCAACCATGGCGTTAACGCTACCGGCATACCACCAGAACAATGAGACTCGTAATAACCCTGACAATCCGATGAATACCAGCCACAGTACAAGTACCCTATGGTCCTGTACCGGCCAGAGCAAAAGCACCAACAGGACAGCCATACCAACACTGACCAGCGGTGTTGGCGAGGACTGGGAAAGCAGCAGATCAAATTTGCGCAATCGAATGCGCTGACTTGTTGCAGCCGATTGGGGCTCTACCGGATTTGGGGAAGGAATTGAGTTCACGTCTACGTTCATCAGAATGATCGCTCTAGGCTAGCAGACCTGAAGTCCACGGGGTATACCGGCTTTAGCCCAGAACGCCCTCCCATACATCCGTATCGCCGAACGGCTTTTCGGGGTGGTAGTTGAGCGAAGTTATGGATGGTCTTAGAGTTAGTGATACGTTGAGGGGTGGTAACACCGCTTGCACGAAATGATTGCCCATGTATCCACCGGCACGAACCATCATGTCTCGTTTGACGACGAATTCGGCCAAATGAGTGACGGCAAGGATGGCGAGAGCGCAGCCGATGTAAAGAACCCACATTGAGTTGTTGCTCATGGCGGGGAGCATAGACTGTTGTGAGACAAAACTGAAACGCTCAGGAGTTTTGGTCCGGAACCACCGGAACCAGTCGGCCCGTAAGCAGCGGGCTTTCCATTTCTTCCCGGAATAAAGCCCCCAGGATTTCGGCACCATCGACCAGGCGGGGCGCAGGTCGGCTGAAGTAGCCGTTCGCATCGGCGGCAAAAAATTTCCCGTTCCGGAGTGCACGTATGTGTCGTGTCTCCGGGTTCTCGAGAAGTTTCGTCGCGACTTCCCGGTTTTGGTCCATATTATAGCCGCAAGCAATGGAGATGATCAGGTCCGGGTCGGCGTCCGCGATCTCGGCGAGCGTGACGGGACGACTCGCCGCACCGGCTTCGCCCAGGACGGGGAGGCCTCCAGCGGCGAGGATTTGCTCGGGGACCCAATGACCGGCGGTCCATGGGGGCTCTGGCCACTCCAGAAGGAAAGCGCGTGGGGCGATCTCCGGTTGCGGAATCCTGCCCCAGCGCCCCTCCAGTTGCTGGCGCAAGGCGGTTGCTTCCTTCGATTTCCCGATCGCATCCCCGACGGTGGTCAGGTCCTCGCAAACACCGGCAAAATTTTGGGCCTCCAGAGAAATGACGGGAGCGGAGCATGCCTCGCCAAGTGGCAGCAGGGAGAGGCTTTTTTGGATCGTATCGGGCGTTACGGCGCAGACCGAGCAGAGGCCCTGCGTGAGAATCAGATCGGGCTTGAGGGCGGCGAGTCGTGGGCCGTCGACGATATAAAGAGGGCGTTCCCCCAGTTTGGCCTCAGCCACCGCCGTATCGATCTCCACCGGACTGAGGCCTGAGGCAAGAATGCTGGAGGTGAGTTGCGGGCGAGACTGGATGGATGCGGGATAATCGCATTCATGACTGACCCCGACCAGAAAATCTTCCGCTCCAAGAGAAGCGATCAGTTCGGTCGCGGACGGAAGCAGGCTGACGATACGGAGAGGGTGCATCCTAGGATGGTATCACTTCCCGGGTTCCTGCGCTCCTCTGGTTTACCCGCCGATCAATCCTTAGGGGTGCACTCCGAGCGAGAATCGACCAGTGCATCGCGGAATTTCTCGTACTTGCGGCTACCGGCAATCGATAGCCTCTATGTCAAAAAGCTAGGGGGCTATCCGATAGGGTTATTGCGTTGCATTTTTTCGATATTTTTCTTTATTTTTGCGACCCACGGCATAGAGTCGGGCCCGCATCTTGCGCCGAAGGCCAGGGAATAGGTAACTGAGATGGGTGAGGTGCCCGCCTGATCTAGGCAAACATAATTCGTCTGCCTCTCCACGCGCCACCGCCAGCACGTCTGTTGCGACCTGCGCGGCCGTACTCATGGTTTGGGAAAAGACGATATCTTCAACTTCATCGATTTCATCCATAATAAATCCAGTATCGATCGGCCCGGGCGAAATCACGGCAACATGTATCCCCTTCGATCTCAGCTCGTCCCTTAAAGCGTAACTAAAAGATCGTAATCCAGCTTTGGTGGCACCGTAGGTTGCCGCACCCTGCATGGGCGTGCGTCCTGCTAGAGAGCCCAGCATAATGATCGCACCTCCAGCCTGCATTTCCAGATAAGGAATAACCGCCGTAGAGAGGAACAGAGGGGCCCTTAAATTCACATCAATCATGGCGGTCACAGCGGTCGGACTTAAGGAAGATACGTCGCCTCTGTTATGCACGCCGGCGTTATTTACCAGCACATCAATACGCCCAAAGCGCTGCTGTGCCTGTTCTAAAAGTTTTAACCCAGCATCGCAGTCTGCCACATCCATCGCTACGGCCAGCACCCCGGTGCTGTGCTCAAGCTCAGCAGCCAGTGTGTTAAGGGCGTCGGCGCCCCTCGCGACCAGCACCAGATTCGCACCCTCGGCACAAAAGGCGCGCGCACAGGCTGCACCGACGCCCATAGAAGCGCCGGTAATGATAACGGTTTTGTCTTTAAACG
>PKCY01000295.1 GCA_002862985.1 Haliea sp.
CGAATCCGTTCGGGCGAGGCAAACAACATGCTTGGATCCATATTCCCCTGCAGCGCAACGCGGTCACCAATGTCCTGCCGCGCTCCGCCAATATCCGTCGTCCAGTCAATTCCGACTGCCTGCGCACCACAACTGGCAATGGTATTCAGCCACTGGCCACCGCCTTTGGTAAACACTATCACCGGCACCGCGCGGCCGTCCGCCTCACTCGGCAGGCGGGAAATAATTCGCCGCATGTAATCAAGCGAAAACTCCTGATAGCCGGCGGCACTGAGGCTTCCACCCCAGGTGTCAAAAATCTGCAGCGCCTGGGCACCCGCGTGCACCTGGGCAGTTAAGTAGTCTGCCACTGCATCTGCCAATACAGTTAATAGCTGGTGCATCAGCTCAGGTTTGTCGTACGCCATGGTTTTAATGTGGGCGAAATCTTTGGATGATCCACCCTCAACCATGTAGGTCGCCAGAGTCCAGGGGCTCCCTGAAAAACCAATGAGGGGTACTGAACCATTCAGTTCCCGACGAATGGTACTCACTGCGCGCATTACATAGGCCAGGTCATCATCTGCTCTGATCGCGTTTAATGCTTCAAGGTCAGCTTCACTGCGCACCGTTTTTCGAAACCGTGGACCCTCGCCCTCCTCAAAGTACAGCCCCAGACCAAGCGCGTCTGGAACAGTCAAAATATCGGAAAATAGAATTGCCGCATCCATTGGATAGCGGCGCAGCGGTTGCAGGGTAACCTCGCAGGCCAACTCTTCATTTTTACAAAGATCCAGAAATGACCCCGCTTGCTCCCGCGTGGCACGGTACTCGGGCAGGTAACGCCCCGCCTGGCGCATCATCCAAACAGGCGTGCGATCAACACTTTGGCGCATGAGCGCGCGCAGAAAGCGGTCGTTTTTGAGTTCACTCATCGAAGAATCGGGCGCTCCCTGTCATTGAATTGGGCCAGCCATGCCCACAGCGAATACCTCTGGATAGCTCCAGAAACACACGGGGCGTATTCTACCCAGATGGTCGCGCTCGAACAAACCTTAGCCTACGGTGAGACCATTATCGATCAGGTTATGTAATTCACGCTCAGTCACATCGTCGACAATGCACCCCTGGCCAATGTCTTTCAGCAGTACCACGCGCAATTGTCCGTCAATAACTTTCTTATCCCGCGACATCAGCGACACAAAAGCCTCGGCGTCCATATCCTGAGGCGGTTGCACTGGCAAATGCATACCCAGCAGTAACTCGCGAAAATCCTGTACATCCGATGCGGCAATCCAACCACGGCTAGAAGAAAGCTCAAGTGCCAGCAACATGCCAGTGGCAACGGCCTCACCGTGCAACCACTTTCCGTAGCCCTGGCCGGTTTCGATAGCGTGGCCAAATGTATGCCCCAGGTTGAGAATTGCCCTGATACCGCTTTCTCGTTCATCCGCAGCGACAATCTGACCTTTGATTGAACAACTGCGCTCAATGGCCTCCGCCAGTGCCGCTTCCTCACCCGCCAGTAATCGCGGCATGTGTTCCTGTAACCAACGGTAAAACGACGCATCACTGATAAGACCGTACTTCACCACCTCTGCCAAACCTGCACTCAATTCTCGCGGTGGCAAGGTTTGCAGCGTGTCTATATCAATAAACACGGCTTGAGGCTGGTAAAAGGCGCCTATCATATTTTTGCCCAGTGCATGATTGACGGCAGTTTTGCCACCCACAGAAGAATCCACCTGGGCCAGCAAGGTAGTAGGTACCTGAACAAAATTGACACCTCGTTGATAGCACGCAGCGGCAAATCCTGTGATATCTCCCACTACGCCGCCTCCAACCGCAACAAAAGTTGTAGAACGGTTGTGTTTGTCGGCCATCACCCGGTCGAAAATTTCTGCCAGCGTATCCAGCGTTTTGTAGTGCTCTCCATCGGGCAGTACCACTTCCGTAATCAACTGTCGTGCGCCCAGAGCAGCCCGAACTCGATCCACATAAAGTGGCGCCACGGTTTCGTTGCTGATGATTACGACTTGCGAACCGGTTATATGTTGGGCCAGCAAGGTGGTATCGGCCAATAGTTCCCGGCCGATATAAACGGGGTAGCTGCGCACGCCCAGTTCGACATGCAGCGTATGCATTAACAACGGCACGATGGTTCCTCAGATTGTTGGTTAGTTAAGCGCTTATGATAACGCCAAGCGGGGGAAGCTGTCTTTACTACTGTACCCGGTCTAGTCTGCAGTAAGCTGCTTTACCAGACGCTGAGCGACAGTCCGAGGGCTGCAAGTATCGGTCTCGATAATGTAATCTGCAATTTCTCGGTAAAGTGGGTCACGCTCTGCCATTAGTGCTCTCAGAACTTGTTCCGGATCACCTTTTTGCAGAAGTGGGCGTTTCCGGTCGCGACGAGTTCGCCGCACTTGCTCATCGACCGTCGCATAGAGGTAAATGACATAACCCCGCCCCGCCAGCGCCCCGCGGTTCTGCGGGCGCAAGACCACGCCGCCGCCCGTTGCCAGCACCACATCGTCCCATTCAGTCATTTCCGTAACAACCTGTTGCTCGCGGTCGCGAAAACCATCCTCGCCCTCAACATCGAAGATCCAGGGAATGTCAGCGCCTGTTCGTGCTTCTATTTCGGAATCGGTATCAGCAAACCGCAGCTTCAATTGTTCGGCGAGGTATTTTCCAATAGTGGTTTTGCCGGCCCCCATGGGGCCAACCAGAAATACTCTACGGGGAGAGGGCATGTAGCTTTATACAACCCTAGTCGAGCAGCGTATCAGCCAAGATACGAGGAGTAATAAAAATGAGGGTCTCCGTCTTTTTGTGGGAGGTCGTTTCACTCCTGAAGAAAGCGCCGATGTAAGGGATATCGCCAAAGAACGGCACTTTGTTCACCGACTCGATATCCTCAGTCTTGAACACACCGCCCAATACAACAGTCTCTCCATTCCCCACCAGAACCTGAGTATCCAACTGGGTAGTATCAATGGAGGGGATAAAACCACCGTCACCGGTGGGCACCAATTCACCGACGGAGTCCTGATTGACCTGCAGATCCAGCATAATGCGGTCATCAGGGGTAATATTAGGTGTTACGAACAGCGCCAGTACTGCATCCTTAAAGGAAACTGTCGTTTCTCCGCTCGCCGAAGACTCCTGATAGGGAATCTCGACACCGGATTTGATAGAGGCCTGCTGCTTGTCGCCTGTTATTACCTTGGGTTGCGATACGACT
>PKCY01000314.1 GCA_002862985.1 Haliea sp.
AGGGTCAGCAGAATATCCGACACACTCCAGCCCTACCTCATCTGCTCGTGCCTTAACGCTCAGCGCATGTAACGCGTGGTGCAGGACAAAGTTTAGTGGATTGCTGAGGCTTGGAGAGGCGTTAGCTACGTAGATCGGCGCGTCTCCAGAATCCATCTGCTTTAGCATATCCACGTTGTTACGGTACTCCACGTAGTTATCAGTGGATAACTGTTCGAAGCTCGCAGCACCAAGGAATCTGAGCAGGTAGCCGGTGGCACCCAAGGCCGCTGCAACTTCCTGAACATCGGTGCTGGGAACCAGCGACGGCACCAGGGATTCTATCAACGGACCCAGTACTCTTTCCCAGCCAGGAATATCGTAGGTTGCCTGCGTCGCAATAGCACCGACTGCTTTTACCCTTGTTGACTCTCGTAGCACGGGGTCACTGTTATCAGGATCGGCCATGTCATCATGGGTGCCTAGCCACAGTGCAGTGCCGGCGCCAGCGGAGCGGCCCCAGACCGCGACACTATTTGGATCGAGATTTAGGCTTTTGTAGTAATAGCGAATGAACTGCAGTGCGAGGGCAGAGTCGCTCAGTGAGACGATTACACCTCGCTCGTTCTCTGTTCCGGAAGGTTGTTCTATGTCTTCACGTGGCGGCAGTAGCCGATAGCCTATAGTGGCCCACGCTACACACTGTTGCAGTGCTTCGCGAATTTGTTCTTGTGAGTAACGTTCTTTATTGCCACCGGTAAAACCCCCGCCATGAATATAGATGATCAGTGGCGTGGGTTCCTCGCAGTCTGGTAGGAAAATATTGAAGAGGTTGCGCTCGTGAGGGCCATAGGGAATATCAGCAGAGTAGCTGGCGCTGATGCCACTGAGATCAATCGGCGCGCCGGTCAGTTGCAGCTCCAGCTCGGGTCGCGGCGGTTCCGCAGAGTACTGTGAATCACTCGAATCATTCGAGTCGCTGCATGCGCTGACTAACAGCAATGAGAATAGGGTACAGATAGTGTGGATCGAGCGCATTTTAATAGTCCCGCGGCTAAGGCGTGAGTGATAAAACAGAAGAAATAATAGCAGCACTGGTGCCAGATTAAATGCCTTATATCAAATATTGTTCGCAGACTTGGCGTTCGTTAACATTACTGGCCGGATTGGTAATGGCCCAGTGGCACCAGATGCGGCAGGAAAGGTCTGCCTTGCCGGCGAGTTACGCAGCATCGGTCTCGTCAGCGCCAACGTGATTGACCTGCTGGCTGAGAACACAGCATTACAGAATCCCGAGGCGCGGTAAGAGTATAGGAAGTATTAATACCACTGACTTTGCTCAATCTAATTCAAATGCTACTGAACTGTTCTTGATGTTATATCTGGCCGTATATTCGCAGCAGTAAAAAAATACGATTCAAATTTACATTTTATATGTACTGTTTAATTCCCCCTGCCCTCCATAAGCGGCATTTATTTTGACTGGCGCAGTCGGCCACGGTATTTGTTGCGGGCCAGTTCCTGCATGTCTTCTACAGTATCGCTTTCGTCCATGATCTCGCGCCCCAGAAGCGTCTCTACAGCGTCTTCCAGTGTCACGATCCCTGCAGTCTGCCCGTATTCGTCTTCTACCAAAAACATGTGTTCGCGGCGCTTGATGAAGAGATCCAGAAGTCTCAAAACAGGTAGCTCCTCGGATACCCTGTGAATTGGCGCTATGTGCTCCTCAAGAGGTGCGTCTTTGCCGCCGGCGCGTTCAACCTCATGTAGCTCTGGGCGTAAGGCTAAACCGAGAATAGAGTCGAGATCAGTTCGGTACACCGGTATTCTAGTGAAGGATACACTGCTGAGTTCCGCCAGTACCTCACCTACCGAGAGTGAAACGTTAACAGCGCAGACTACGGTGCGTGGGGTGAGGATTTCACCTGTGCGGTATTGCCTCATTTGTAACAGGTTCTCCAGCAGCGCACCTTCCTGTGGGCCAAGGGCACCATGTCGGGCGCCGAGTTTGGCCAGTGCCGAGAGTTCCTCTCGACTTACGAAGCCCGAATCGCCGTCCCGCGAAAACAGGCCGGTCAAACGCGCTGATATCCAGACCAGAGGGAAAAGCAGTCTGACCAGCCACTTTATAACCGGCGCCGCCGGAAGAGCGAGCTCCTTCCAAAATTTCGCGCCTAATGTCTTTGGAATGATCTCTGAAAAATAGAGAATCGCCAATGTCAACAGGAAGGCAATGAGCGTTTCCCAGCGCGCGCCAAAGACATAGGCCGCTTGGGCGCCCACCCCTGCTGCGCCCATAGTATGCGCAAACGTATTGAGGATCAGTATGCTCGACAGTGATTCGTCGAGATTATCCTTGACGTCTTTGAGAGCCGCCGCACGTCGCGGACGATGCTCGGTTTGACTCTCGACAAATCCGTGGGTAACAGACAGGAGAACCGCTTCGAGAATTGAGCAGAGAAAAGATACGCCGATTGCAATAAAAAGATATATGACGAGAAGCGTCATAGTGATTCAGGCTCCATAAGTTAACCAGTGGAAAGGCGGTATACATCTACGTATAACAGCCCGCACAAATGCAGGCTAAATGATTACAGAGTATAAGAAATATTAGTACCCCCTTACGTTGCCCAATCTACTACAAGGTCGCAGCCACCGGCAATCGATTGCGTAGGGTTCGGGGTGCAGAATGTGTGTGATGTCTGCGAACGTGCTGAGCCCCAAATTCTAAGGCTTGTAACTATTGACAGGAAGCAACAGCGCCACCAGAAGGCACTATGATGGCTATTTTACAGCCCGCTACCAGGCCCAATACACAACCCATCAATAACAGTTTCATCTTTATGACGTTTCCTTTCGGTTGTTATCTATCCGAGCAAGCCAGTTAAAAGTGCGCTGGTATCATCTTCTCGGAAGCATTATGCCTTACTTTATCAGCCGGGTTGATGCGGCCTATCAA
Organism: Haliea sp.; assembly: GCA_002862985.1. Taxonomy (GTDB): domain Bacteria; phylum Pseudomonadota; class Gammaproteobacteria; order Pseudomonadales; family Halieaceae; genus Marimicrobium. The sequence goes on from PKCY01000314.1 coordinate 2,939, forward strand.
AGGCATCAGTCTCAGCAGCCCGGCGGCGGGCCGACGGGTGTAAACGGCGCACTGACTGCGGATGGTGGACTGGTTCCTCCATCGTTGGCCGCTGTTACTGCACAGACATGGCTCACACCGTTAGTAAGACTCGAGATGGTGACGGGTGAGGTCGGACTCGCATCAAGGTTAAATGTGTCGCCAAAGCAATAGGCAGTGTAGCCGGTAATCGGTGAGCCATTGTCTGCCCCCGGCGTAACGGTAATGACGGCTTGACCGTCACCTGCCACTATCGAATC
>PKCY01000004.1 GCA_002862985.1 Haliea sp.
CTGCGTTCCATCGGTTTGCAGCCGGACATCCTGCTGTGCCGATGCTCTGTGGATATCGACGAAGGCGCACGCAAGAAAATCTCCCTGTTCACCAACGTGGAGGAGCGGGCCGTTATTCCGCTGCTGGATGCGGATTCCATCTACAAAATTCCGGGTATGCTGCGCGATTTTGGTCTGGATGATTTCGTGGTGGAGCGTTTCGGAATTGAATGCAAGAGCGCGGCTGACTTGTCCGAGTGGGAAGATGTTGTAGAGCGAGAGTTTGCCAGCGCTCGCGGTCACGTGCGCATTGCCATGGTAGGCAAGTACGTGGACCTGCAGGACGCCTACAAATCCCTTAATGAGGCCCTGGCTCATGCTGGGCTTCAGACGTTAACGGATGTAAAAATTGAACATATTGACGCTGAGGAGATTGAGCGCAATGGCACGGAGGCCCTCAAGGGTGTCGATGCGATTCTCGTTCCCGGCGGATTCGGTGACCGTGGTGTTGAAGGCAAGATTATGGCGGTGCGCTATGCGCGGGAGAACAGCATTCCTTTTCTGGGAATTTGTTTGGGTATGCACGTCGCCCTGGTGGAGTATGCGCGCAATGTCGTTGGCCTGGAGGGAGCAGACTCAACGGAAATGAATGTGTCCACGCAGCACCCTATCGTGGCGCTGATCACACAGTGGATGAATGCCGATGGCAGTTCGGTGCAGCGGGATGAGGCCTCTGACAAAGGGGGAACCATGCGTCTGGGCGCCCAGCCCTGCCATCTGGAGGACAATAGCAAAGTGCGAGAGGTCTATGGCGAAAACACTATTTCCGAGCGCCATCGTCACCGCTACGAGGTAAACAACAATTATCTTAGCCAGCTGCAGGAAGCGGGAATGCGGGTCGCCGGTTGGTCGGAGGATCGCTCTCTAGTAGAAATAATTGAGTTGCCTGATCACCCCTGGTTCATTGCGTGTCAGTTTCACCCGGAATTCACGTCCAGGCCGCGTGGCGGGCATCCACTTTTCACCAGTTATATCGAAGCCGCTATCGCCCATTCCCGGGCGTAGGCCGGTGACCGTTTGCGCTGAGACTCAGAGTACAAAGCCTTGACTGATCAGACTGTTTCCGTAGGTGATTTGCAAATAAATAATGCCGCCCCGTTTGTGTTGCTCGGTGGTGTCAATGTTGTGGAAAGTCGCGAGTTTGCGCTGCGAGTGGCGGAGCACTATGTCGAGGTCTGTCGCCGCCTGAACATACCGTATGTATTTAAGGCCTCTTTCGATAAAGCTAACCGCTCCTCTATCCACTCCTTTCGTGGGCCGGGCCTCGACGAAGGGTTGTCTATTCTGGCGGCGGTGAAGGCAGCATTTGATGTTCCGATCATTACCGATGTGCACACGTCGGAACAGGCCGCACCCACCGCTGAGGTGTGCGATATTATCCAGCTTCCCGCATTCCTCGCCCGGCAGACGGATCTGGTGGCTGCCATGGCCGCCACCGGAGCGGTGATCAATATCAAAAAGCCGCAGTTTCTGAGCCCGTCCCAGATGGGCAACATTGTGGAGAAATTCGCAGAGTGCGGCAATACGCGTGTAATCTTGTGCGAGCGCGGCAGTAGCTTTGGCTACGACAACCTGGTGGTGGATACGCTCGGTTTTGGGGTGATGAAACGCACCTGCGGGAACGCCCCCATCATCTTTGACGTTACCCACGCGCTGCAGTGTCGGGATACGGGAGGCTTGGCTTCCGGCGGTCGCCGTTCGCAGGTAGGTGAGCTTGCGCGCGCTGGTATGGCGGTGGGTCTGGCGGGACTGTTCCTGGAAGCCCACCCGGAACCGGACAAAGCACTCTGCGATGGCCCCAGTGCATTGCCTCTAGCGCAATTGGAACCCTTTCTGGCTCAGGTGAAGGCGGTTGATGACCTGGTAAAGTCCTTGCCCCCCCTGCAAATCGATTAGCATTTACGGAGTTTGACTACATGACGAATATTACCAATGTGCAGGCCTTTGAGGTCATGGATTCGCGCGGTAACCCGACCGTGATGGCCGAAGTGACCCTTGAGTCCGGCGAGGTCGGTTCTGCCTATGCACCCTCCGGCGCATCGACCGGCTCCCGCGAAGCGCTGGAACTTCGCGATGGTGATAAGGGGCGCTACCTGGGCAAAGGTGTGCGAAAAGCCGTCGGTCACGTCAATGGCCCTATCAAAGACTTGTTGCTGGGATGTGCCGCTGAAGGTCAGCGTGAACTGGACGCAGCTATGATCGAGGCAGACGGCACTGAGAATAAGGCAACGTTTGGCGCCAACGCGATTCTTGCCGTATCACTGGCGGCCGCCAAGGCAGCCGCCAAGTCCAAGCGTATTCCTGTTTATCAACACATTGGCGAATTGAATGGCAGCACCGAGTTTAGTATGCCCGTGCCGATGATGAATATCCTCAACGGTGGTGAACACGCAGATAACAACGTGGATATTCAGGAGTTTATGGTGCAGCCGGTTGGGGCAAGCAGTTTTGCCGAGGGCCTGCGCGCCGGAGCAGAGATTTTTCACTGTCTCAAAGGGGTGTTGTCCGCACAAGGCCTGAGCACGGCCGTAGGTGATGAGGGCGGCTTTGCCCCTAATTTGCCGTCCAACGAAGCGGCCCTTGAGGCCATCGCCGACGCGGTGAACAAGGCTGGCTACAAATTGGGTAGGGACATCACCCTGGCTCTGGATTGTGCGGCCTCAGAATTTTATAAGGATGGTATTTACGATCTTGCCGGTGAGGGTAAGCAGTTTAGTAGCGAAGCCTTCGCCGACTACCTCGCTGATCTTGCGGATGGCCATCCGATTATCTCCATCGAGGACGGTCTGGACGAGTCGGACTGGGATGGCTGGAAACTCCTCACCGATAAGATTGGTGACAAGGTGCAGTTAGTGGGAGATGACCTGTTTGTTACCAATACAAAAATCCTCCAGGAGGGTATCGACAAAGGGGTGGCGAACTCGATTTTGATTAAATTCAACCAGATTGGCAGTCTGTCTGAAACACTCGATGCCATTGCAATGGCCAAAGCGGCTGGTTATACCGTGGTGATTTCGCATCGCAGCGGTGAGACTGAGGACACGACCATCGCTGATCTGGCGGTGGCCACAGCAGCGGGCCAAATTAAAACGGGCTCGCTGTGCCGATCGGATCGTGTGGCCAAGTACAACCGTCTGCTGCGCATCGAAGCAGAACTTGC
>PKCY01000017.1 GCA_002862985.1 Haliea sp.
GACTTGCCCATCTCCTCGGCGAGATAAGCGTACTCCACTGTATTGAGGCCAGAGCCAGCGTCGCCTTCAGTGAGGAAGAAATTCCACAGCCCCCGAGCTTTTGCCTTGGTTTTCAGTCCTTCCCGAATATCGGTTTGACGCTGAGTCCACTCCCATCGATCACCCACTGCGATATCTTCATAGAACTCGACCTCTACCGGCAGAATCTCTTTCTCAATAAAGCCTCGCACCTCTTCGAGCAGCGGTACAAGTTTTTCGCTAACACCTAAATCCATCGTCATTCTCCTATGTCTTCTTCGTTCGGTTGATTAACATTAGCTTACGGCTTCTTATCGCGCGCCAGTTTAGCGGCATAGTCTGCCTTTAATTGTCGTTTGAAAATCTTGCCGGATGCGATACGCGGCAGCTGTTCAGTTGGCAACCAGATATAGGTCGGTATCTTAAACATTGCCAAGTGCTCAGATAAGTATGTACGCAGCTCTACTGCGGTTAGCTGAGCACCCTCTCGCAATACCACGGCGGCCCCAACAACCTCGCCTAAACGCTCATCGGGCAGTCCAAATACTGCCGCTTCGTAAATCTCTGGGTGTGAATAAATAGCGGCCTCAACTTCAATGCAGCTGATATTTTCACCACCCCGGATAATGATTTCCTTGATCCGATCAACAATATAAAGAAACCCATCTGAGTCCAGACAAGCAATATCGCCGGTATGAAACCAGCCGTCTACAAAGGCCTCTGCCGTCGCTTCCGGCTTATTCCAGTAACCCAGTATATTAGCCGGAGACTTGATGCACAGCTCGCCCCGTTCACCGGTGGGTTGCTCGCCGCCGTCTGCTGAAATGATACGAAATTCAGTCACTGCAGGCACGACTCGCCCCGCGCTGTCCGGTCTGGCGACATAGAAGGCACCCGCATTCACTGCCCCCAATGCATTGGTTTCAGTCAATCCATAGCCAATCCCCGGTGTTGAATTTTTAAAGGTACCACTAATTTTTTTTACCTGCTCAGGGGGACGCGCAGCACCGCCCGCCATAATATCCGTCAGCGATGTAATATCTCGGACTGTAGTCTCCGCTGCCGCCTGCAACTCCGCCGACATAGTCGGCACACCATTGAACCAGGTCACTGTTTCCGCCTCGATCAGCCGCAGGGCCTCCTCTGCATCCCACTTATGCATAATCACCATTTTGCGACCCACCACTAAAGACAGCATGAAGGCCGAGTGGCTTCCAGTACAATGGAACAATGGAATCGTCACCAATGCGCAAGGCGGCAGTCCCTCCGCTCGTGCCGCCTGAGCCCCTGTCATTTTGGTAGCAACGCCCATACACATCCAACTGTACAGCGCCGCCAGCACACCTCTATGGCTAGATAGTGCGCCTTTAGGGTGACCGGTGGAGCCAGAGGTGTACATAATGGTAGCGTGGTCCTCTAGGGCAACCTCTCTTTCGGGCATACCCCGACCAGAGAAATCCCGCAGTAATTCGGCAAACGGCGTGCACTCAACACCGAGGCCACCACAATCATCAATAGCGATAATTTGCAGGCCATGTTTTTCTACAATGGGCGTCAATCGCTGCACGCGCGCGCGATCGGCCACCACAATCTTCGCACCACTGTCTGTAAAACCGTAGTCCAGCTCTTCTGTGGTCCACCAGCCGTTCATCGGCACGGCCACCCCGCCCACAGAAGTGATGCCAATAAAAGCCATCATCCACTGCGGATTGTTACGACTCAAGATGGCGACACGGTCGCCCTTCACCAGGCCATAGCGCTCTACTAATGCCGCGCCAAATTCACAACTGTGCTGGTAGCCTTGACCGAAGGTATAGCGCTCGTCTAAGTAAACCGCAAAATCTTTTTCTGCGTGCTGCAACATGACTGTAAAAAACTGTGCAAGGTTGGCAGGCAGCGTGGCAAAGTTGCGATATTGGACACCTGCCAGCTCAACGGTGTTGACTTCAAAAGCCTGGCCGGTACCGGTAAGGCTGGCAACCGCGTCATCAAATTGCTGTAGTTCTGCATTCATTCTTGCGTGGGCCCGTCTCTAAACGCGGTTCAGAAGCCGCTAAGCTGCGCAAATCGATCCAAATGGTAGTTATAGTCACCATACGTATGCTGAACTACCCGCGCCCGCTTGATAAAAAAGCCGATGTCGTATTCGTCGGTCATACCGACTCCACCGTGCATCTGGATAGCCTCATTAGTAGCGCGCTGAGCCACCTCACAGAGCTTGGCCTTGGCTGCACTGGCAATCAGCGACAATTCCTGCTCGCCGTCATCAATTGAATGTAGCGCTTTTAATACAATCGAGCGCGCCAGTTCCAATTCCGCAAACAACTCTGCGGCGCGATGCTGTAAGCCCTGAAAAGAACCAATCACCCGACCAAATTGCTTGCGTTCCTGCAGATAGGCTACGGTTCTCTCAAAGACTTCTGTCGATACACCAAGTAACTCTGATGCTAGGCCAATATTGGCAATATCCAAGGCCCGATTAAGACCTAACCAGACGTCTCCGGGTGCGCCCAGAAGGTTAGCCGCAGAGACCCGCACATTGTCACATGCCAGAGCGCCTGCACTGCGTGAGTCTATCAGACTGCGCGGCTGCACCGTCAGACCAGCTTCGCCCGAGTCGACCAAAAAAGCGCTCAAGCCTTTTTCCTCACCAGGCTCACCGCCGGTGCGCGCAATGACAATAAACGTGTCTGCAGAAACAGCATCTGCCACCATCACTTTGGTGCCGTTAAGAATATAATCTGCCCCACTCAAAGTCGCAGTGAATGCGGTTTGCTGCGGAGCGTGGTGTGACCCTTCTTGCAGCGCCAAAGTGACAAGCTTCTCGCCAGCAGCAATGGCCGGCAGCAACTGCTCTTTTTGTTGCGCGCTCGCCACGGCTTCAATCAATGTCGATGCCACAAGCACTGTGGCCTGCAGCGGGCTGGCGCTGAGATTGCGTCCAGCCTGCTCCAGCAGCAGGCCTAGGCCGGTATAACCGTAACCCAGCCCACCAAATGCCTCCGGTATAGCAATGCCGGCCCAGCCCATCTGCACCATGTCGTTCCATACGTCGTCGCTGAACCCGCGCTCGCTGCCGCTGTCACGCAATGCGCGCAGGTGTGCCACTGTCGCATTTTCAGCCAAAAAG
>PKCY01000135.1 GCA_002862985.1 Haliea sp.
GTCTGTTTTCGAGCTCGAAATGAATCTCGCTCAAGTGCACTGGTCACCGGCGCAGACGCGTGACGTGCAGGCAACATACAACCCCATGGACAGGAAAGCCCTAGAGGAACTGACTCCCATGATAAACTGGCCGATCGTTCTGGAAGCGACCGGCCTCGGCGACGTACAGAATTTTATTGTTGCCGAAAAAAGCGCCATCGTTGAGGGTGCCGCTCTACTCGAGTCCTTCCCCCTCGACACCTGGAAAAAGTACCTCGTCTTTCACCGCACCAGTGATTCAGCGAACTTGCTACCCAAAAAATTCGACGATGCGCACTTCGAGTTCTATGGCAAAACGATGCGCGGCACAGAACAACAACGTGAGCGCTGGAAACGCGGGGTAACACTGGTCGACCACAATATTGGAGAAGGGCTGGGCAAAGCCTATACAGACAAGCACTTTCCACCTGATTACAAGGAAAAAATGGATGTTCTGGTCAATAACCTGTTGACGGCATTCAAAATTCGCCTCGGCGAACTGGACTGGATGGACGACGAAACTCGCGGCCAGGCACTTAAGAAACTGGCCACCTTCGATCCGCGTATCGGCTACCCGTCTAAATGGCGCGACTATTCCAGCCTGATCATTGTGCCGGGTAAATTGTTTGAAAGCATTCAGAACGCACACCAGTTCGAGTGGAATCGAAAGGTGAGCCGCCTCAACGAACCGGTGGACCGGGAGGACTGGTACATGACACCACCGACAGTGAATGCCTACTACGACCCACTGATGAATCAAATCACCTTTCCCGCAGCGATTTTGCAGCCGCCATTCTTCGACGCTAAAGCCGACGCTGCGGTTAACTACGGTGGTATCGGCGCGGTGATCGGCCATGAAATCGGCCATGGCTTCGACGACCAAGGCCGCGAATTCGATGAAAAAGGTAAGATACGGAATTGGTGGACACCCGCTACAGAAAAACAGTTTGAAGCCCTTACACAAGAACTGGGCGACCAGTACAGTGCCTACTGCCCTATCGCCGGCGACGACAAAATCTGCGTCAACGGTGACCTTACCATGGGCGAGAATATTGGGGACCTCGGCGGGCTACAGATGGCCTATACGGCATACAAACTCTCCCTTGATGGCAAGGAAGCCCCCGTCATCGACGGATTTACCGGTGATCAGCGTTTCTTTATGTCCTGGGCGCAGGTGTGGCGAGGCTTGTCTCGCGAAGACGCACTGCGTAACTTACTGTTAACCAACCCTCATGCTCCGGAAATGGTGCGTGGACAAAACCCACAGCGGAATATCGATGCCTGGTATGACGCCTTTGATGTCAAGGAAAGTGACAACATGTATTTACCACCTGATCAACGAGTACAAATCTGGTGAGTAATCAGCTGCTCTTTGAAGATGTCTCTCCGCTGGCTGCAGTTCGAAATTAAGACTACCTGACTCCTGGCGGGGTGGAGATTCCCGAAAGCCGGTGCCCCAGGCGTGCAGCACCTGATTCCAAGACGCGCAGGTGATCTACTCGCCACCCGGAGAACCCAGTAGGGTCATATCTCCAATCGGTATAGCGGTGGATGACGACCCGGCTCCCGTTTTTCCCTTAGCACCCCGTCCTTCAGGTATCCAGACTACTCGCTATTGAGATCGCAGGCCTTACCACAGAATTCATCGAAGCCATGATTTGCAGGTGCCACATGATTTCTCTCGTCGAGGTGCACCCTGGTGGACTGAGACGCCATATATCCCGGCGCTATAAGCAATGTGGCGGCAGTCGTCTTCTTTTTGCATCGCCCCGGAAGCACCGCCAAGGCCTACTTTAGTGGGACCTGAGCGTATTGGCGCTTGGTTAGAAATAAAGGTCTTCTCAGCGCAACCTCCTTGTACTATCATCGCAAGACAGATGCCTTGTATAAAACCACCGCCCGCTTGTGAGCACGCACGATCAGGCATTAGCTCAACCTGGAACCGCCCCATTCCCCAAGGAGTAACACGTGGATTTTGACTGGAGCCCCGAGGAAATCGCCTTTCGCGAGGAAGTACGCGAATTCATAGCCAGGGAAATGACCGAGGAGGTGGAAGGCAGCATCTTCATCGATACACCACCGCGCATCGAGTTTGTTACCAAGATGGGGAAACTGGGCTGGCTGGGAATGGGCTTCCCCGAAAAGTATGGCGGCTCACCCAATCCTTTCCCATTGGCCCAGTTTATCCTCAACTCGGAACTGGACCGAAGCGGCGCGCCCATCATCGGCAAGAATGTGGGCACCATCGCCAGCACCATTTTTAACGTCGCCAGTGAAGAAATGAAAATGGAATTCCTCCCGATGATCTTCCGCAATGAGGGACAATGGGCCATTACCTATACCGAACCCAGTGCGGGCACCGATTTGGGGTCCATGCAATGTCGCGCCGTCGATAAGGGTGATCACTTCGAAGTCACCGGCATGAAGCATTACATCACCTCTGCACACTTTTGTCGCTGGCACTGGATGGCCCTACGCACGGATCCCGACGCACCCAAGCACAAGGGCATCAGCATTTTTATCGTCGATCATGACTCGCCCGGAATGAGTCTCTCTCGAATGGACACCATTGGCAGAGAGGGCACTACACACCGAACCAACCAGGTATTTTTCGACAAGATGAAGATACCCCGCGCGCGCTTAGTGGGTGAACTCAACAAGGGCTTTTATTACATGATGCAAGCGTTAGATTATGAACGCTTCGCCATTCTGTCATTTGCATCGCGCGTACGTCGCTTCGACCATATTGTTGATTGGTACAAGAACGTTGACTTTGAAGGAGAGCGACCCTCTGAGGATCCGCACACCCGTCGATCATTGGCACGGATGGCGGCTCGAGTAGAAGTAGGCACCATGCTGGAAAGGATGGCAATCTGCAAAGCGCAGTACGAAGTACCCGCTGTCGAAGCTGCCATGAACAAAGCCTGGGGCGCTTCCATCGGCGATGAATTCGCACAGCTTAGCCTGGATCTAATGGGCCCTTTCGGCGGCCTCTGGGGCGGCGAACACTCTCCGTTCGAAGGCGGATTGGCAGACGAATACCT
>PKCY01000275.1 GCA_002862985.1 Haliea sp.
CCTCCGCCGCGATAAGGTCAGCTGACTGCAGCACCTCAATCGCTCGCTGTGACATATCACCGAAGTTACCGATGGGTGTTGCCACAACATAAAGCCCGGAATCCAAAATTTCCCCTTATAATGTCGACACTTTGCGTGTCCCTGTTTTTAAAGACTTACTAACCTGTTGGTGAAGCATAGCATGAGAGAACCCAGTTTCAGTCAAGACCGCCGCGTTCGTGCAGTGACAGTTATTCTTCTGACATTACTGCTCTGGGGCTGCGCCGATAAACCGCAGAAAAAACCCAAAGAGCCCACGACACCGCCTCCTGAAAGTCATCAGTCTGCGCAGAAAAACAAGGTTTCGCTCACCCTGCCTGCCAGCTCCCATAGTGAAGCGTTCAATGCTGCAGAGCAGGCGCTTGCCCAATTTGACTGGATGCAGGCCAGTGTCACACTGCAAGCGTTAGCCGACACCGCATCGACGCCGAACGACCTAGCCTACATCACCTACCTGCAGGCTCGCATCGCCTTTCTTCGGGGTAATCAGGCCGAGGCACTGGCGAAGCTCGAAAAGATGAACCGTCCCAATGTAGACCCTGCACTGCGCTATCGCATGCTGAGTTTCAAGGCCTACATTCTGGAAATGCAAGGGGACTGGCTCGAGAGCGCGCTCCTGGCAATCGAACTTCTCCGCACAGCACCATCAGACTACTCCGCTGCCTGGAAGCGCAATGTGTGGCGCAATCTGGAACGTGAGAAAGAGACAGAGTTACTGGCTGCGCGACGACTCACAATGAATCCGCAATGGCAGGGATGGCTGGACCTCGCACTAATCTCCCGCGGCGCCCCCTCCTCACTGCCCGGCCAGCTGTCGCGCTGGCGCAACAATCACCCCGGCCACCCTGCGGCTGCGCCGCTACCTGGCGGGCTGGATTACTTACAGGCACCTTCAAACCGGACAGGTAAAGTTGCCATATTACTGCCCCTGAGCGGAAAACTGGCACGGCCTGGCAAAGCGGTTCTGGACGGCTATCTGGCGGCCTATTACTCCGCACGCAGCAATGGCGGCCCATCCTATGAACTGTTGATCCTTGATATAGAAAATTACCCTACCGCCAGCAGCGCCTACGATTACGCCGTCAGCCAAGGTGCCGGCATTGCCATTGGTCCGCTAAGCAAATCCGCTTTGGCAGACGTTGCCACGCTGCTTGAGCGACCAATACCCATACTGGCGCTCAACCGCATTGACCAGGTATTGCCGGCCTCTGGAAGCGCTCTAGTGCAACTCTCACTGTCACCGCAAGACGAAGCGCAGCGCGTGGCTGAAATCGCATTTGGACAAGGTGCACGCCGGGCTATCATTATTCGCCCCGAAGGCGACTGGGGGGCAAAAGTGGAAAGCGCCCTTAAACAGCGATGGACAACTCTGGGTGGCAGTATTGCCAGCAGTGCCACCTACAACAACCCCGATGAGTACTCCAGCAGTGTGAAGTCTGTGCTCTCCCTTGATGCAAGTGAACAAAGAACCAGTAACATTCGCCGCATGCTGGCCACCAACATAGAGTCCGTACCTCGCCGTCGCCTCGACCCAGATGTCGTTTTTCTCCTCAGCCGAAATGCTTACGAGGCCAGCTCTATCAAACCACTATTGGCTTTTCATTACGCCGGCAACCTGCCCGTTTACGGCATTTCCACTATCTACAGCAGCATCCCTGACGAACGCAATCGCGACCTGGAGGGAATTCACCTGGTAGAAACACCGTGGCTTCTGGGTGCTAATCCAGAACTGCGCGTGGCTATTGCCGCGGGCGACACCGGTTCAGGTGATTACACACAGCTCAATGCTCTGGGCGCGGACGCCTTTTTACTGCAATCCGAATTCGGCCGCCTGCAGAGCGGAGCTGATGCCCTGCTGCGCGGGAACACCGGTTTGTTGAGCATGGATCCGAACCTGCGCATTCACCGGGAGCCCTCCGCGGCCACTTTGGATGGGGGCGTCCTCAAGGCTCAGTAGCTACACTGAGCAACCCTGAGCAAAGGACAGCGCGGTGACAGGTGAAATTTTTAGGCGACGATTACGAGGATAGGGCGGCGACCCTGATACAGCAGAGCGGACTGTGTGTTCTGGAACGTAACTTCCGGGGAAAAACGGGAGAAATCGACATCATTGCTCAGGACGGCGAACAGGTCGTCTTTTTGGAAGTCAGGGCGCGCAGTAACCGCAAATTCGCTGGCGCCGCAAGCTCGGTAACCGCGCGCAAGCAACAGCGTGTCGTAAAAACAGCGCAACTCTTCCTGCAGTGCAGGCCGCAGTGTGCGAATATGCCCTGCCGATTTGACGTAATCGCCTTCGAGCCCCCACAATTCGGGACCGAACCACGGATGCGATGGATCCGAAGCGCATTCACTGCCTGACATTCTAGAGCCGGACCCGACCGCATGGATTACTACCAGATCATTGCCAACAATTTCCAGAGCACGATCGAAACCATCGCCATGTCAGTCGATGATCTTGCCGAACCCATAGAGCGAGGCAGCGCACTGATGGCCAGCGCATTAGTGGGTGATCGAAAAATTATCACCTGCGGCAATGGCGTGGACGCAGTTCTGGCACACCTATTTGCCAGCTATCTGCTTGATCGCTTTGAGGCCGACAGGCCCGCTCTTCCCGCCCTGACACTGGGGAATGACAGTGCCAGTGTGACCGCTATCGCCCAATCCGACAGTATCAACGATATTTTCTCCCGCCAGCTACGCGCACTAGGGCAAGCCGGAGATATTTTAGTCTGCATCAATAGTTCAGAGGCCGCGGGCAACCTGCTGCGGGCGGTGCAGACTGCCCACGAAAGGAACATGGGAGTCATTGTCGTGTCGAACACCCAGGAGGATGAATTGGGCACAGTCATTCGCGAAGAAGATGTTGAATTGCGAGTCAATGCAGCGAGGCAGTCGCTTGTAGTGGAAATACACGCTATGGCAATCCACAGCTTTTGCGAACTCATAGATCACAGCCTTTTTGGAAACCATAGTCAGGAATAAGATATGCGATACCTCATCACCGCCATTTTC
>PKCY01000150.1 GCA_002862985.1 Haliea sp.
ACGTTTAGGTGGGGTTTACTACGCTCAAATGCTTCTTTTGACACTTTTATTTACCTCTGTGCAATCGCTAAATATCAGTTGGTTTGATTTTTGGAAATAATTTCCTGAGCAACGTTATTGGGGGCTTCTGCATACTTGGCAAACTCCATAGTGTAGGTCGCCCTCCCCTGAGTTGCCGACCGAAGGTCCGTTGCGTATCCGAACATTTCAGCCAGCGGCACATCCGCTGTAATTACCTTACCCATCGAACTTTCATCCATGCCGCCAATAAGACCACGGCGACGATTAAGGTCGCCGACCACGTCGCCCATATTCTCTTCAGGCGTCACCACTTCAACTGCCATAATGGGTTCCAGCAACACAGCGCCGCCATTACCAGCCAACTTCTTGGTCGCCATGGAGGCCGCAACTTTAAACGCCATTTCATTAGAATCTACATCGTGGAACGATCCGTCAAAAAGCGTAGCCTTCAAACCCAGCAAAGGATAACCGGCCAAGACGCCATTCTTCATCTGTTCTTCAATGCCTTTCTGGACCGCCGGGATATATTCGCGAGGTACTGTTCCACCCACAACCTCGTTAATAAATTCTAGCCCTTCAGCATTGGTATCCTCAGATGGTTCAAACCTGACCCAAACATGCCCGTATTGACCACGACCGCCGGACTGACGAACAAACTTGCCTTCAATTTCTGACGTATTGCGAATCGCTTCACGGTAGGCGACCTGTGGCTTACCAATATTAGCCTCTACGCTAAACTCACGGCGCATGCGATCGACCAGAACGTCAAGGTGCAACTCGCCCATTCCAGAGATGATGGTCTGACCAGACTCTTCATCGGTCCGAACCCGAAAAGAAGGATCTTCCTGAGCCAACTTGCCAAGCGCAATGCCCATCTTCTCCTGATCAGGCTTTGACTTCGGCTCAACCGCAACTGAAATCACCGGCTCAGGGAAGATCATACGCTCGAGCACGATAGGCGTATCTGAGTCGCACAACGTATCGCCAGTTGTAACATCTTTCAGACCGATTGCAGCGGCTATATCGCCCGCACGTACTTCCTTAATTTCTTCACGGCTGTTGGCATGCATTTGCACCATACGACCAACTCGCTCTTTCTTCTCTTTTACTGAGTTATAAACACCAGTGCCGCTCTCTAATGTTCCCGAATAAACACGGAAAAAGGTAAGCGTACCAACAAAAGGGTCTGTCGCTATTTTGAACGCTAGCGCAGAGAAAGGTGCCTCATCGTCCGCCTCACGAACATCAACAGTGCTGTCTTTGTCTAGCAGGGTTCCCTGAATAGCCTTTACTTCAGTGGGAGAGGGCATATAGTCGATTACCGCGTCAAGCATTGCCTGAACACCCTTGTTCTTGAACGCAGAACCACCCAGAACAGGGATGATTTCGTTAGCTAACGTACGCGTCCGAAGCCCTTGTTTAATCTCTTCTTCAGTGAGCTCCCCTTCTTCGAGGTACTTTTCCATGAAGTCATCGTTGGCCTCAGCCGCCGCTTCGACCATGTACTCACGCATTTCCGCCACTTGATCAACCATATCCTCCGGCACATCTGCATATTTAAAAGTCATACCTTGGTCGGCTTCGTCCCATAGGATAGCCTTGTTTTTTACAAGATCGATAACACCTTTAAACTCTTCTTCGCAGCCTATGGTCATTTGAATTGGCACCGCATTAGCACCTAGCCGCTCACGGAGCTGAGTGACGACCATATGAAAGTCTGCTCCCGCTCGATCCATCTTATTGACGAACACCATACGCGGCACTTCATATTTGTTGGCCTGGCGCCAAACCGTTTCAGTCTGGGGCTGCACGCCGGAAGAGCCACATAACACAACAACGGCACCATCGAGAACGCGTAGAGATCGCTCTACCTCGATAGTAAAGTCAACGTGTCCAGGCGTATCAATAATATTAACGCGATGGTCCTCAAACTGAGCATCCATACCCCTCCAGAAACAGGTTGTTGCTGCAGAAGTAATGGTGATACCACGCTCTTGCTCTTGCTCCATCCAGTCCATTGTAGCCGCACCATCATGCACTTCACCTATCTTGTGAGAAAGGCCAGTATAGAATAGTACGCGCTCAGTAGTGGTGGTTTTGCCCGCGTCCACATGCGCGCAGATGCCAATATTGCGATACCGGCTAATAGAAGTTTTACGTGACACGATTAAATCCCCAATAATAGAGTTGTAGGGCGAAAAGAATTAGAACCGGTAGTGCGAGAACGCCTTGTTAGCTTCAGCCATGCGATGCACATCTTCACGCTTCTTCACGGCATTACCTTTGCCCTGAGACGCATCAATGATTTCTCCGGCAAGACGCTGTCGCATTGACTTCTCTCCACGCTTACGCGCGTACTCGACCAGCCAGCGCATAGCCAATGCGACTCTGCGAGATGTCCGAACTTCGACCGGCACCTGATACGTTGCACCACCGACACGCCTAGCCTTTACTTCCACCATCGGTGCAATGTTTTCCAGTGCTTCGTCGAATGCTTCAATAGGGTCTTTGTTTAGTCGCTCCTGGACTATTGTGAGAGCGCCATAGACTATAGTTTCGGCAACGGATTTTTTTCCGCTTTCCATCACGTGATTCATAAATTTTGCCAAAGTCACATTGCCAAACTTTGGGTCCGGCAGTATTTCTCGCTTGGCAACTATTCGTCTTCTAGGCATGCTATCTACTCTCTCTTCAGGTGATCCGAACACCAACCTGCAACAAACGCGGGGGCGGCAGAGGTTCGGCCTTACTTACATCATTAATGTTGTTAAGCTCGTAGAGCTTTCTTATTTGGGTCGCTTCGTGCCATATTTGGAGCGGCCGTTACGACGGTTTGCGACCCCGGAAGTATCCAAGCTGCCGCGCACCGTATGATAACGCACACCCGGCAGATCTTTCACACGACCACCACGAATCAAAACCACACTGTGTTCCTGCAAATTATGGCCCTCACCGCCGATATATGAAGAAACCTCATAACCATTAGTGAGACGCACACGGCACACTTTGCGCAGTGCAGA
>PKCY01000306.1 GCA_002862985.1 Haliea sp.
TCTGGCGCACGGAGCTGTGCCTATAGTCTGCCCCCCAGAAAGCAACGACTATGGCGCAAAACTTCGTCACGCGATGAATCTGGCAAGTGAAGACATAATCGTCTTAACGGAAGCAGACTATTCGTTCTCGGCAAGGGACGTCGAAAAACTGCTTACTTACCTACCTGAAGCGGACATGGTTATCGGTAGCAGGACAACGAGGCAACTTATAGAACAAGGCTCCAATATGCGCGGCATGGTCCGCCTGGCGCACCATGCTCTTGGCTTATTGGTAGAAATCCTGTGGTGGAATCGACGCGGCAGATTCACGGATGTAGGCTGTACGTTTCGTGCTATTTGGAAATCCTCCTGGGAAACTATTAAACATGACCTCATCAGTGACGGCCCGGAATTCTCAGCTGAAATGATGATTGAATTAATGCGCCAGCACCAGCGAGTAATCGAAATTCCGGTAAACTATTTCAATCAGAGCCAATCGACAAAAAAGCAGCATCAGACCGTCTCGATATTTTTTCGATTTTTAAAACTTATTTTTACAAGACGCTTGACAAGAAATCCAGAAAAAAGCTCTCGCTGGAAACACAAACTGCACAAATCCAGCGACGCCAACACTTAATTGTCCACGTCATTGCGACCATCGAAGGTCGCACGCTGTATAGCCGCAAAATCTGGATACATAACCGTGGCAAAATTACATGTATGATGTCCGGCTTGCACTCAAAATTGCTGATATTTATCCGAGATATGCCAGCGTTTCACGATGCAAAACGCGCTGTTTAGCGATACACTATTTACCTTCCCGCATTTGAGATCAAAAGATGTTCGACGAAAGCTTGCTCAATATACTGGTTTGCCCAGTCAGTAAAGCGTCCCTGGAGTACGATGCGAAAAACAATGAGTTGTTATGCTCTACCAGCAAGCTGGCCTACCCTATCCGCGGCAGCATACCGATTCTTCTCGAGAGCGAAGCGCGTTCTTTGAGCGCCAGCGATTCCGCCGCGCCCTAGACGTCTCTGGAGAAAGTCCTTGGAAGCGCCAACAATCGACGTCATCGTTCCCGTCTTTAACGAAGCGGAAATTCTGGAACTCTTCTATAAACGTATCAGTGCGCTGGGACTGCCACTGAACTTGATATTCGTGGATAACGCTTCCTCCGATGACAGCGCACATATTATACAGGGGTTTTCCGGGGCCACTTTGATTCAACATGACATTAACGAGGGCTATGGCGGCTCGCTGATCGATGGAATCACCTACTCACATAACGATACCATCATCATCATTGATGCGGATTGTGAATATCCTCCTGAGGCTATACCCGACATTCTCGAAGCACTTCAGACAAACGACGTGGTATATACAAGCCGTCTACTGATTCACCCCCCCCCTAATATGCCCTGGCTGAAGTCTCTCGGGAACCAGATAATTTCGGGGCTGTACAACGTACTGTTTGGGCAAAGCACTACGGACTTGTATACAGGATGTAAGGGCTTTAAACGACACTGCGTAGAGGGGTTATCGTTTAAAAGGAAAGGGTTTGAACACGTATTGGAACTTGCCTGCCTGCTGTCGCGACGAGGTTATCGAATAGTAGACGTGCCGGTGAATTTTGAACCACGCAGTACCGGCAATTCAAAAATGAGCCACGCTTCCGAGACACTAAAATTTCTGCTGTTGATCCTATTCTACGCAGTCACTACAAGAAACGAACCCTAAAGCCGGTACTGACAAGTTAACTTCTGTGGACCAGCGAAGATTGAATTTCTCAATCAGGCCGCCGCCCTGCTCCAGTCAGCGAGCGGACCAATACTGAGATCCAGGCATAACTTCGCAGCCTGTCAGTTACGATCTGTCGGGGCGCCCCATAGATCAACACTGAGCGCTTTTAACGTCGACACTATATAATCCGAAGCGTCCGCCAGATTCGACACAAAAAACATAGGCACCATTGCTTCCTCCATGAGGTTAAGGTAATTTATCGTTGCATATAACTGATAATTTGTTAGTCCAGCGAAACTAGATTATGGCAAAAAATCGAGAAGAGACGAGAATCAGGCGAATTCGTTTCGTCAGGAAGTCCTACAGAAACATCACTGCTCCATTAGCAATAATATTCCTAACCTACTCCACCAAGGTTCACCCCAGTTACGGAATGACATGGTCAAAACGCATGCGTCTTGGCTTTAGATTTTGGCGGAACCACAGCAATGTTAGATCCGGCACTTCCTGGCGAGCTCACCTGGTAATTGCCATGCGCCTGCTGGAGACGCCACCAGAAGTAGAAGGGAGTGTGGTGGAATGCGGTTGTTGGAAGGGTGGTGCCACAGTGAACTTGTCCATCGCAGCCGATATCACGGGCCGAAAACTCAAAGTTTACGATTCCTTTAAGGGGCTTCCCCCACCCTCTCAAGGTGACCCCGTCGCGGAGCACTCTTTCAGGAATGGATTTAAGGCTGGCGTGTTTGGTGGGACCTTGGAGGAGGTGTCAGCAAACGTGCGCCAATATGGAGCCATAGAGGCCTGTGAGTTTTATCCCGGCTGGTTTGAAGACTCGCTTCCACATCATGAAGGCGATATTGTGTTGGCATTCTGGGATGTGGACTTTTATTCAAGTTTACACGACTGCCTTATCAATCTTTGGCCATCCGTGGTTGACGGCGGCTTTGTCTTCCTGGATGAATACCGCAACATTCCTTATTGCGCCGTGTTTTATTCTGAAAAGTACTGGGACAAATATTTTTCTACTGTACCGCCGGGCCTGGTGGGCATTGGCACTGGAATACAGGTTGGCATGGTCTACCCAGACCACAGAGTTCCAATCATGGGCCCCACCGGAAGGACTAGGGTGATGAGTCCCGAGAGCATTGGTTACTGTATTAAGGGTACCAGGGCAATCTGGGAATACTACCCAGACGAAATTGAAGCGGCCAACAAAAAAGACCAGCCAGTAGACCCCGCCGTCGATCACCAGCACACGAAACTGGTCTGACCCATACCGCTATTCGATGACTGAATAAGCGTAAATACCTCCTGACT
>PKCY01000285.1 GCA_002862985.1 Haliea sp.
CTCAGTCACCGGGATATCGAGGATTTACTCGCGGAGCGAGGCATCATAGTCAGCCGCGAAGCAATTCGACTTTGGTGTATCAAATTCAGTGCTATATACACTCGAAGGTTGAAGCGAAAACACCGAGGCTACGGTGATGCCTTTTTCATCGATGAAGTCTTCGTAAAGATCAATGGTAAGCAGCATTACGGTACTGGCAAGTTAACTTGACAGTACCGTTTTGACGGCTCACGTTATCAAAAGCTAGCTCAGATGCTCTCATCAGGCGCATCGCAAGACAAATGAATTGCAACAAGCTCGCCTAAGTCTGAAATCTTGGCGAAAAAAACGGCAGTGCCGCGCAAATTCAGACCTAGGGCAAATCCTCTACTTTAATCTGGAATAATAGCAATCGATCCGGTCAAGTTGCACTTTTTGCCGTCGTCACAATTTGTCAAATTTACTTCTATAGCGTTTACAGGGTTTGATTGCCACCAGATGTCCGCGGGCAGATCCTCCGCCAGTGTCCACGAGAACGTCGCAGGGTCGGCTTCTCCCCCTTTGGTGTAATAACACTGGAATACCGCCGAGCCGTAGACACCCAGGTTGTCCGACTGCATCGCTAAGTAACAATCTCTTGTCTCACCGTAAGGACCAAAGGTGATGCCGTCCGGCGAGCCACAACCTCCACCGTCCGTCTCATCGCCATTGTCTATCTGAAGCGCAGTTACAACGCAGTGGCTAATCGCACTGTCATACGCAGGACTGAAATTGATCGAGAAAGATCGCTTGGTGTCCGCGGCCAATATAGGAGTTGCAACGGGGGGCTGTACGTATGGAGCTGGCTCGACCGTGCTCGGGTTTGGTGTGCAGTCCGGATAAATCGCTGTGGGTCCAGAACAAGCGTTTGCAGCAAGCCAATCGCCATACCCTTCCAGAGCCAAGCCTATTGCCTTATAACAGCTCTGGTTTTTTTCAGGACAAAAGTTGGTGTTTACAGCAGGTTCTCCGAGAAATGATGCTAAATTGCTCAGCTTCACGACGGTAAAATTTATTGGATACAGGTTAGTTAAGGCGGTTATAGACGCAACCCACTCTGTAAAATTGCCGGGGGTGCCACCCAACAAGGTGAGAGACGCGGTGCTTACATATCCTGCGAGACTATTACCTGAGCTACTGCTGGTTGCATCACTGGCATTTCCGGAACCTTTAATACCGTCATCCATGGCGCTTATACCCGCATTAAAACTGTTCGAGCTAGACTGCGCCTGCACGTAAGCCTGGCCCGTAAACGTATAGGTCTCGACCCAGCGGCCACCTGCAGCGATCTCGACCGCAACAGCGGTGCCAAAAGAAAGGAGGAGATCTTGGTATAACGAACTATTATCGCTAGCAGTGCTATACGACGCAGGAAGCGCGTTTACTGCCGCAATAAAATTAGCACTCAGTGGCATCGTCGCTTCTAACGGACTAATAGTGGAGGTTTGCATCTGTTGATAATACTCAGTGCTATAGTACACATATTCACCGCCGTCAAGTTGGCCAGCTGCATTTGAGAATGATGCCCCAGCGGTGCTAGAACCAACATCTGGCACACCGCCCTTAACAGAGAAGGAGGAGGTGTTTTTATCTGCCCAAGCGGAGCTGCTTTCGATCGCTTGGTTTTTATTCTGGAGTGTAACTTCAGCCTCGTCCACGGTCGTATAGTAGGTCACGGGCCCTCCCGTAGATTCATCCGCTAGAAAAACAGAGGCACCGCTCCAGCCAGGGTCGCTCCATCCTACGCCGGTTGAGGAGCCGCTTGTTGGGTACGGGTTGGCAGTGTACTCATTGTACCCTTGCCCAAGATAGAAAATTACGCCGAAGGGTATTACTGGTGGCTCCGCACCCACTGGTGGTGACTTCAAATATATGTTGAAGACACCGTCAGTATCTCCAGTAATATTGTCTACCTTACAATTTTGGCCATCGTTTAAGCAGGAGCCAAACAATGATGACAATGCACAGGCATCTGTGCTCGTAACATCTGCCGTTGGCGAGTTACACAGATAAATAGGTTGAGCCTGTTCGCTAAATTCTCTGCCGCCTGATAGTGCAACCGATATTGCCGTTTCTGAATCCGCAGCGGAGGATGATATTGCTGCTCCTGAACTCCCACCGAAAGAAAGCTGAGTTCCGCCGGAGACGCTTACTTCACCCCCTGGCGCTCCAGGCGCTTTGCCCCACCAACTATTCTCCGAAGTTCCTGGCCCGCTATCCGCGACTCTCTGGTACCAAATAGCGCCTGCACCAAGCGGGTCTCCCCTTTCAACAGCTTGCTGGCATGTCAATTCGTCAGTTGGTCCAGATACGAGTGTCGCAGAACAGTTAGCAACACCCTGCTCGTCCTTGAAACAGCCATTGACCGACTGCTGGACCGCTCCGCTTGCTACAACATTGTTGCCTTGATCATCGTCACCCGCCTGCGGGTCGCACGGCGCAACCTGGCCAAGGGATTCAGGGCATGTATCCGCCGTTTGCGTTACTTGAGGCTCGTCACCCAAGATTTGCACGTTACCGGCAGTGCACGTGCCAGTGCCACCATCAGGGTCCTCTACCCACGAATAAGTCAAATCCCAAAACTGGATTTTACGAGGGCTCTCTCCCACGAAAGGGGTGATCGTTTGCGGGACAGGATAAATGCCAGCGTTGGGATCGACAGGATCCCAATTGCGGTCACTATCGTTATTACATCCGCCAATCGCCCCTAACGCCAATGCTGCTATTGCCGCAAAGCCCAATAAACCGGGCACCCTAACGTTGAAATTGTAAAAGTAATTCACTGTTATTTCCTTTTTATAGGTGCGGATAAGGCCGCGTCATGCTTTATAGATAGATACATTGCAATGCAACTGTCTGAATGTCTTGAGCTTCCCGGACAATACACAGTAATCAACCCACTAGCTTAGAATTAGCTCATAGATTCTCCAGGAAGTGTGATGCGGATCACGCTTATTGAATTATGTGCGAGATAATTACACCACCCTTCATCCCAGAATAGCTTTGCAGTTTATAAA
>PKCY01000055.1 GCA_002862985.1 Haliea sp.
CAGAAAGTCGCCGTCTTCCCGTTCATCGGGTGAGCGCAGGAAGCGATTGGCATCTGGACCATCAACACCCGCCTCGCGTGGTTGATTCTTTATCCAATCATCAGGTAGCGCCAGTGCGGCGAATTCCTCCCCGGTGATCGTCGGGCCAACCCAGGCACGGAAAGTCCCATCCGGCTGCGGCGCCAAAATCTCGAACCCCCGGGGCTTCTCTTCGTCAGGTTCTGGCTCAGGCCCGCCCGAATTTAGCGGGTTGGCCTGCATAAACAGCACCACATGCGCCGCCATTTCCCCACCAACCTGTTCCTGAATAAAGTGCCCCGCCTCGTAGCGTGTGTGGGGCTGCCCGGCGGCACCGGGGACGTGGGCGATCCACTTGTTCTGGTTGGTCACCGAACCCAGATTGGCATCGTCCTCCCCGCCTATAAACAGGAAAGGCCGCTCAAAACGCCCCAGCGCCTCGTACGCAGGCAGGTTTTGCTGCCCGAACCCAGTCACCATGGAGGGAAAAGCGCGGATGCCGCCCCAATAGATTCGCGTCGGAAACGGGGCGTTATAGGCGTCAAACTGCGCCTTGGTTAAATTATTGCCCGTCGAGATATCGACCATGTCCGCGGCAAACAGGTGCGGAGCGCTAGCGGCGAAATTCACCCAGTACTGAAAACCGCTTATCCGCTCATCTGGGCGCAGCGACATATGTTCGGTAGTCGACTGAATCGTCTCGTCAAATTCGAATACAGGCAGGGTAAAAGGGTTTAAGCCCTCTGGGATCACCGCCAGATCCCCGTTGGCGACCACGATGCGTGCGAACTTTTCGGGGTTGTCGCCCGCCATGCGCAGGCCAATCAGACTGCCCCAGTCCTGCACGAACAGGGTAATGTCAGACAGACCCAACGCGCTGACGAAAGACTTCATCCACGCAACATGCTGCTCATACTGGTGTACGCGCGGGTCCACCGGCTTGTCGGACCGCCCCATACCGATATGATCCGGAGCGATCACCCGATAACCCGCTTCTACCAACACCGGTATCATTTTGCGGTAAAGATAGGACCAAGTGGGCTGACCGTGCAACATCAGTATCACCTCGCCATCGCGGGGTCCCGTGTCCACATAGTGGTAGCGCAGGCCCTCCACGTCTGCGTAGTTAGGGGCGAAGGGATAGCCGTCCAGGTTGTCGAAACAGGCATCCGGCGTGCGCACAAACTCGATATTCGCTGCGGTGGTGTTGATCTCGACGTCTTCTTCGGGGAGAGCGCAAAGCGCTTGCACCCCCGCCTCACTAGTAAAGCCGCCATTGTCTGAGCTGTCACTACAGCCCGCCAACGATGCAAAAAATAATGCGCCTGTTAGGGTGAATACTGGCTTAATGAGTCGATGCATTTTTACTTTCCGCTCTACAATTCTATGAGTTTTCCCAGTAACGCCAACACAGCCGGAGGTTAGCTCAATCATGCCTTTCCCATTAGTGTGCCCAAGGCAGTAGTAATTGTTCTCGCACACTGATATACCGAGTGGTAACAATCAGCTCACAGAATGGTCTGTATAGACCATTCTGTGAAGCGCTACCTTGTTCAGTGGTACCAAACAGACTGCCAGCGGTTCGCCGTTTCGTCTGACTGACGCCGCAGCTGTGATATAAAGACCGCATGAGCCTAGCCTACGAACTTTCGGCCCCCAAAGCGGGCGAGCTTCCTGCTGTAAGATTTTTTTCGCGCACGCTGTTACTGTGTGTGTACCTGCCGCTATTCCACATTGCATTCGTTCTACTGTTCGCAAATCCTGGGTTTGATCGCCTTACCGGGCCAGTTGTACTCCTGCCAATTTTGTCGATTTGGTCATTTACGGTATCGATAGCATTCCTGTTGTGGTTATTAGAAAGTGGCTTTATTTCAACTGGTGGTTTAATTCCAACTGATAGCGGTTTGAACTCTACGCAATTTGTCGCGAAGTATTTTTTGGTTTCACTATTTTGCTTGCTAGTGCTTGGCTTGCTTTACCTCAACATATTGACGACATCAAATTTTCAGGCAAATAGGCAGCCTATTGGGCTATTTATGATAATGACGATCGAAGTGTTGCTCTTTGCGATGATGCGTTCAGTGCTACAACAGCAGCAATTCGAGCACGCCGTAAAGATGAATCTCCGCGTTGCCCAATACCAGACTCTGCGCGCGCAATTGAAACCGCATTTTTTGTTCAATAGCCTCAATCTAATTTCATCCGAGATTGAAAACGATCCCAAACTGGCAGTAGAGCTGCTCGATAAGTTCTGTGAACTATTACGTGCAGCGCTAAGTGCAACACAGCAACCACTGATCAGCTTGGGAGAGGAGCTGGATCTACTACAGCAATACCTTGAAATTCAACAATGCCGTTTCGGCGATAGATTACAATACGATATTGAGCGTTGCGAAGCACATAAGGGGTATCTTCTACCACCGATGTTGCTGCAACCATTAGTTGAGAACGCGATTAAACATGGCATTGCACCTTACAAAATCGGTGGTAAGGTCAGTGTTATGACGGTCGTTAAAAACAACCAACTGCACGTCACGATATACGATAGTGGTAGAGGCTTCGATCAAAACGAAACCAAAGTCGGTCTCGGCCTTGAACTGGTTCGTGGCAGTATCGAATTGCTCTACGCGCCAGAGGTTGAGTTGGGAAACAAAGTCTTTTCAGTGACCTCAGTGCCTGGCGAGGGTACAACGGTCACACTGCGTCTGCCTTGCAAAAATGAGTGACTGGGGATATACGTGAATACGCTGCGAGTATTAATTGCCGACGATGAGCCAGCTGCGCGACGCAAACTCAGCAGAATGCTTGGTGCGTTCGCATTTATTGACATTGTAGCCGAAGCTGAAGATGGAAAATCCGCCCTGCAGCTCATCGGTGAACACCAGCCCGACGTTGCGTTTTTAGATATTGAAATGCCCGAAATGACAGGCATGGAGGTGGCTCAGCACGTTAAAATCACTAACATTCACATAGT
>PKCY01000124.1 GCA_002862985.1 Haliea sp.
CGTTGAGAAGGCAGGTGCCTTTCCCGAATTACAGCAGCTTCCCAATGCGGAATTTGAAAAACAGTTCAGGCGATTTCGCCTGCTATTTAAGCCAGAGGATTTGCGTTACTGATGAAAGTTCTAGCGAGTGTTCTATTGAGTGTTGTTCTGGCGATGGTTGCAAGTATCGTGCAGGCCCAATTAACGATCGAGATATCACAGGGTATGGACAACCCGACGGCCATCGCGATAGCGCCTTTCGCCTGGCAGGGCAACGGTGCGCCGCCGGAGGACGTCGCCGCTGTGGTCGACAGTGATCTCGCGCGCAGTGGGCAGTTTGCGCCGATTGCACGTACCGATATGCTTAGCCGGCCCACTGCTCAGCCAGACGTATTTTATCGCGACTGGCGCGCCATCGAGGCGGAGTATCTATTGATCGGGCGCGTCTCGGAGGCTAACAATGAGTTGCGTATCGAATATGATCTGTTCGATGTGCTGCGCCAGACCATCGTCGACTCCGGCACTGAGACGGGCCCTGCGAGCACAGCGCGGATGATGAGCCACCGTGTTGCCGACGCGGTGTATGAAAAACTTACCGGTGTACCAGGAGCGTTTGCCACCCGTCTTTTGTATATCTCCGTTACACGGGTTCCCGGTGGCAAGGATTATTCGCGGCTGACCATGTCAGATTCCGACGGCGCAAATCCGGTTGTGCTGCTTGAAACAAGTGAACCCCTGCTAGGCCCCACCTGGTCTCCCGACGCTAAGAGCATTGCGTACGTCTCTTTCGAGACCGGCCGGCCGGCGATTTATCGACAGGAGCTGTCCACCGGGCGGCGCGAACAGCTGACCAATTTCAAGGGGCTGAACAGCGCGCCAGCCTGGTCGCCCGATGGCAAGACGATGGCGATGGTGTTGTCCAAAGACGGCAGTCCGGACATCTACCTGATGGACCTGGCGACAAAACAGTTAAAGCGGATCACCCGCCATTACGCGATAGACACCGAGCCCACCTGGATGCCAGATGGAAACTCTCTGCTGTTTACGTCCGACCGCGGTGGCAAGCCGCAGATCTACCGCTACGACCTGCGCAGCGGCTCTACCGAGCGGCTGACCTTTGAGGGCACTTATAATGCCCGCGCTCGAGTGGCACAGGATGGCCGTAATGTTGTGATGGTGCACCAGCAGGACGGCCGTTTTCATATTGCGTTGTTGGATTTGGTGACCAATCGCACGCACGTTTTAACGACTACGCAGCTGGATGAAAGCCCCAGTATCGCCCCTAATGGCTCTATGGTATTGTACGCCACCAAGGCGGGTGATCGAGGTATTCTGGCCGGCGTTTCGGTGGATGGCGGCGTAAAATTCCGGCTGCCGGCGCGCGAAGGGGATGTACGAGAACCCGCATGGTCGCCCTATTTGAGCCGTTAATCGCTGCATCAGCACACTAAATTGTTAGCCAGAAGTTGAAGGAAAAGGGTCTATGAAACATCTACCTGTTGTGGGTAAAGCCATTACATTGCTGTTAACTGCGGTGTTATTGGTTGCTTGTGGTACTACCCAAGAGGAAAAGGACGCGGCCGCTGCAGCAGCTGCCGCCGCCGCCGCCGCTCAAGCGGCGCAGGAAGCGCAGGAATCTGCTGCTGCTGCCAATGCTATCGCTACCGTTGAACAGGCGCGCCTTGAAGAGGCGGCTGCCGCTCTCGGCAATGTGTTTTACTTCGAGTATGACAGCACCAACCTCACCCCGGAGGCCTTGGCAGCGCTGGATGCACATATTGCAGTACTGCAGACCAGTACTGAAGATGTTCGCCTGCAAGGGCACACGGATGAGCGCGGTACGCGCGAGTACAACCTTGCACTGGGTGAGCGACGGGCGATTTCCGTACGCGACTACATGGTGGCCAATGGCATCGAGAGTTTCCGTATCGAGACCATTAGCTACGGCGAAGAGAGCCCTGTGGCTTACGGTTCGGGCGATGGCAACTGGGCGCAAAATCGCCGAGTTGTGCTCGAGTAATAGCGGCCGGTGTTTTTTTCTGTCAGTAAACTGTTGTTAGCGACTGGATTGGTTATCCTGGCCGCTCCTCTGTCATTCACCGTGACCGCCCAGACTTATGTGGATCTTGAAGCCGAGCGCGCCGCTGCGGAGGCGGCTGGCGGTAGCGCAACTGTTCGCACCAACGCACCCACTTCCACC
This sequence comes from Haliea sp., assembly GCA_002862985.1. Taxonomy (GTDB): domain Bacteria; phylum Pseudomonadota; class Gammaproteobacteria; order Pseudomonadales; family Halieaceae; genus Marimicrobium. The sequence continues at coordinate 2,180 of PKCY01000124.1, forward strand.
GATCCCTACGGAGCTAAGCCGGCCCAGGCTTATCCAGCTACCAGCTATGGTGTCGATAATGCCCCGGCTGCGTCTGGCGGTATTGCGCCCGCGCCTACTCCCGCAACTATCAATAGTCGAAACACTGCGTCATCTGGGCAGAATCTTGGGGCTTTGTTTTCCCAGATTCAACGGTTGCAGCAGGAAGTCATGCTCCTTAACGGTAAGTTGGAAGAGCAGGCGCACGAACTGCAGAGACTCAAGGAACAGAGCCTGCAGCGCTACACTGATCTGGACCAGCGGCTCAGCGGCGGCGCTTCTTCTGCTGCCAAAACCGGTGCAGGTGCGTCTGCAAGCATTCTGCCCCCAAGCAGCGCACCGGTTTCGGGACGCAGCGGAAAAGCTGCGCCGGAACAACCGGGAGAGACAGCGGCCTACCGTGCAGCTTACGGTCTGGTTCAGGGCAAGCAGTTTGAAAAGGCCATTCCGGCATATAAGCAGTTCATACAGTCCTACCCCTCGAGTCAGTACGCGGCCAACGCTCATTATTGGTTGGGCGAATTGTATCTGGTGAAGCAACCGCCGGATCTGGAGGCTTCGCGGCAGTCGTTCGCATTGTTACTCAGCCAATACCCCGACAGCCCCAAGGCACCGGATGCCCTGTATAAGCTCGGCAAAGTGCAGTTTATGAAGGGCAATAGGGAGAAGGCCAGAGAGTATCTCGATCTGGTGATTGTTCAGTACGACGGAAAAAATAACACCGTGGTTAAACTGGCCAGGGACTTTATTGCCGAGAACTACTGAGCGGCGAACTGGTGAC
>PKCY01000097.1 GCA_002862985.1 Haliea sp.
ATAGATCCGCCAAACACTTCCAGATCGCTGGCCACGAAACTCACCATGTCAGCGGCAATCATCGGCACACCACCGACAAACAATCGCGCATCGCCGGTATAACGCGCGGCGATCTCGCGCACGTTTTGGACTAGCCTGGAATCCCGTTCAAGCACGATCGCCGAGCGGGCTTTGAATGCCAGCTCAGTTGTCTTTAATTCTTCCTGCTCCTGCAACGACAAGCCTTCAACGTCTCGTTTACTGCGCAGTTCATCACGCAAACGCAGCAGATGAATGTACGTTTCGTCCCGCAGCAGGTTAATCTGCACTGCACTGACCAGCCCATCGCGGCTAACCAGCAGGTCAGCATAAATCGGACTGGTGGTTAACTCCCGCAGCACTAACGCAAGATCCAGGCCCGGATCCCTCAGCGTAGGCAACGGGTCCACCGAGGTAATATCCGAAAGTGTGACCGGAGGGCTCTCAAGCAGCGGAACATCCAGCACCGTGGTTACCGAAGAGACACCATCGAGTTCCCCCAGTGCCGCCGCCATTTCACCTAGAGGTTCAAGAGATTGTGGTGACAGCAAGGGCGCATTGGGTTGCCAGGTAATCAACACAAACTCTTCAGTACTGTACTCCCGCGACACCTCACGGAAAAACTCCAGCGAGGGGTCGCCCTGCAACAGCAGCGAATCGGCAGAGGCGTCCAGTTTGATTTTGTTTAGCCCCGTGGCAGCCCCAGCGAGTATCAACGCCATAAAGAAAAGCGATAACCATGGGCGGCGCAAAACCAATGCGTCGTAGAAAGACACTACAGAAGAATTCATAGGGGTATTTTGTCCTGCAATTTATCCAAAAGTTTCTGGTGAATACCCCCGAAACCGCCATTACTCATAACGACGAGCTGATCACCCGCTTTGGCATCCGCCGCCACCTGCAACACCAGCTCGCCTATATCGCTCACCACCGCAGCTGGTACCGGGCTTTGGGCCACTATCGACTCCATCGACCAGTCCATACCCGCAGGCTGAAACCAATACACTTTATCGGCCGCCGCTGAGGCCGCTGCCAATTGCGCCCTGTGCTCACCCATACGCATGGTATTAGACCTCGGCTCTACCAGGGCAATCACGCGGCCGTCCCCGGCCCGCGCGCGCAACCCTTCTAAAGTGGTGGCGATAGCGGTCGGATGGTGCGCAAAATCGTCATACACCGCCACCTCGCCGGGGCTGCCCAGCAATTCCAACCGACGCTTCACACCATCAAACTTTGACAGGGCGGCTGCGCTAATGTTCGGCGCAACACCTACATGACGCGCGGCGGCCATCGCGGTCAGCGCATTCTCAACATTGTGTGCACCACAGTGTGTCCATCGCACATCAACGGGCTCGCCACTGACCGGTTGCACCTGAAAGGCTGAGCCATCGTCAGTCAGCAATTGCGCGCGCCATTGTGCAGCAGATTCTTCACCCACACCGAAGGAAGTTACCGGTGTCCAACAGCCCATCGCCAGCGTTGCGTCAATGGCAGGCACGCCATGCGGATGCACGATTAACCCTTGTTCAGGCACACAGCGCACCAGATGATGGAACTGGCGCTGTATCGCGCCAAGGTCATCGAAAATATCGGCGTGGTCAAATTCCAGGTTATTAATCGCCAGAGTGCGCGGGCGATAGTGAACAAATTTGGAACGCTTATCAAAAAATGCCGTGTCGTACTCATCGGCCTCAACCACGAAGAAATCCGAGCGACCCAAGCGAGCGGAGACACCAAAGTCGCCCGGCACACCGCCGATCAAAAACCCCGGCGTCATGCCAGCGTATTCCAGTATCCAGGCAAGCATACTGCTGGTGGTGGTTTTACCGTGCGTACCGGACACCGCCAGCACCCATTTCCCGGCCAGCACGTGCTCGGCCAGCCACTGGGGCCCGGAGGTATAGGGAAGACCGCTGTTCAGCAGGTGTTCGACCAGCGGGTTACCGCGCGTCATCGCGTTGCCGACCACCACACAATCCGGTGCTGACGCCAGATGCTCGGGCAAATAGCCTTCCATCAGATCGATGCCCGCATCGCGCAGTTGGGTACTCATCGGGGGATAGACACTGGCATCGGAGCCGGTAACCCGATAGCCCAATTCTCTGGCCAACAGCGCGATACCACCCATGAAGGTACCGCAAATACCGAGGATATGAATATGGCCTTTCAACAACCGCTCCCTGAATTAAGCGCGCATGGTAGCACGCAGCTCTTGCAGACCACAGCTGACGCGTGCATTCAGTTAACAGCTGTTCTCAACAATGAATAAGTCTAAAGGGAAGTTGAAGATGAAGGTGACTAAATTTCGACCAGTGGCACCGCCCCATGCAATAGTATTTCGCGTATCATCGTCGCTCACAAAACATAAACACTACCCACTCACCACGCCCAGCGCAGGGAACAGACCACCACATGCCAGGAAAAAATGCCTTTTATGCCCAGTCCGGCGGCGTCACCGCCGTCATCAACGCCACCGCCTGTGGCCTCATTGAAACCGCCCGCACGCACCGCCCGAAAATCGGTAAGGTTTACGCAGGTCGCAATGGAATTATCGGCGCCCTGCAAGAAGATCTCATCGATACCAGCAAAGAGAGCGCGTCCAGCATTCGCAAACTACTGACCACCCCCGCAGGCGCCTTCGGCTCCTGCCGGCACAAACTGAAGAGCCTGGAAGAAAACCGAGCCGAGTATGAGCGGCTGATTGAGGTTTTCAAGGCACACAATATCGGCTACTTTTTTTACAATGGCGGCGGCGACTCCGCTGATACCTGCCTGAAGGTCTCTCAACTGAGTCAGTCAATGGGCTACCCGCTACAGGCCATTCACATCCCCAAAACCATCGACAACGACCTGCCCCTGACGGACAACTGTCCAGGGTTTGGCTCGGTCGCTAAATATATCGCCA
>PKCY01000289.1 GCA_002862985.1 Haliea sp.
ATTAACTCAGCCATTTCTTCATTTTGGATTTGGCTTCGTCATGGCTAAGCGTCCTGCCTTCTAAAGCAGCAGACTCGCCGCGAGCGATTCCTTCCAGAATCTGCATTCTGCGCTGTTGGGACTCGAAATCTTCGAAATCAACGAGATAGGCAGAAGGTTTTCCATGTTCTGTGATGAGTACGGGCTCTTTAGATTTGTGAAGCTCTGACAGGATTTTGGTCGCCTGGCGCTTCAAAGTTGTCACTAATTCAGTCTTCATGATAGTGATACTATTCTATCACTCGATGTGTGGCAAGGGCCTATTAACGCTTGTGGCAGCGGGCGCGCTGTAAGCGCGTCCGGCGACCACAGGGAGCACACTGCCCACACTTGTTATGTTGACTTCGAACCACTGATTTTCGCTCCTAGGTAGTTGCCAAGTTGGCCCAAACAGAAGAGGAACAGTAAAGTAAATGCCATCAGGAGCATATCACTTCCCAAGATTTGTCTAAGTGACTCGTAGAAATAGCCGAATACAAAGAGTCCTACTAGAGCTATCCCCGCTGAGGCCCAGTGTCTCTCGTAGTAGTTCTTCATCAAGAAAGAAAGCCTCCGATCGAATTCGATCTAGTCAACATAACGCCGAGTGCTGGGGCGGCTGAACCGCAGGTTTAGCTGCCCCAGCGCAAAGCGCGCTAGCCACGACTTGTTATATTTCATTTCCGGTAATTATCTTAATTATTGGAAATTTGTTTTTACCGAAATAGATTTTTTTAGTAAGAGTTTCATTCCCAGCTAAAGTTTGCTCGATTTTCTGAGGGTAAAGGCTGGTACAGTTGGAAAAAATTGCGACTAAATTTTTTTCTCTTAGAATACGCCGACCAGAGGATGTATTTTTGATACTAACCAGAGCATACCGTTCACCACTCTCAGAACTCATTAGCTCATAGTCAATGAGCTTGAAGTCATTTCTCTTTATATCAAGTATATCTTCCTCGCAGAATACTGGTTTATCTTTGAATGCGGCATTTTCTATTTGAAGCACCTCTTTAGACGCGTCCACTGCATTCGCTTGATAACCTATAAAGAAAGAGATTAAAGCAATTACAATTTTTTTCATGTTCGTGCTTTCCTTAAAATATAACGCTTCGGTTTGCGGCGGCCCACCCAGTAAGGCGTCCGAGCCGAAGGCGACAGCACCGTCTTGTTATACGTTTTATTGACCGGCATTAGAAACCGTCCTTTATCCGATAATGCTTTTCTAGGTTTCTACTGACAGCCCACCAACTTGATGCCTTAGCTCTATTTTGATGAGCCTCAAATGCCTCTTTGTGGATAAACTCTTCATAGACGTGAAACCTGTGTTTATCATTTGGGTCCTGCACAACTTCGAACACCAAACATCCATCTTCCTGACGAGTAAGCTCAATATGACTTGGAAGCTCCGCCGTTATTCCAGGCAAATCCTCGTCGGAAGCAATAACGTACCCTTTGAGTGTTACCTTTTTCACTGGACTTCTCGAAACGTATAACGCTTCAAGCTGGGGCGCGCGTGAGCGCGTCCCGGCGCGAAGCGCCCCTGCAGCCTTGACTTGTTATTGTACATCACGATGACCCCTCGGTCTGCTCTCTTCCAAAAACAGACATTTCTATCTGAACTTGTTGGTTACTATAAGCAGCCAGGAGCACCACAACCTGCAATAGTACAGGCGTTACCACACCCATCCCCGTCTGAGTCTGTTTGGTCCGGGTTTGGAATGGTAGGACAGTTATCCGGATTGTCATCCGGAACACCGTCATTGTCATCGTCACTATCGCAGGCGTCGCCGCCATCGTTAGCACCATCTGAGTTGATCTGATCAGAATTGGAAACGGACGGACAATTGTCTGCCGAATTAGTGACGCCGTCTGCATCCGAGTCTACAGTCAATTCCCACAAACTATCGCCGTTACCGAAATAAACGCTTGCCAGGCCACCTGGGTCAAGAACTAACGGGTCAATCAGCACCCTGCTGCTATAGCTCCACCCTGCCGGAACGGCTGTGCCACTGAATGAGCCAAGTACCGCCATCGAGAGATCCGCAGTTTGCAAGAGCTGAGCGTCGGCCCCGATAAGCGTAAAAATGTCGCCGGCGGGATTACTGACTTCATGCACAACCGACCCGGCGTTATACACCATTTGGGTGTCGCGCTTTACTGAGAGAACCCTCAATCCAGAGCCCAGGTTTTGGCTGCCCGCCAGAGTAGCAATGTAGTCAAACGTAAAGCCGTTGAATTCATAACTTGAGGCCACTCCTTGCGGCGGTATAGTGCTGAAGGAGGCGGTAGTGGCCGCAAGCTGGAGTCGCAAAATCTGCTGCCAACCAATAGGTGGTGTCAAGCTGTCAAATTCAGCGAGGGTACAGTCACAACGGTACACGTGCGGTTCCTGGCTCGGCTTCCATTCAAGCGAATAGATCTGTGCTGACACGCCGTTCGATAAGACAGCTAAAGCCAGTAGGCAAAGAATTCCTGCTACAAGTGTTTTATTCATATTTTTAGTATCTCGCACAACCGGAACCCTCATCTGTTTCAGCCCTACGCTTATAGAACATCGAGCGTCTGCTTTGAGTCAAGAGCAGACTCTCGCTTGCACTATAACGCTAACGGCAGCGGGCGCACTGTAAGCGCGTCCGGCGACCACAGGGAGCGTACTGCCCGTACTTGTTAGGTGGCGCTAACATGTCGATAATGCGACAAAAATAGTACTACTGCAAAAATCAGTCCGCCTGGCCCTAGCCATAGATAACCTTGCTCAAAGTAAAAGATACTATCG
>PKCY01000279.1 GCA_002862985.1 Haliea sp.
CGATTCATTTCGTATCAATGTTAGCGGTGTTTTCAATACAATTCACCCCGCCCTGGAGCTAATGTCTGCTCGCCGACCCTACCCGGTTGGCAATGCCCAGGTGGCTGTCATGAGCTCCGTTATGGGCTACGCGGGCATGGCCCGATCACCCGCTTACTCTTCCTCCAAGGCCGCTGTTAAACATTACGGTCAGGCACTCCGGGGGACTTTTCGCGGGCTGGGCATTGGTGTTTCTGTGATCTGCCCCGGCTATGTCAGCAGCGCCCTGACCAGCCGCAACAGCTCCCATATGCCATTTCTGATCAGCGCTGAGAAAGCTGCTGCCATCATCGCGAGCGGTCTGGCGCGCAACAAGGCACGCATTACTTTTCCGTGGCAGATGGTTTTAATTACTCGCTTTGCCATCAACCTGCCGGGGTTTCTCATCGACCGGATCAACAAACCCTGGGGCGTGCCGCGCCTGGAAGACCGGCCTTAAGCCGATCGCCAGGTACCGTGAAAACACACCGGCACTCGATGGGACACCCATGCCTTACCTAGCGGACCGGCACTAATATTCTGCGCATCAAATACACACAGGGCGCTAGTGTTGCTCGGAATATCGTACACACAGGTGAGCACGTAACCCTCCCCCTCCCCCGCTGACGCATTGCGCTGCACAAACATGGGCTCAGACACATAGCCTGCCTCGAATGCGTACCGGTCGGCCTGGTTGGTCTTCACGTTGAAATGCACGATGGCATTGTAGACCACGTCACTACCGGGAATGCCCGCAGGAATACTGCGATCAGTAGAGGTGTACCAGCCGTGGGTGTAATCGCGCATCGCATAACGAGGGTCGATCACAGGAAACTCAGCGCCATGGTCGGCCAGGTATTCCATTTTCACGCCAGGTTTAGCCGCGTTTAAGTCGATGATCCAGCGGCTGAGCGACGGATGGATATTGGGCGGGGTCGGTGTGCCATCGGCCATCGGAAACAGCGGCGGCGAATCAAAGTGGCAGGCTTCCAGTGTGATAACACCGCCTTTATCGCGGCCATTCATAAAATGGAATACATAGCAGGGGTCGCCGTCGATCCACTGCATATCCTCGGGCGTCCCATCGCGTGGCATGATACCGACTTTGGTGCCTAACTCAGGCTCCCAGGCGAAGGGAGGTTTGCCTGCCATAGCGCGATCCATGTTGCCGCTAATCGGCATCACCGGGAACAGGATATAGTTTTCGGTCACGACGAAGTCGTGCACCATGGCTGAGTACGGCGCCTTAAAGACATACGATTCCACCATGAAGCCTTCTTTGTTGACGCGATACAAACCCATATCATCACTAAAGGGCCCGGTAGCCATGTAAGCGTGGAACAGTAATTCTCCGGTGACGGGGTCGACCTTCGGGTGTGCCGACATGGTGGTATTGAGCTTTCCGTAAAAACTCCAGGCGCCATGAGATTCCAGAGTGTCCGGGTCCATTTCAAAAGGCAGGTGCCCCTCTTCCAGCAGCAACATTCGCTCGCCATGCAGAAGTACGGAGGTATTGGCCACCCCTTCCTTGTCCGTCAGCACAAAATCCAGATACTCTGGCGGCGTCTCCAGCGGGTTCATCCCGCTGAACAGGGATTCACCCGTACGCTGTTCAATTTTAAAGCGCTCGGTTCGCGCCCATCGGTTTTTGTGACTGACCCTACCTTTGTTGAAAGTGAAGGCGTGGATCATTCCGTCGCCGGTGAAAAAATGATAATCGTTTTTCGGCGGCACCTGGGGGTTGGGGCCGTTGCGATAAAACGTTCCGTTCAGGTCTTTGGGGATTTCACCTTCTATCACCAGATCAGGTGCCGTGCATTCTGCTGTGAGCGGCTCGTAATAGCCTTTCAGAAACTCATTATCTGGCCAGGGCTTCATCGTTTCAGTCTCCTTTCTCAGCGTTCTACTCGGCGCTCAAATTTTCGCGTTTCAGGCGTTGGGGCGCCAGCCCCCATGAAAACCCGCGGGCACGCAGTGGGACAAATGCACTTTGGCTTGTGGTCCAGCCGCCAGATTGAGCGCATCAAAAATAAACAAGCTGCTCGTTCTGGTCTCGAAACTTGTTACCACCGACAAGAGGTAACCCTCACCCTCTGCGGCATCGCCGGACGCTGGCACAAAGATAGCCTCCGACGTCATCGCCTGGCCACAGGAATAGCGATCCACTGCTCCGGTCTCATGATCGAAATGGCCCACCACGTTAAATACATTATCGTTTTCAGACACCGTGCCTTGCAATTCACCATCAGGAGACGTGTACCACCCATGGCGATACTTCCGGCCAGAATAGCGCGGGTCACACTGAGGAAATTCCGATTCAAATTCGTCTATGCGGGCGAAAGTCGCGCGTGGGTTCGCATCGTTCAGGTCAATTGTCCAACGGCTCAGATAGGGATGTGATTGTCCGGTGGATTCTCCATCTGCCGTGGGGAACAGGGGCGGCGTTTCAAATTGGCAGGCATCTACAGTGACCACACCATCCTTGTCAAAACCGTTCATGAAGTGAAAGGCGAAACTCAAATCCATCTCCACCCAGCGGATATCTTCAGTCTTGCCTCCATGACGCGGCAAAACCCCGATGTGAACTCCCTTCTCGGGCTCCCAGGCAAATGGCGGCCCTCCTTCCATCGCACGCTCGAGGCTGCCCGTGATAGGCATAATAGGAATAATGATGTAATTCTCCGTGACCACAAAATCATGCACCATAGCCGAGTAGGGTGTGGGAACATGAATACTCTCAGTC
>PKCY01000115.1 GCA_002862985.1 Haliea sp.
CTCCAGTGCACCGTCCATTAATAATTTTCGGGACACAATCACCCGCATAATTTCATTAGTCCCTTCCAGAATCTGGTGCACGCGGGTATCGCGTACATGCCGCTCCATTGGGTACTCCCTGATATAGCCATAGCCACCAAATAACTGCAGAGCATCGTTACAAACCTCAAAACCCACATCCGTGGCAAACCGCTTGGCCATCGCGCAATAGGTCGAGGCCTGTGAATCCTTGTTATCCAATTTGCTAGCTGCCAACCGCACCATCTGCCGCGCCGCGACCAGTTCTGTGAGCATGTCAGCCAGTTTGAATTGCGTCGCCTGAAAATCGGCAATTGCCGTATCAAACTGTCGACGCTCACGCACATAGGCGGTGGCTTCTTCCAGTGCCTGCTGGGCAGTACCAACGCTGCAGGTGGCGATATTAATGCGCCCGCCATCCAAACCTTCCATAGCAATGGCAAAGCCCTGCCCTTCGGCACCCAGCCGGTTGGCCACAGGTACCCTCACCTGATCGAAAGTGATAGTGCACGTTGGCTGGGCATTCCAGCCCATCTTCGCTTCTTTTTTACCGTAGGAGATTCCCACTGCGTCGGCGGGAATAAGTACAGTGGAGATGCCCTTCGATCCAGCCTCTCCCGTGCGCAACATGACTACCAGAACATCGGTCTTGCCAGCACCGGAGATAAAAACCTTGCTGCCATTAACAATATAATCGTCACCGTCGCGGGTAGCGCTGGTGCGCAATGAAGCTGCATCAGAGCCGGCCCCCGGTTCGGTCAAACAGTAGGAGGCAAGTTTTTCACCCATCACCAGGTCTGGGCACCACTGTTCAATCACTGCATGAGAACAATACTTGCCCACCATATTGGTAGCCATATTATGGATAGTCAGAAACGCCGCCGTTGCAGTACAGCCCTTGGCCAGTTCCTCGACGATCAGGCTTGCATCGAGTCGGTGCATGCCCAGGCCGCCAGCCTTCTCCGGCGTGTACATACCCATGAAGCCTAAATCACCTGCCTGGCGCAGTGCATCTTTGGGGAAGATCGACTTCTCGTCCCAGGTTGCGGCGTTTGGCGCCAACACACCCTCTGCAAAAGCACGCGCACTGGAAACGAAAGCCTGCTGGTCTTCTGACAGGGAAAAATCCATGATTGAATCCTTAGTCCGTGTGACTACTTTAGAACTTTCCCATCACCGAGCCAAAGAGCTCCTCATCCGAGGGAATCACCTTGGGTTTTTCCAGCGGCTTTGAGACCCAGGTCTCGTTGACCAGGTCCCGCCAGGTAATGTTGTGGTTGATGCTATTACCGCCCCAGGAACCACATCCCAGCGAAAATGTCTGGCGCATGCCATTCCAAAGATTACCGCTGTTCGATGCGGCCTGCGGCTGGTTAACCATAACTCGCGATGTGCGCGTGGCCAGCGCCAGCTTCATGATGTTGTCGTCGTTGCAAGAATAAATGCCACAGCTGTGACCCTGCCCCTGATAAGCCTGGATACGGTTGGTCAACTCGATGGCTTCATCGATATCCTGCACCTTGTAAAGCGCCATAGTGACAGTGAGTTTTTCACCCGAGAATGGGTGGTCGGGGCCTGCACCTGTTTCTGGAACGATCAGGAACTGCTTGCCTTCAGGCAAATCTATACCTGCCTGCCCGGTAATGTTCACAGCTGGCTGGGCGACAATGCCCGCGTTGAGATGTCCGTCGTGCCACAGAACTTGCTGTAGCTTCTGCTTATCACCGCCCTCTAAGACGTGACCACCTTCATCCTTAAGTTTCTCCAGAAACTCGTCATAAATAGATGCGAACACCAGCACGGAATTGTCGGAAGAGCACGATGCGGCCAGATCCAGCGTTTTCGATATTCGGATTTTGTCCGCCGCATCATCCAGGTCGGCGGTGTCATCCACAGTAATAACGGCATTACCAACACCTACACCCAGCGCAGGTGTACCTGAGGAATACGCTGCGCTTACCATCGCCGCACCACCGGTCGCGAGGATTCGATCACACTGGCGCATTAATTCATTGGTCGTATCTAATGAGGGCACATCAGTACTCTGCACCAGGTCCGCGGGGCCGCCCACAGCTACGATAGCCTCACGCATATAATCACAAATCTTCTTGTTGGTTAGCTTGGCGCGAGGGTGTGGTGCAATGATAATAGCGTTGCGTCCCTTGACGGCAGAAATAGCTTTGATGACCGGTGTGGCCTCGGGATTGGTGGATGGAGACAGTGCCCCGATCACACCCACGGGCTTGGCAATCTTCACAATATTGCGTTCCAGGTCTTCTTCGATCACACCGACCGACTTGTCGCCGATGATGTCCATCAAAGTGGCCCGGGTTTTTCGATGAATTTTGAGGTACTTACCCTCATAATTCCCCAGCTGTGTTTCTTCCACTGTAAAACGTGCGATCTCTTCCGAACGATCCTCCCGCGCCACCGCCCACACCATAGCGGTAATCAACTCGTCCACCTGCTCCTGGGTATAGTTATCGATCTGTTGCTGAGCAGCGCGGGCGCGCGTCATCATGGCCGCCACTTCCTGCTCGGCTGCAATCAATGCCTGCTTGTCTTCCATTATTTTGTACTCCGACATTTGCGGTAGATGGTGATGCAGCATCTGGCGCTGCTCTTACCGCCAGGCTGATCCGTTTCTGAACACAGAGTACCTCTGCCACGGCGGCTGTCAAAGGGAGGAAATTGCTCTTATTATGGACTATATTGCTGTCTTGGCTTTCATAACTGTCGATC
>PKCY01000269.1 GCA_002862985.1 Haliea sp.
AACGGCCGCGCCGGGATTATTCAGGCCTATCGCACTGGTCGAGGGAGGATCTATGTGCGCGCACGAGCGGAGGTCATCCATGATGAAAAGCGTGGCAAGGACATTATCCTCGTCCACGAATTGCCCTACCAGTTGAATAAGGCACGCCTGATTGAGCGTATTGCTGAACTGGTAAAAGAGAAAAACATTGAAGGCATCACTGAACTGCGTGACGAATCTGACAAAGATGGCATGCGTATTGTCATAGAGCTGCGACGCGGTGAGATCGGCGATGTGGTGCTCAACAATTTGTATGCACAGACAGGTATGCAGTCGGTGTTTGGCATCAACATGGTTGCCCTGGTCGACGGTCAGCCGAAAATCCTGAATCTCAAGGATATCCTCAAAGCCTTTATTCGCCACCGTCGTGAAGTGGTGACACGCCGTACGGTATTCCTGTTGCGCAAAGCGCGCGAACGCGGCCATATTCTGGAAGGGCTGGCGATCGCGTTGAGTAATATCGACCCTATTATTGCAATGATAAAGGCCTCACCCAGTTCGGCCGAAGCAAAAGAGAAGCTGCTCGCGCAGGCCTGGGAGCCCGGTGATGTTGCCGGGATGTTGGAGCGCTCGGGCGATGATGCCTGCCGCCCGGATGACCTGGAAGCGCAGTACGGCATGCACGACAGTAAGTACCACCTGTCACCGAATCAGGCACAGGCTATCCTGGAATTGCGTCTGCACCGCCTGACCGGGCTGGAACATGAAAAGCTGTTGAATGAGTATCAGGAAAGGCTGCGCGAAATAGCCGACTATCTCGATATTCTGGTAGATGCTGAACGACTGAAACTCGTTATTCGGGAAGAGTTGGAAGAAATTGTAGCGGAGTTCGGCGACGAACGCCGTACCGAAATTACCGCATCACAGCACGACCTTACGGTAGAAGACTTGATCACCGAAGAGGATCGAGTGGTCACTATTTCCCACGGTGGCTACGCCAAAACGCAGCCCTTGACCGACTACCAGGCTCAGCGCCGCGGAGGAACAGGCAAGTCTGCAACGGCTGTAAAAGACGAAGATTTTGTCGAACATCTACTGATCGCCAGTACGCATGTCATTATCCTGTGTTTTTCCAATCTCGGTAAAGTCTACTGGTTAAAGGTCTACCAGATACCGCTGGCTGGTAGAAATTCCCGAGGTCGGCCTATGGTCAACCTGCTGCCATTGGAAGAGGGGGAGCGAGTAACCTCTATTCTGCCTGTTGAAGAGTACACCGAGGGTCACTACATCTTTATGGCAACGGCCTACGGCACAGTGAAGAAAACAGCCCTGACAGATTTCGCTCGTAAGCGTAGCGTTGGCCTGAGGGCGGTTGAGCTGGATGAAGGCGATGTGTTGGTCGGAACAGCCATCACCAAAGGTGATTGCGATGTCATGCTGTTCAGTAGCGAGGGCAAGGCTGTGCGATTCAAGGAGACCGACGTCCGTCGAATGGGCCGTACTGCTCGGGGCATGCGCGGGATTCGTCTTGGGGAGGGGCATAGCATGATCTCCCTCATTATCCCTCAGGCTGATGGAATGGTTCTGACGGTAAGTGAAAACGGTTATGGCAAACGCACATCAATCGCTGACTTCCCCACAAAAGGACGCGGTGGCAAGGGGTTGATTGCCATGTCTACTAGTGAGCGCAACGGCAAATTGGTTGGCGCGGTGCAGGTGTTCTCAGGTGATGAGTTAATGCTGATTTCAAACCAGGGGACTATGGTCCGTACGCGCACTGATGAAGTTTCTGTGCTGGGTCGCAATACGCAGGGCGTGCGAGTTATTCGCACTAAGGGCGATGAAGGTTTGGTAGGCGTTGCGCGGATTGAAGAGCCCGCTGAAGTGCCCGATGCCGAAAGTGATATAGACGCCGATGGTGGGGCGGATATCGATAACGGTTCAGAAGATGGTGCGACCGACTAGCATGCATGCATACTCTCGCAAGGACGTAAGTTCATGACGCGCCGTTACAATTTTTGTGCCGGACCGGCATCTTTGCCGGAACCTGTGCTGGAGATCGCTCGCGATGACATGCTGGACTGGCATGGCACGGGCCTGTCTCTGATGGAAATGAGTCACCGCAGCCCCGAAGTGGTCGGCATAGTCGAGCACGCCGAACAGACGTTCCGTGAGCTGTTAGGCATCCCCGATGAATACGCCGTGCTGTTCCTGCAAGGTGGCGCCAGCACGCAATTTTCCGCCGTGCCGCTCAACCTTTTGGGCGACAAGGGCAGTGCCGACTATGCGAATACTGGACAGTGGTCAAAAAAGGCGATAGCCGAGGGGCAGCGCTACTGTGACGTTAATGTGGTCGCCAGTTCGCAGGACACTAACTTCTGCACTATTCCGGTGCAGTCAGATTGGACCTTGGGTGACGACCCGGCCTATCTTCACTACACACCCAATGAAACGATAGGTGGAGTGGAGTTCTCCTGGGTACCGCAGACAGGCGTCCCAATTGTGGCCGACATGTCTTCAACTATCCTGTCGCGACCAATCAGGGTGGAAGATTTTGGCGTGATCTATGCCGGTGCCCAGAAGAATATCGGCCCCGCCGGGCTGACATTAGTGATCGTTCGACGGGATTTATTCGGCAGTGCTCATACGCTTTGCCCGGCCATGCTGAACTGGCAGGTGGCGGCTGACAATGACTCCATGTACAACACTCCGCCCACATTTGCGCTTTACCTCGCGGATTTGGTGTTTAGCTGGGTGAGGGACCAA
>PKCY01000260.1 GCA_002862985.1 Haliea sp.
CGGATGGCCACGTGGTCAGTGCGCCGGTGGCCTCTTTCAAGCCAAACCAACATGGCCTCTACGACATGGGCAGCAACACGTCTGAGTGGGTGCACGATGTCTATCGCATCCCCTCCGCGAATGGCACAACGCAGACGGACCCATTAGGCGAACCGACCGGCGATAACTACGTCATTCGTGGCGCGAGCTGGGATCATTCCAAGTTGAAAGAACTACGTCTCTCGTACCGCGATTATGGGCAAGCTGGGCGCGATGACGTAGGATTCCGGCTAGCACGCTATGCTGAGTAACTTATGATGAAACGACTATTGATGGCGCCCCTGTTCCTCACACTATCTCTGGAGGCTATGCCCCTGATCGCACAGTCTGCGCCGGACGAGAGAACACAAACCGCGCAGGCATCCGCTAATACAGATGACGATAAAAGCGATGCGGCCCCTCAAGCACCGGCGCCGAAGGAGGCAACACAAAAAAAAACAAGCCCAACCAGCGGCACAGACTCACCCTTTGATTACCGCTCCTCAGAAAAAATCTCCGAAGACGTGCCCGTCTCCTTTCCGGTCGATATATAGGACACCCCAATGAAGCAAAAAATGTCATCCGAGTTTATCTATCAGTTGTTTGCGCTGCTGATCGCTATTATCGTCGTACATGCGCTGTATGTCGGCGTCATACGGCCTAGTGCAAAAGCACACTTAGAGCTTGAGGCGGCACAGCAGGCGGCAGGAGAAGATGTCGTTACCACGCGCAGTCTAGCAGTGGTGATAGGCAATTATGAACAGGAGTCCTGTTTTATCCTGCTGATTTGGGCTCTGGCTATCATGGGCTATAAGGCTCGTCTCGGAATGCGAGAACGCAGCATGCTCGACCGGCACCTGTTGGATATTCCAGAGGGCACCACCGTGCTGCCAGAGGATGCTCGCGAGTACAGCCGCGCCATAGAGGCACTGCCTGCGGCCGAGCAGGAGTTCTTGCTACCGCGCACTCTGCTGTCGGCGCTGCAACGGTTTGCCACCACCGGCAGCATCCAAGCTGTCTCTGACACGATAAAAGAAAATTGCGAAATCGAATCCGATAGACTCGATTCTGAGATGTCTATGGTGCGCTACATCGCATGGGCCATCCCGTCAATTGGATTTATCGGGACCGTGCGCGGAATCGGTGATGCACTGGGGCAGGCCTATAAGGCTGTGGCAGGTGATATTTCAGGCGTCACCGCAAGTCTGGGGGTGGCGTTCAACAGCACCTTCGTTGCGTTGGTACTGAGCATTATCATCATGTTCTGCCTGCACCAGCTGCAGCTGTCACAGGAGCGACTGGTATTGGACAGTCAACGTTATGCCGACAAGCGCCTGTTGCGCTTCTTGGTGGCAAGCTAATGAGTATCGGCTTACTGGATCTCAACGATTCCAATTTACAACTTTGGCACGAAGACACTGCTGTGCAAAGCCCGGGCTACGCGCTGCTCCGGGGCCAAGAATACCAATTTGGCTCCCCGGCCCGTGCGGCCGCCAGACTACAACCGCGGGACATCAACACGCGGTATTGGTGGCAACTGAGCACTGAAACATTGCAGCCCTCTCTCGGCCCTGCGCGCCATACCGGAGACCTCGCCCATGCGCATCTGCGGCAGTTGCACCAGGAAGCAAAATGTCCCAGTGAAATATTGTTAGCCGTGTCGGGCAGCATGCAACGCGAACAACTCGCTCTGCTGCTGGGAATCGTGCAGCAATGTCCCTTCGACGCAGTTGGACTCATCAATCGCAGCGTGGCACTGGGCAGTCTTTATGCACGAGGCGAGCGCCTCTTTCATCTGGAAGTTCAACTCCATCAGGCCGTGATCTCAGAACTAACCAGACAGAGTCATCAAATCGAACTGCAGCGCACTACACCTTTGCCGGGATGCGGCTTATTGCAATTGCAAGAGCGGCTGGTTGAACTCATCGCCGCGTCGTTCGTGCGCCAAACTCGTTTCGACCCGCGTCGCAAGGCGGACAGCGAACAGCAGCTGTACGATGCCCTACCCGACGCTTTGCGCACACTGCAAACTGTCTCCGAAACGAATCTGGAGGTGAATGGTTATCGAGCGCGCATCAGCGTCCACGAACTGCAGGCAGCGGGCAAGCGTCTATTCGACAGCGCCCGCGACACTATGGGCGTTCTGCGCGCGGACGACCACGTCATTACCGACCCATTGGCGGCATTACTGCCGGGGCTGACCAACCTATTTGAGCAAATGGATGTGTTGCAGGAAGACGACATCCGTCGCGCGCTACAAGCGCATCAGGCACAACTGATCCAGCGTGAACAAGCCCTAAGCTTTGTGACTGCCCTACCGTGTCTGGATGAAAATAAGATGGCCGCACCGGATTCGACGATCGAGGCACCAGATACAACGTCATCAGCTGTTAACCGACGCCCGATCAAAGAATTAACATCACAACCGACACACATCCTTTATCAGTGCAAAGCACGGCCACTGATCGAGACAGGAACAACACTGGGAGCTGGATATGATTTGTATCTCAGTAACGGGGGTTGGCAGTTACGTGACAGCGGCACACCGGCAATAGTTAATGGCGCAACGTATCACTCCGGCCAGATTTTAGCGTGCGGCGATACGATCAATATCGGTGCTGACGCTACCGATGCTGCGCTATTGATTGAGGTAGTGACTTAGCTGTCATGGCCAAAAATAAACGAGAATTTACCACCTTTAACCTGAGCTTTCTGGACAT
>PKCY01000028.1 GCA_002862985.1 Haliea sp.
GGGTATATCTGGCTGGGAAACAACCTTCTCGTAGGACTTGAGGGCGCCGGCGTAATCTTCGCGGGAGTATTGAATGAACGCTTTCAGATTGTAGACATTCGCCAGCTCATAGCTGTTGAGCGCCTTCTTACCGTCTCCAGCGATCATGGCGTTGAGTATCGCAGAAGCCGTCGTCAGATCTTTAGCTTCTGCGGCCACCTGAGCCTCCGCCAACTTTTCGTACACCTTGTTGCGCAGCGCTGGCGTCCGTCGTTTCTCTCTCTCTGGTTTCTTCGCCTCGTCCTGCGCAGCTGCCGCTGACCACGACACTTGGCCGAGGTCACTTTGCAGTTGAGTGATGCCAACCTGTAAGGCAAGCACGGGCAACACCAGTACTGTCGCGCGCATCCAGATTGTAGGTTTAAACCCTGTCATAGTACGTTAACCGTTTACTGCTCCAACTCGTAGGTGAACTGATTCTGAACACCAGGGACCTCAATAGCCTCACCATCAATCACGCGCGGCTTGTACTTGAATTTTGTCGAGGCCCTCACCGAGGCCTTCTCAAACACCCCGGATGGCTTACAGTCTACCGCCACCGGATCCCGAATAGCGCCTGTGGTTGTTACTGTATATTCAACAATACAATAGCCGCTAATGCCGCGTGTTTGCGCCCTGCGGGGGTAAATGGGTGCCACTTTCACAATGGGTAAATACTCGCCATCGCCGGTGTTCATGCCGCCACTGTCAATGGAGAGTTCCACGCTGGTCTGAGGCGCCATATTGGTCGCCTGAATATCCATATCCATATCCATATCGGGTGTATCCATGTCAGGCGGTGGCTCTTCCGGGTCGTCTACCTTGTCTGGCTTGGGTGTTTGAATATCCTCAATTTCACGTTCAGGCATGTGAATATCAGCAATCTTGGTCTTCTTCGTGGCATCAATGTCGGGATGCGAGGACGCAATCAGGTACTGCATAATAAAAAACAGACCCCCCGCTACCGGGATCGCGAACACGGCGCCGAGGACAAGTCTGATAAAATTACGATTCATAGCGCTTTAATTATCTTCAGTTGCCAGCGAAACATCGTAAACGCCAGCTTCACGCGATGCGTCTAGAACAGCCACTACCGTTTCGGTATTCGATTCAAGATCAGCCTGGATAACCACCGCCCCTTTAGGGTTTTCTGCATGCAGCCGTTCGATATTGGCGCGCACCGCACGGATATCAATGCGACGCTTGTCCATCCATATCTCGTTGGTTGCATTGATAGCAATCAGTATGTTGACGTTCTCTTTGGGATCCGTGGTGGAAGCCTCAGGTCGATTGACCTCAACGCCCGCTTCTTTGATAAAGACCGCGGTGACAATAAAAAAGATCAACATGATAAATACAACGTCCAGCATGGGCGTCAAATCAATCTCAGCTTCGTCTTCGGCAACTGCTCGATGATTCCTGCGCATTACAATCGGCTCTCTTAGTGATCGGTCGTCAGGTTGTCGACCAGGAACTCGCTTTCGCGCTGGGCAACCCGGGTTAGATACGTAATGGCGAACACGCCGGATATCGCGGCGACCATCCCGGCCATTGTCGGAATAGTCGCTCTGGAAACACCACCGGCCATGGACTTCGCGTCACCACCACCGGTAACTGCCATAATATTGAACACCTCGATCATCCCCGTCACGGTTCCTAGCAAGCCCAGTAGCGGACACAAGGCCACCATGGTTTTAATCACAGGCAAATACTGATAAATCTGCATTCTTGCCTGGGAGATCAACTTCTCCCGTATTTGGTGGGCAGACCAGGAGTTCCGTTCCGGGCGCGACTCCCAAGCTGCAATCGCTTTACCGGCATCCTTCTTCCACCCTGCCTTGAAGTACCAGGCACGTTCAAAAATCAGCGTCCACATCACAAAAAGTAGAAGGGCGATGAGCCACAGTACGTTGCCACCCATATCCATAAAGCGGGTAACGGCCTCATATGCACTATCGAACCAGTACATATTAACTCCTCTGCTTAGCCTCGGTGTGCTCCGCGATGATGCCCGTGGTCTGCTCATTCAGGATATGAATGATGCGCTGGGCACGACCGTTCACGATGGTATGCATCAAAACCGTCGGAATGGCTACCAGCAGGCCGAGCACGGTCGTTACCAGGGCGCCGGAAATACCACCAGCCATCGCCTTGGGGTCACCCGTACCAAAGATCGTGATGGCCTGGAAGGTGACAATCATACCGGTCACCGTACCCAACAGCCCCATTAAAGGCGCAATTGCGGCAATAATCTTCAATAGCGTAAGACCACTTTCGAGGCTTGGAGTTTCCTTGAGGATGCCCTCGGACAATTTCAGTTCCAGGGTCTCAGGGTCCATCGTCGGATTATCCTCGTGCACTTTTAGAACACGCCCCAATGGGTTGTTATCGTTGGCCTTGTCGCTCTTGAGCTGACTGTTAACCTTCGCACTGACACCCGTCAGCACGATTAGCCGCCAGATAGCCAGCAGGAAGGCAAATGCACCCACTGCTGTAATGGCGTAGCCGATATAACCACCCTGGCGCCAGCGCTCTTCCAGATTGGGGCTATTAATCAAGGCAGACAAGAAAGAACCTCCGCTCGGACCCGTGGGGTCGATGCCGAATTTATGCAAACCCTCGGTGGCGTTAGCGAGCTCTCTTGCCCAGCCAAGATAAGGGCCTGAAGGCTGACGCGCCAATTCTTCCAGCGTGCCCTTTTC
>PKCY01000179.1 GCA_002862985.1 Haliea sp.
CCCAAACGACGCCGAAACTGTTCGGTTATTGTACTCTCAATGTGCGCAGTATCGTTTGTTGAAGTAACCAGTTGCACAGTAATAGATATCACTGACTCCTGAACAATTTTGAATTCTTTTATCTGTGGCAGTTCCCGCAAGACATAAATCAACGCAAGACCATGGACTACAGTCCCGTCGGCCGCTCTGACAAAGTCCGTAGAACGACCGTCTATTTCCGCCAGCAGAGGAAGACTGCGTCCGCAAGGACAATGCGTATCAGACAAGCAACCTACATCTCCAGTTCGATAGCGCACAAAGGGGAACTCACCTGTGCGCATATGGGTGACAACAATTTCACCCTTCTCGCCTGTCGGTACCACCTCGCCCTCCTCGTTTACAATCTCAACCAGAATATCCTCTGCGGTAATATGCATACTGCCCTCTGGGCACTGGTGCGCAATAAAGCCCGCATCTCTACCGCCATATCCATTGGCCACGGGAGCGCCAAATGCCGTTTCTATTGCCTCTCGCTGATGATCGTAGAGCCGCTCGGATGTCACAAATACGACTTCTATTCCCAGCTCATCGACTCTGTAACCATTATTGGTGACATATTCTGCCATTAGTGCCAACGAGGATGGGTAGCCAAACAACATACGGGGCTTGAACTTTTTTATGCGCTGTGTGAACTCGAGTAAATTTGCATTAGACATTTCAAATGCAGACAACAATGCAGTGCGCAGAAATTTATCACGTAAAAGCCTAACTCGGTCCTGTGAACCCAGCTCAATGGGAGATCCCCACACCACTATCTCAGGATCACCGATGTCTACTCCCCACCAACGGGTCGCCCGCCATTTCGCTGCCACGTCGTGACTGACACGTTCCTTGCCGCGATAAAAAATTAGCGGCTCGCCGGTGGATCCACCCGTACTAAATTTTTCCAAAGGACCGGCATTTTCTGCTTTCAGGCTGTCCATATTGGCCCGTATGTCGGCTTTTCCCGTGAGCGGTAGGCGATGAATCTCTGTAACCGATGTTATCCCGGCGGGCTCAAATTCCAGTGACTGAAACAACGCCCTGTAGTACGGCACATCCCTGCCAATACGAACCAGAAAATCCCGCAGTGTTTGCAGCTGCAATTGCCTAAGTTCCTCAGCAGTCAACCATTGCGAACGCTCCAGAGACCGAAAAGCCGAAACCGTACTATGGCCTTTGATCCGCTCGTGCAAAGGGAACAATGCCCGAGATACAAACTCTGTATACAGACTCATGCTCCCACCGCTGTTCTGCTATAGACCGAGCGCCACTGAGGCCACACTTCAGCCCAAGTATACTGAGCGACCTCAACCCTGCCACTGTCGCTCAACTGGCGACGCAGCGCAGCATTATTACAAAGCTTCAGTATGGCTTGCGCCATTTCCTGCTCATTATCGGGATTAACCAGCAAAGCGGTCTGACCATCCTTCACGATGTAAGGGACGCCTCCCACGTTTGTTGATATAACCGGCAATCCGCAGGCCAGTGCTTCCAGCACAGAGTTTGGCATGTTGTCTACCCGCGTCGGGTTCAGCATCGCGTTGGCGCCATGATACAGTTCCACAATCTCAACGCGGTCTAAACGCCCCAGAAAATGGACTTCATCCTCAAGACCTAAACTCGCTACCAGGCGCTTCAATTCAGTGCCCTGAGGACCACTGCCGGCAATTTTTAGCTTAATTCGCGGAAGTTCTTTCCTTGCCAGGGCAACGGCACGTATGGCTGTGTCCAGGCCATAAATGGGCTCAAGATTACGGGTAATAACGAGCGTGAATACCGCATCAGACGGTGGGTGCGGCGCAGGGTGGAACATTTCCAGATCAATAATGTTGGGAATGACCGCCGACTGCAGTCCCACTTCATCAAAAACCTGTCGCAAAAACCCCGAGGGTACAACCAATCGCGAGGCCCGAGTCATGGACGGTTTCACCCAACGCCCGGAAGTGGCCAGATATTCACGCGCCTCGCCACCTCTATAATTGACAATCACCGGAGTTTTGCGCAACGAACCCAGCCAAATAACCGGCGCTGCAAACAATTGCCAGGACCAGCCCGAATTAGCCATCAGATGAATGACATCCACCCGTCCTGCAAGTCTCCAGATTTCCAGAAGATAGGGGAGAAGACGGAACATGGCGCGCAGGCCCTTCATCTTACTTATCACTTTTGACTTGTAAGGTGTATTCGTCTGAACGAGGTCGACCTCAACGCCTTCCTGTTCCAGGAGCCGGGCCAGCTGCAGTGTCTGCATTGCCATCCCACCATTAGGCGGCGGCAATGGCCCGACCAAACCCAATCGCATACCCCTTACCTCACCGAAAAGTTGTCATCAGCGATAGCCGCCTGAAACATCATCAGAGACCACAGCGGCGCGCTGTACTCACGCCTACCCGATTGGTGGTCCGTCACCAGTTGCTGGAGAAAACTGTGATTAAATAGCCCTGTCTGCGCCAGCGCCCCATCTAACAGAGATTCCCGCAGTCGTTTCTTCAACGGTCCGCGGAACCATTTCCCAAGTGGAACTCCGAAGCCCATTTTTGGCCGGTAGAGAACCTCTCGAGAGAGATGGGGTTCCAGGGCCTTCTTAAGAATGTACTTGCCCTCCTGACCGCGAAGCTTATAGCTCACCGGCAACCC
>PKCY01000205.1 GCA_002862985.1 Haliea sp.
AGCCGTTCCTTCCGGCAATAGTTTCTCTACAGTTTCCTGATACTTCTTATAGACTCGCCAGGGAGGGCTGCCGACGAATTCATCGATGGTGTGAACCAGTTGGCCCACCTGGCTTTCCAGCGCGGGTCGCTCCCGATTATGAAAATCAGTGAGATAACGCGTATTGGCGATATACCGGTACTCCCGGTATATCTTGTCTCGTTCAAACTCTGATTTGATCTGCCTCAGCTCTTGCTCATACCACGCAGGTTCCAGTTGCTTCCCCAGAGCAGCTTTTTCCCCAACAACATCCGGGTTGTAAAAAAGGGCTTGGCTGCTTTCAAACTGCCGGGTAAGTTTGTCCAGTTCGTCATAATCTAGCTTAGTCGCACTGTCCTGCGTCGAGATTTTGCAGAGCAATCGATAATAGTCGGCGACAACTTTCGGACACTTCGCATCGAGCTCACCTTCGGATACCTCGTGGTGACGCATATTCTGATCTAGAAACTGTGATAGTTCTTTCGAATTTCCAGCAGAAAACCGGGGGCTTTCCAGGCAGGCACTCTTAAACACTTGCTCGATGCTTTGCTGTGTCTCAGCAAGAAGGGATTCGAACTTGACGAAACCGCGTGGTAAATGCCGAGTATTACGCTCAGCATCGATCATGTGCTGCATCCACAGAATCAATGATTTCTCAGTAGAAAAGCTGTTCCGGCGATTTAGTGAGTCAGCGATTTCCAATGGGTTGCGAATCAATAGAGCGATATGTGGTGTGATATTTTCAGATTCGCATAACGGCAACCACAGTGGTAGCAATTTGCAAAAACGGGGATCCTTTAGCGCAGACAATTGGCCGTCGATAATTTCGGCACGTAGAAAGGAACGAATATCTTCTAGCAGCTGGCTTCCCTCGAATCGGTTGCGCCAATCGCTCGGTAATGGAAAGGTGTCGTCCCAGGATGTGTTAAGCGTTTCAAGAACGCAATCATTGGCCAGTACGACGTATTTGTTTTCGAAGAACCCCTTGGGATTATCGGGTTGTGTTTCCAGCATTTGGGTGCCGAGATTAATTCCCAATAGATTTAGAATGCCGGTGAACGCGGATGTGCCGCTGCGATGCATTCCCAAGACGATAAGACAGTTCTTCATAGAGTCAACGTGATGTGGTTTCGGGCTTATTGTTGTTTGATTTTATGGATGGCTAGCCCAAGTGTGTCACGTTAAAATTCTACAGCAAAAACTCTGTGTGGAGTTGCTGTTGAGTAGGATATTTTGCAACAAAGTGTCGATTGGTGTGCATAATGGCATTCAGCCGGCAGATGTGGCACTTTGCCGGCTGTTGGATACTCTCAAGGAGTGCTTTCGGCACTGGGATCAGACGGCGATCTTGCCAGGCCACAGGGGGGGGTGAGAATTTCGTTCGCGGCCCCGGCCGGAAGGCCAGGTTTTGTTGGGAAAGGAGGTCAGCGAGGTACTACCTTGAGCGCGCCTTTAAGCACGGG
Organism: Haliea sp.; assembly: GCA_002862985.1. Taxonomy (GTDB): domain Bacteria; phylum Pseudomonadota; class Gammaproteobacteria; order Pseudomonadales; family Halieaceae; genus Marimicrobium. The sequence continues at coordinate 1,482 of PKCY01000205.1, forward strand.
TAGCTGGCCAAGCGGCAATTTGGTCAGGTTGTTACCGGCGTTGCTGGCCCGGATCCTGGGCCAGGGTCGATAGACCGAATTTTGTTTGTAGGCCTCTTCAGAAATTTCGATAACCATGGGTTTAAATTCTATCGTCATCACGTCGTCCTCCATTTCATGCTATCAGTTGTGCCAATCCATAAACCTGTGGACGGCTACCCCCGGGTGGTTGATTGTTGTCTCACGCCTACCCGTGTGCTGAGAATAGGCCAATCGTTGGTGAGGGGAATAACCCGAGGGTACCCAAATGAGGTAATCGAGCTATCGGGATTGTGATGCTGCGGAGGTGTTGTCAGGCCTGCAATTAGCGTCATGAGAGTGTGGCTAGTTTCCGGACAATGCCGGTGCGTTCACAGATCTGTATTTGCATGCGTCGTGCCCTCGCCATTGGCTACCTGCAGGCTTTTATCCCTGACTAATCGACGTATCGACTGCTACTGTCAACTCAAAACCGAGTAACTAGAAACGGGTTCGCATTCAATGTGAGCGCGTTCTCAGCGCGGTGCGCGCACCTTCTCTGGGGTGTGTTGTGCGTATTCAGCAGCGAGACTCGGGTGTCGCCCTCTTGGGTAACTACGTCGAATGTGTCAGAAAATCTTACAAATCGGTTGATATATGCCCCAGTTGATTCTCCGATCAGTGCCAGATAAAGTTGTTTAGTGATAACAAGTCATTGAATTATATAGAAAATAAAAACCTCGGCGAGTTGAAGGTGAACGTGTGGCATGTATATTGCATTATTACCGCTAAATGGTACGATCCAATATAGGATGTATAGATCAAGCAGGGGTGTAAGAAACCATGAACACTAAATGTATCGCTGGAATTTTGCTTGCCGGGTGTTTGAATGCCGGGTTTGCGAGCGCCTATATCATAGATGCCGAATATGGTGATCTAAGTGGTAACGGTGGAATAGATTTCAATAGTCTCGCCACTGGAGGCGCCGCTACCAACTATAACGGCATCATTGACTTGGATGGCGCTTCATTCGCGGAGCATTTTTTTGGGCAGAGTCTTAGTGTCTCGGGTACATCCGATGTGCTTAGCGGCACCCCAACTGGCGCCCCGACTTTAGTTATCGGTGCACCGGGTGAAAATCTGGTTGTCTTAGATGACCCCACTTTCGGTAGCGTA
>PKCY01000187.1 GCA_002862985.1 Haliea sp.
GCAGGGTTAGAAATACGCAGCTCGCACCGGTCGCTTCTCTTATTCCGGTGAGCGAATACGGGGCAATCTACTATCTTTTGCCACGATTTGAATTCGTTGGAATCGATACGGATAATGATGGCGCCAAGAATTTTTTGGATGATGATGACGATAATGACGGCGTATTGGACGTCGATGATGACTGCCCGTTGGATGATGTAAATGAGGACGGGTACGGATGCCCGGTCTACTATGCCAACAGCAGCAGCATTCTCCTCCGACAGGGTGGTTACCTGTACGCGCCCGTATCAGAATTTGAGTCAATTCTTGGTAGATCCGATAACGGCAGTGGCGAAGCGGACGCATGGACAATCTCTGCACACTTCAAGCCCGGTACGCACACCGGCTCTGCTAAGCAGACTCTCATCTTCTTTGGCGGCGACAACTATAAAAATGAAGGGCATATCTGGCTTTACTACAAGGGTAATGACAGGAAACTCCGGCTGGAATATGGAAAACAGAAAAGCAATCTCGAATTCACCACATCAGCTGCAGCCTTCTCAGCAGATTCATGGACGCACGTGATGGTGAGCTATAACGGTGGGACTACCGGCGACGATAAAGATGACGTTGACGATTACTTTTCCCGGTTCAGGATCTTTATTGACGGGCAAGAGGTATCTACCTCCAACAAGGAGGACGACGATGGCTGGGATGGCTCTATACCTGCCGAGTGGTTTTTAGTCGGTGTAAGAGGAGATGACAAGGAATGGCTGAAGGAGGGTAGTAAGTTGGACGAGCTAGCAGTCTGGAGTTCAGACCAGAGCGATAACGCCCTGGCTATATACAACAGTGGAATTGCTCACAGCCTGACACAGTTAGATATCCCGCCCTTAAGCTGGTGGCGTTTGGGAGACGGCGATATTGCCCCAACACTGAGCGATGTTATCAACGGCTACGACTTCACTATGTCACATACCAATAGCAAATTAGTAGAAATAGTATCAGACGCTCCACTATAAATAAGTCCTGCCCCTTGGCGGTCAAAGAGGGGTAGGCACCACAATTACCACTTTTTTTGAGTACTCACGATGCATGCACGATCATTAATAGACCAGGAGAACGTTTTGAAAAATATCATTATTTACATTGCCGTTTTGATTGGACTCACCAATGCCGCCTTTGCAGAACAGTTGCAGTTGGTACAGTACGCAGACACTAGCAAGCCTCAGGTTTTGGATGTGAAGCCTGCAGGGCCCTCCATCGGAGATATGTATGCTAGCCAGGGTGCGTTTAGATCGTCCATTGGCGGTCCGGTGATAGGCGAATATTTTGCGCAAGCCACTCTTGTCTACGTGGATCAGTCTTCGAAACGCACTCTCAGGTCCTACTTGGTGGAGTCAGTCTATCCCGATGGTAGTATCTACAAATTGGATCTGATTCAGACAGATCACGGAGCTGCACTAAAGGATGGCCACAATCATTCAGGTGCGATTGTCGGAGGTACAGGGAAGTACGCTGGCATACGGGGTAGTTATGAATTTGAGGTGCTGGATGGAGGTGTCGCGAAAGTGACTAATTCTTACTGGCTCGGCCAGTAGACGTCACGATACGATGGCTGCTTCTATGGCAGCCAAATTGAGCAGCTTGCACTGGCAGGTTGGGTTTTTTGAGTATGGTTTCGATCAACAGCGTATCGTTCGTAGGTGTTCTGTGGTAATTTTTTGCGATTGTCACTCTTTGCTCAAATTGATGGCCATGGTAATGCTGGGTAGGCTGATAATAGCGACTGCTCGATATTAGTTGCAGAGACATGCGACATCCTGTCCATCAATGGCAGTATTGTCGCCCATTCACCTAGTGTTGCCGACTGTTTTTTCAGGAAACCTTCTTTCGACTGGAAAGAGGGGCGTATCAAAAAACGCCAAAACTCATCTCCAAAATAGTCAATAAAGGCGCTCGTCTGCAGCCGCAGTATCGACAATCGATTATTTTTCATAATAGACCAGGCCGCTACAAGCCACTAGCTCTCCGTCGGTATAGACAGTTGATGAGTTAAAGACCGTCTGCAGAGGCCACATTGGATCAGATGTACCGCAAGAACGTTCACTGGGCGTCTACGGCATCCACAAGCAGGATAGCGTTGGCAGAGCTTTGGATGAGTTGCCATTACCTGTTTGCGGTAGCAACTGCTGCCACAATGAAGTCGCCAGCGGCCGTTTTATGAACGTGCAGCTTTGGACTGACCGGTTGCTCAGGCACGCTGGACTCAGGTGCCTCAAGGGAACCTGAATTATCTGTTGGCATCGCGTTATCTATCAGGAAGTTATCATTAGTTTGGCTAGGCAGCACTCGCCTGAGTTTTACGTTATGCTAGATTTTCTCGATGGCGTATTTTATAAATAACGAGAGATAGTAGTGTTGCGTGCAGGAAAAAGCACACACCATGAAAATTGTTCCACGCAAAAACTGGGCGCTTGCCGAAAAGCGATTGGTCACTGAAACTGACCCGATCTGCAAACGCAATCTTGCGCTGGGACTAGCTCATATGAAAGCAGAGGCTACACTGGATTTAGAGGGTTTACTCGCCACGGTTGCAGAAAACGCGAAATACCAATTTTTTGGCAGTGAAGATAATGCAGTCTTTTCTGGCCCGAAGGGAAAGGCGAATAGT
>PKCY01000091.1 GCA_002862985.1 Haliea sp.
AGCTTGTTTCCAATATTTTGCTACGGTACCGGGACGCAGCTATTGTCTTTTTATTAACAGTGCTGCTGTTGCTGCCGTTTTATGTTGCTTATCGAATGACGAAGATAGGGAGCCCATGATGACGAAGGGCTGTCTCTATAGGATCGCCCGCCAAGCTGCGTTGGCGCAGTTATATTCACTGCCGATACTGCTTAAAAGTGCGTTTTTTGTTGGCGCCTTGCTGTTCACGCCACTGGCAGTGAGTGGCGATATTTCCGGTTTTTGGAAACACGTCAAAGCCCCCGTTTGGATTGATATCCAACTGGCGGAGGGTGGTGGTACTGTGGTTCGTAATGATAAATTTCCTGATCGGGTGGGCCGCACCATACTGAAAGATCTGCAAGCCGATAAATCCAAACCAGATGAGTGGCATGGTCTGATCTATGTGGAGAAAATCGAAGAGTACAAGGACGTGGAAATCGCTCTCCCCGAGACCGACCAGATGCTCTTCAAGGGTAAGGTCGGGTTTATCACGCGCACCGCGGAATGGGTGCGCGTCGATGAAATACCTGCACACTAGACAACGGGTCACCGTTGCAGTGTTGTGCGGTTACCCTAATGCAAAATATCAGCAAGAGATGAGACTTATGAATCAAAGCTACCAAGCAGACACTGAGAACTGTTGACCGAGTTAAACAACGGCGTTCTTGTCATCAGCTTTAACCGGCCCGTTAGACCTTTTTTCATTAAAGATGGGTGCATTGCACGACTGTGCTATGGAATTCAGTCGGGCTGGAGAAAATGTGGCTGAAAAAAAAGTCGATAAAGAAGTTAATCTTGCGGCGGTAGCTAGCTAATATTGCAATCATACTGCGGAGAGAGTAATGAAAAATTTGAAGGATAAAGTGGTAGCTTTGACGGGGGCGGCTTCGGGCATTGGTCGTTGCTTGGCCATACAGCTCGCAGATAAAGGTTGTCATTTAGCACTTGCAGATGTCGATGAAAATGGCCTTCAAGAAACGACAAAATTGCTCGCCACTAGTGTAAAAGTCAGTACGCATATTGTAAATGTAGCCAACAAGGATCGTGTATATGCATGGGCTGATGAGGTTGTTGCTAAACATGGACATGTCGACGTCGTAATTAATAATGCGGGCGTTGCATCGACTGCGCGTTTAGATGAGATCTCTTATGAAGACTTTGATTGGGTTTTTAATATTGTATTTTACGGGGTCTTATACGGAACAAAGGCCTTTTTACCTTATTTAAAACAACGAAATGAAGCCAACATTGTCAATATTTCAAGTGTAAACGCTTTTTTCCCCTTTCCGAATAATGGACCCTACAATGCAGCCAAACATGCGGTAAAAGGTTTGAACCAAACTTTTATGCAAGAGCTGAGAAATACCAATGTCAATATCACTTCCGTGCATCCTGGCGGAATAAAAACCAATATTGTACGTAATGCGCGTTTTATCGAAGGTGGCGTTGATAAGGGAAAAAAAGTTAGAGAATTTGATAAGGTAGCGGGAACAAGTCCAGAAAAAGCGGCTGAAATTATTATTGGCGGTTTAGTCAAAAATCGTAAGCGGCAATTAGTGGGTAAAGACGCGGTGGTCATCGACTTGTTAGTAAGGCTTTTTCCACAAGGGTTCTCAGACCTGGTAGGGCTTGCCTTCGATTTAGAAGCCAAAAAAAGTCAATAAAAAACTATTTGTAGGGGCTGTCAGTTGTCGATGTTGGAATGGGATTACCCAGAAGCACATATCATCGAACACACTGCGACAAGTGATGAAGCCGATGGGTATGGGCATATCAATAACAGCGTCTATCTGAATTGGCTTGATCAATGTGTGTGGGATCATTGCAAGGCGGTTGCTATGCCGCCTGAAAAATGTCGAGAATTGAATCGTGGGTTTGCCGCTGTTCGTCATGAGATTGATTACCTGGCAGCTGCCTATCCCGGTGACCACGTCGCAATCGCCAACTGGGTAACATCAAACGACGGACGCTTGCGTGCAGAGCGAAGGTTTCAAATCATTCGGATCAGTGATAAGAAAACCGTACTGCGCGCACGCAGTGACTATATTTGCACAAATTTGACCAATGGCAGACCCGTCCGAATGCCCGACATTTTTAAGGTCTGTTTCGCGGTATCACCGAGACTCGATTTGCAAAGTTCAATGTGATCGGGGACGCTCTCGAGCAGCGTTATGGCGCAGAAGGTACTGTTCGTCAATCTATATACAAGACCCGGAGGGGAATACAGTTGAATTAAAGGGGCCTCAAGTTGAGAGCGGCACCTAACCAGGCCAACCAGCTAACTTGCTTCGGTCGTCGGGCGCAGCTATTGCTGCTCTTCTGCTAAGTGCGTTCGACGCTACAAAGTCACACACATACCCGCCAGATAGATGGAGAAACTAGATCATGACAGATTTTATTACGTTTATAATTAGTAACTTTACACTGACTTTTTTCGTTGTCGGTTTATTGTGTTCCCTTGTTGACCTCTCACTCAGACAAAAGCCGCTGCATAAGCAACAGGTTATTGAAGCACTACTGTCTTACTTTCTCCTTTTTAGCATTGGGTTTAGTTTCCTGTACAATTTCGTTATGCATGTTTTTTTTGCAGAAATGGCAGCGTCCTTTATCGGTTGGAA
>PKCY01000326.1 GCA_002862985.1 Haliea sp.
TTTTGTGACGGATCTTTGATATCGCACGTCTTACAGTGCACGCAGTTCTGAGCGTTGATTTGAAATTTTTGACCCGCCGCATCTTCCACAATTTCATAGACACCTGCGGGGCAATAGCGTTGCGCCGGTTCGTCGTAGATCGGCAGGTTCCTTTCCAGTGGAATATCTGGATCGATGAGGGTCAGGTGGCAAGGTTGATCCTCCTCGTGGTTAGTGTTGGAAAGGAATACGGAGGACAGCTTATCAAAACTAATTGTGTTGTCGGGTTTGGGGTAGTCAATTGGTTTGCAATCAGCTGCGGGCTTAAGGGCGGCATAATCAGCGACCGTATCGTGTAATGTGAGCGGAACCTTTCCGCCAAATATGTTCTGTTCTATCCACAGTAACCCTGCACCCACAAGCGTGCCAAATTTATGCACCCATCCAGTGAAATTGCGCGCCTTATAGAGTTCGTCATGCATCCAGGAGTTTTTGATATTGGTCGCATAGGCGGCTAAATCCGCAGGCGCTGATTCTCCCAGAATCAAAGCCTCGACCACTGTCTCGGCGGCCAATAGGCCGCTTTTCATTGCGGTATGATTACCTTTGATCTTAACGCTATTCATTGTGCCTGCATCACAACCAATGAGCAGGCCTCCCGGAAAATGCATCTTGGGAAGCGAGTTTAGGCCGCCTTTTGCGAGAGCTCGAGCACCGTAAGTTATGCGGGTACCCCCCTCAAGATACTTGAGTGTTTCGGGGTGATGCTTCCAACGTTGAAGCTCGTCAAAAGGACTCATGTGTGGATTGGAATAATTTAGGTCGGCTATCAGCCCGAGATACACCTGGTTGTTCTCAGCATGGTACAAGAAGGCTCCGCCGGACGAATTGCTGTCACTCAGTGGCCAGCCCAGGCTGTGCACCACAAGGCCTTCCTGGTGCTTTTCTGCTGGGATTTCCCAAATCTCTTTGAGGCCAATACCGTAATGTTGAGGGTCCCGGCCGGCATCCAGAGAGAACTTCTCGATCAATTGCTTGCCAAGGTGGCCCCGGCATCCCTCGGCAAATAGCGTGTATTTGGCGTGCAGTTCCATGCCGGGCATATAGCCGTCTTTGTGTTCGCCCGCTTCACTGATACCCATGTCTCCGGTGGCAATGCCTTTAACTCGGCCATCGTCGTGATAGAGCACTTCGGCGGCAGCGAACCCCGGGTAGACCTCGACACCAAGCCCTTCTGCCTGTTCTGCCAACCAACGGCAAACATTTCCCATGGAGACGATGAAATTACCTTCGTTATGCATCGGTTTGGGTATGAAAAAGCTGGGCACCTTGATTGCGGATTCTTTGCCCGTGTAGAAGAAAAATGTATCCCCTGTGACTTCGGTATTTAGCGGTGCCCCCATTTCCTTCCAGTTGGGGAAGAGCTCGTGCATAGTGTGTGGCTCAAGGACTGCACCCGAAAGGATGTGGGCGCCAACCTCTGAGCCCTTTTCGACAACACAGACAGTGACTTCCTGCGCTTTTTCCTGCGCTAGTTGCATGATGCGACAGGCCGCAGACAGCCCCGCAGGGCCCGCGCCGACAATCACAACATCGAACTCCATCGATTCACGTTCCACTGCGATTCCCTCTTGCTTTGGTTGGTGGGCGATGTCTCACCCAAGTCACTGGAAAAGACGCAAGTATATAATTTTCAACGAATAAAAACTATAAATTCGGTGAATGACGAAAATTGCCGGAGGGGCCAAGTTGGCCAAGCGCTCTGGCTCCACTGACTATTGACCCGGCGCTCAATTGTGGGCAACATACTCCGCCTAGTTTACCGGCGTGCAGCGGCAATCCGCTGCTGCAGCCAGTTAAATCCACTTGAAAAGTCTATGGAGAATCCATGAAGGTTCTTGTTGCCGTTAAGCGTGTTGTTGACTACAACGTCAAAGTTCGCGCTAAAGCCGATGGTAGCGACGTTGATCTAAATAACGTCAAAATGGCCATCAACCCCTTTTGCGAAATTGCTGTCGAAGAAGCTGTCCGCCTCAAAGAAGCTGGCATTGCAACGGAAGTGATTGCCGTTTCTGTCGGAGACAAGAGTTGTCAGGAGCAAATTCGGACGTCTTTAGCTCTGGGAGCCGACCGAGGTATACAGGTTGAAACTGATGGCAGTGTAGAGCCGTTGGTGGTCGCAAAATTACTCAAGGGCGTTATCGATAAAGAACAGCCCCAACTGGTTATCCTGGGTAAGCAGTCGATCGATGGCGACAACAACCAGACCGGGCAGATGCTGGGCGCTTTGGCAAATATGGGTCAGGGCACATTCGCTTCTGAGGTCGTTGTCGAAGACGGTCACGTTAATGTGACGCGCGAAATTGACGGCGGTCTGCAGACTGTTCGGCTTACATTGCCTGCTATTGTGACGACAGATTTGCGTCTCAACGAGCCGCGATATGCGTCACTTCCCAATATAATGAAAGCTAAAAAGAAGCAGCTTGACGTGTATACACCCGATGATCTGGGTGTCGCAGTGACTTCTCATTTGACGCAGGTCAAAGTGGAGCCTCCGGCGGAGCGTAAGGCGGGAATTAAGGTAGCGGATGTGGATGAACTGGTTGATAAATTG
>PKCY01000310.1 GCA_002862985.1 Haliea sp.
TCATACTCACTAGCCTTTACCCTATCGACCAGTCCGGAACTGGTGTGATGAGAGGTATTCCACTCATCCATGCCATCTAGCCTGGCGTCAGCCTGATGCAATGCGATGACCGGCCCCTCAGCCAGCGTATTGAGTTCGGTATCGGTGACTATGGTGGCGATCTCAATCACTACATCTTGATCGGGGTCCAAACCCGTCATCTCCATATCGACCCAGATGAGGTTGTCGGCATTCTGCATTGGCGGTATTTCCTGGGCTCTGAGAAGAAATGGCAGTGTAACAAATTGCCTCGACAGACCAAGCCCATCACCCAATAATGGGCGCATGAGTAAACGCAAGCTAAGCCGGCAACAGACTTGGCGCATTGAAAAAATTCAGGACGAGCGCGCCAAGCGAGCGGCGCGGCGCGATACCGATACGCAAGCGGCCCTCACCGCCGGTGAACTGGGGCCTGAGCAAGAAGGACTCGTGGTTGCACACTATGGCACGCAGGTGGCGGTGGAATCAGCTCCGGGAGAAAGCCAACGCTGCCACCTTCGAGCGAATCTCGAAGGTTTGGTAACGGGGGATAAAGTTGTCTGGTGCGAGGGCGACCCCATGGGCGTGGTGGTAGCACAGCAGGACCGTCACAGCGTGCTGTCCCGTCCTGATCCCTATGGCAAGCTGAAGCCTGTCGCTGCCAATATCGACCAGATACTGCTGGTGATCGCGCCGCTGCCAGAACCACACGCCAACCTGATTGATCGCTATCTGGTGGCGGCACAAGCGGTGGAGATCGAGCCGGTCATTTTGCTAAATAAAATGGACTTGCTCACGGCTGACGCTGAACTGCAGTTGGCTATGGATGAACTTCTCTCCATTTATCCGACGCTGGGGTATCGCGTGTTGCACACCTCCATCAAAGACAGCGGTATGGCGGAACTGCACGATACGTTGCGCGAACGAACCAGCGTTTTCGTAGGGCAGTCAGGTGTGGGTAAATCCTCGCTGGTGAATGCGCTGCTGCCGGATGCGGATATTCGCGTGGGTGCGCTGTCGGAAAGTACCCAGAAGGGAACCCACACCACTACCACGGCCCAGCTACTTCACCTCACCTGTGGTGGCACGCTCATTGACTCTCCGGGTATCCGGGAATTTGGGTTGTGGCATATGAGTAAGGAGCAGGTGGAGCAGGGTTTTCGGGAGTTTCTTCCTTTGCTGGGGACTTGTAAATTTCGCGATTGTCAGCATGAGCATGAGCCGGGGTGTGCGATTCTTGCGGCTGCTGAGTCTGGGGCCGTTAACGAAAGACGGCTCGACAGTTATCGGCGAATAGTTGCGAGCCTGGAAGACGGGTAACTTGGATCGCGCGTAGTAAGCCGGCCTTGCGGGTTTTAAGACGGCGTGAACGGCCGCAAGACCTCCACTCCTACAGGTGTCTTCCATCTTGGAACTCGCACTGCTAGAGATCGATGCTGTGTCACGCCTCTTTTCGCAACCCGCTGACAAAACGTCGATCAGCTCTACTGGCTCGAACCGAACTGCTCTCCCATACGAGTATCACTCCCAGGCTGATAAGCATCATCAAGAGTGACAGCGCCCTCAGGAAACAACAAAATAACCGTAGAGCCCAAACAAAAGCGCCCCATCTCCTCACCTTTGGCAAGCTCAACCGGCACCGGCAAGCTCTGGTAATCCACCGTCACAGGTCGTCGCGGCGGCGGCGCCACACGCCCCGCCCAGACCGTTTCAATGCCCGCAACCACCATCGCCCCCACCAAAACCATCGCCATCGGACCCAACTCAGTGTCGAAATAACACACCAGCCGTTCATTCCGCGCGAACAGACGATCGACATTATCAGCCGTTACACCATTGACTGAAAACAATCGCCCGGGAATGTAACAAGTCGCCGTCAGCCGACCCGCCACCGGCATATGTACGCGATGATAGTCCTTCGGTGACAGATAAATCGTCGCAAACTGCCCACCATTAAACTGAGCAGCGCGCTTTTCGTCCCCACCCAGCAAGTCTTCCGCAGAAAAATAGCGGCTCTTGGCTTGAAATAATAAGCCGTTAGATATTTCCCCCAACTGGCTGATCGCACCGTCCGCAGGGCAGAGAATATCCGCATCGGCCAGTGGGCGCGCGTCTTCACGTAAGGGTCGGGTAAAAAAGTCGTTGAAACACGAATAGCAGGTAGGATCAGGTTCTGCAGCCTCGGTCATATCGACATTAAACCGGCGGATGAATTGAGCAATCACCCAATCCTTCAACCCAATGGGGTTACGCAATTCAGCGAGTGCGCCAGTGCAGCGGGACAACAGGTGCTGCGGCACCAAGTGTTGAAACAAAATAAAGATTTTATCCATGACGCAGAGTGTAACGTGTCTGCCCAGTCAGGTAATTAGATGACAGCTGTTTTTCTCGCCGGAAAGCTAGTGCTGATGGTTACTAAGCATACCCATCAGGTGTGCATGGGCAGTCTGTAGATTGTGTCTATGCCTACCTCCAACCGACCGATTGGCAGGACCAGGTCACGATCTACTGCGGCCTAGTAATTCACCTACACTGGACTA
>PKCY01000144.1 GCA_002862985.1 Haliea sp.
GTCACTGCCAATTCGCATAGATTATCTGCTAGCCTTGTCTTTTGTATTTGGCTGCATTCTTGGGGTGGTTCTCTATGCAAACTATCGTCGTGTCCGAACGGTCCACTGTGTGGCCCCCTACCACCCTAGCCGTTAAGAGGCCTTATGAGATGTCCTCAGTGTAATGCCCCGTATAAGCATGGTGGCTTGAAAAAGAGCTTCATTTGTCGAGGCTGCGGTGCACAGCTTCAGGCCACTAGCTTCATGCGCTCCATTGCCGTGTGTATCGTCCTCTATTGGACGCTATCCCTGTCAGCGAAATTTCTATTGGCTGATCTTGGCTATCATAAAATATCGTTTATCTGTGATATCGGATTATTCTTATTTGTATCTTTTATCGTTTTGCCAAGGGTAAGTCGGTATGCGATCCGTGGGTAGAGGGCTTTTAAAAAGCTGGGGAGACCTCACACTGCGTGTGCAAGACTTGTTGCATTACGCTCTCCTCGCCTGTGCCGGCGGCGTTATTTATAAGTGATAATTAGGTGGTCATGAAAACTGTCTCTGTAAATGATAAGATGCAAAACGATTACGCATACCAACGCATTGAGGCTATGGGCAAGAATTTCGATCCTCAATTTATGCCAGAGTTAACGCCTAAAGAAATGCTTGAGCTCGGTGTTTTTGGCGGCAAGTATTTGAACGACTGCAAACTAGAATTCCCAAATGATTGGTTTGTGCGTGCAAAGCTTAGTGATATAAAAAACGAGAAGCTCAACTATTTCTCAGTAAATGCTTCGCAGCCATTAAGTGAGTGGGTGAAAAAGGGGTGGATTCATCCTCAAGACCCGAGAGGTTGGTTTCAATGGTATTGCAGGTATTTTGTCGGTAGACGCACGCCCGAAGAGGACCAGCGCCAAATAAAACGTTGGAGGGCATTTAGGCGTCATGCAGGTGCAATAAAAAAGTACTGTGAACCCTATGATTTTCAATGCCGCAAAAAGCAACGACAGGCGTTATTGCACTGGGCTTATGATGCGAGAACGCTATAGTTAACATGACAAGACACAGCACCCTACGCCTGCCGGAGTCAGCACTGGGTGCTTCGCCTGAGTTGCCGGCAGTCAACAACCACGAGGACGTATGGATATAATTGAAAAATCCATTGAAATAGCCTTGAAAGCCTATTGTGGAAAAAAGGATAAAGCCGGTAAAACTACATTCTTCATCCGCTTAGGATAATGGCTAAGATGGAAACAGAGGAAGAAATGGCCGTTGCGTTACTGCATGATGTGATCGAAGATTCACATTTCACGCGCGATGATTTGCGTGAAGAAGGAATCCCTTTGGCCGTTGTTGAGGCGGTGCAACTTCTATCAAAAAATGACGGTGAAAGTTACGACCAGTTTGTCGGCCGTGTTAGTGAAAATGAACTTGCTTCAAAAATTAAAATTGCAGATATCGAAGATAATATCAATGTATTGCGGTTAGAATCGATTGGAGAAGAAGACCTTGCGCGCGTCGCCAAGTACCATAGGGCATGGAAAAAGCTGCAGGCAAGGAGATAACAAGGCCAGGCAGAGCAACAGCCGTGACAGTGCTTTGCAGCAATAAAATCTGATAGCGTCCGCTGCGCGCTACCTGTCATGATTCATCAATACTTTTATGAATTCGTTTTTTAAAGAGTAGCAACCATGAATATTTTAATCGTTTTGACCTCACATAATGAACTTGGAGATACCGGTGAAAAGACCGGATTTTGGTTAGAAGAACTGGCTAGCCCTTTTTATCGACTTAAAGATGCAGGTGCATTAGTAACTCTTGCTTCCCCGCTCGGTGGACAACCGCCACTTGATCCTAAAAGCCACGAGCCTGACTTTCAGACAGATGATACGCGCCGATTTGACGGTGACAGTGTGGCGCAAAATCAATTGGCTAACACCGTCAAACTGAATGCGATGAAAGTTGAAGACTTCGATGCGGTATTTTATCCCGGCGGCCACGGTCCATTATGGGATCTATATGATGATAAGGATTCAATTGCTCTCATTGAAGCATTCATTGCTGAGGGCAAACCGGTGGCGACCGTTTGTCATGCGCCAGCCGTATTGTTACAAGCTAAAGATCAAAATGGAGACCCCTTGGTAAAGGGTAAAAAAGTCACCGGGTTCAGCAACACAGAGGAAGCAGCTGTAGATTTGACGAACGTGGTTCCCTATTTGGTTGAAGATCAGCTTGTTGAGCTCGGTGGCTATTACCAAAAGACGGAAGACTGGAATTCGTGCGCAATTGTAGACGGCTTGATTATTACAGGCCAGAACCCAGCCTCATCGTCTGCCGTCGCTGAAGCTTTGATAAATATGCTTAACTAAAAACTCACAACACGGTATGGCAGCCGTAACTCGCTACTAGTCAACTGCTGCAGGGTGCATTGTTTGATTGGAGTCAGCGGGCGAGCATGATTCCTATTATAATTTTTGACTTTGTCGGAACGTTAGTCGATTATTCCATCGTAGACAGGTACACAATTACTATAATTCGCACAACTTCTGTAAAGCTAATGG
>PKCY01000007.1 GCA_002862985.1 Haliea sp.
AGATTTGCCCCGGCGCTTAGCAATAGCCTCGCCTTACGTGTGCCTACCGTACCGCCGCCTACCAATACCACGGGGGCGTCGATCAGGTTCAGGCATACAGGTAGAAACTGCAATGACTACACCGCAAGCTCGGAAGCACCACCCATATAGGGCTGCAGCACTTCCGGAACAGCAATGCTGCCGTCCGCTCTTTGATTATTTTCCATAATCGCGACCAGTGTTCGTCCCACTGCAAGACCGGAGCCATTGACTGTGTGCAGCAACTCCGGTTTTCCGGTATCTGGATTGCGCCACCGTGCCTGCATGCGCCTCGCCTGGTAGTCTCCAAAACCGCTGCAGGAGGATATTTCCCGGTAGGTGTTCTGGGCGGGTAACCAGACCTCCAGGTCGTAAGTCATGCGCGCAGTAAAACTCAGATCACCGCCACAGAGAACAACCTTGCGATAGGGCAAGCGAAGTAGCTGTAACACCTTTTCGGCGTGACCCGTTAGTTGCTCGAGCGCGGCGGCGGACTGCTGTGCACGCACAAGTTGCACAAGCTCGACTTTCTCAAACTGGTGCTGACGGATCATGCCTCTAGTATCTCGGCCATAGCTGCCCGCTTCACTGCGAAAACACGGCGTGTGGCAGGCAAACCGGAGCCCGCCCTCACCCAGCTCGGCGTCTTCAAACAGTCTGTTTCGAGCTATATTGGTGACCGGTACCTCTGCAGTAGGAATTAAGTAAAGATCCTGCTCCGATCGTAATTTAAATAGGTCCTCCTCAAATTTTGGCAGCTGGCCTGTTCCAATCAACGACTCGCGGTTCACAATGTAAGGGACATAGACCTCCGCATAACCGTGCTCCTGCGTGTGTAGATTCAGCATGAATTGAATTAAGGCTCGATGCAGCCTCGCCAGATCACCGTACATCACCGTAAATCGCGAACCGGTTATCTTGACCGCTGTTTCGCTATCGAGCTTGCCCAGGCTTTCACCCAGCTCCACGTGGTCCTTAACCGCAAATGCAAAGGTCGGATGCTCGCCCCAGCGCAATACTTCAAGGTTATCGTCTTCGCTGTTCCCAGGTGGCACTTCGGACGCGGGCACATTCGGCGTTGCAAGCAGCAATGCTTCTAGCTCCCCCTGCGCTAATTTAGCCTCTTCAGTAAGGGCGTCTAGCTGGATTGCAATTTTTTGCAAAGTTTCGTCGACCTGGATTTTGGCATCGTCAACACTGACACCCTGTCCTACCAGAGCCCCGATTTTCTTGGAAGTAGTTTTGCGTTCCGCCAGCAGGCCCTGGCTCTCTACATCAGCTTGTTTCCTGCGGGCATCAAGCGCGACGAAGTGCTCTACATCGAAGGTAAAGCCACGGACCGCCAGCGCTGTCGCGATGGCCTGCGGGTCTTGCCTGACGGCCTTGATATCCAACATTCTAATCGTTCCCGTAAACAAGGTTAATAAAAAAGCAGCCGCCTGCAATCGCTTATAGCACCGCGCGGGTCAGTTGTATGGCAATACCCGCCATCAATACGCACAAGATGGCACTGCCAAGCATATACGCGACGGCATAAACGTATTGGCCTGCTTCGAGCAGGCCAACAGTTTCCAGGGAAAAGGCAGAGAAAGTAGTGAATGCTCCTAGGAACCCTACTGTTAGCATGCCGTGCCAATCGGGATGGAATAACTGCCGTTCAACCAACAAAACGAAAAAAATACCGATGGCAAAAGAGCCCAGCATATTGACTAGCAGTGTTCCCAGAGGCAGTGTTCCCAGAGGCAGCTTGCCTTCCCCGAGGCCGGCCACCCAGCTTGTAAGTAAATACCGGGAGACAGCTCCGAAAGCTCCCCCAAACGCGATGAACAACAGGTATTTCATAGTTGCAGTCGACCGGCTCAATCGTAGCGGCGTATTGTACTGGTTTTATCCCTTCCACGCAGACCTTTAAGCTTCTCGCGGATTTTTCCTTCGAGGCCTCGATCCACAGGGAAATAGTACTGTCGATCATGCAAGGCTTTGGGGAAATAGTTTTCACCCGCAGCATAGGCATCTTCCTCATCATGGGCGTACCGGTATTCCAGACCATGTTCCAACTCTTTCATTAGCGCGGTGGGTGCGTTACGAAGATGCAGTGGCACCTCCTCACTGTGCCCCTTAAGCACTTCAGCGCGGGCTGCATTGTAGGCGCTGTATACGGCATTGCTTTTGGCTGCGCACGCCAGGTAGACGACTGCCTGAGCGATGGCTAGCTCTCCCTCGGGACTGCCCAGGCGCTCCTGTACCTGCCATGCCTCTAGCGATAGAGTGAGGGCCCTAGGGTCTGCATTGCCGATATCCTCACTGGCCATGCGTACCACTCGTCTGGCGATATACAGGGGATCACAGCCACCATCCAGCATACGACAAAACCAGTATAGTGCTGCGTCGGGAGAGCTGCCCCTGACGGCCTTATGAAGTGCACTGATTTGGTCGTAAAATGCGTCACCGCCCTTGTCAAAACGGCGTAGCGATGCCTGCAGTACTTCCTCCAGTGTCTCGGCTGTAAT
>PKCY01000128.1 GCA_002862985.1 Haliea sp.
TATGCTCACATCTGGCGCGCCAGCCGGACCGATAATAGTGCGGTTATCGACCACAACGCCCTGTTGATCGACGCTCGCGTTAAGCTGTGCGACTAACTCCAGAAAACCGGCACGTGCTTTAACGGGCTCGCTGATGCCCAATGAGACATCCGGTAAAAACTCCAGCAGGGATGCCAATTCAGGATCGTAGTTATAACTCATGAACGTCTCGTCTCCAAAGAGGGTTGGTGTGGCCGACTCGCGTTCTCAATTACTCTCTAACAAGGTCACAATGCCGGGCCAGTGTCACCATACTCAAGTATAGGTGATAGCGTATGCTGACTGAATTAAAGTTGTCTGTTTAGAGTATAAGAATCGATACTTCTGGATGTTGTATTATCCTCCGGCAGAATTGTTCGTCAAATACCCGCAATCGACTAAAACCTAGTCTTCGGTCGGCACGTCAATCACTCCAGTGGCCAAAGAGATCTCGGCCAGAAAGCATAAAAGCCCGGAGATCACGCCAAACATCGCGGTAATAAATAAAACCGCAATCGCATCAGACGTAGCAGCATCGGCCGTTGACCCAATAAATAATGCGGCGATAACGATACAAATTAGTAATGCAGCCACGGTGCAGCAGCTAATAGCCCAATGAATGAATCGTGCGCGTCGACCCAAAGTCAGGATTTCTGAGCGGAAGCCGAGATTTTTTTCATTGTGCTTAGTATTGAGTGCGCGAAAGCGATCGACAACGCGCGCAAGTCGATTGGTCAGGACGGACAGCAATGCACCGATTCCGGTCAGCAAGAAAGCCGGGGCAACCGACTGTTGGATGGCATGCACGACCGGGTCGACTGCGGTGGGTGAGTTGGCAACGATATCTAGCATAGAGCTCCTCTGTAGGAATCGCATCTTCTTTGTGCAGATTTATCTTTAGTCATGTCAGCTGACCTTACTTCTGTTGCAGCCGGCGTAATCAGTACAATCAGCCACCAGCAACATCACCTTTCAATAGGCCGCGGCCAGGAATTGACTGTAATAATTGGCGAGTGTACGCCTTCTGTGGCTGTGCGAACAAATCTCGGGTACTGGCTTGCTCAACCACTTTTCCGGCTTGCAGCACTATAATGCGGTCGGCCAGTTGACGCACTACGGCCAAGTCATGCGAGATAAAGAGCATGGTTAGCCCGTACTCTCGTCCTAGTTCTCGCATGAGTTCTAGTATCTGCGCCTGAATGGTAACGTCTAACGCTGAAACCGGCTCGTCGGCCACTATAAATTCCGGACGTGTGGCTAAGGCGCGGCCGATTGCGATACGCTGACGCTGACCGCCGGAAAATTCGTGGGGGTACTTGCGTGCGAAGCCACGGGCAAGCCCTACGTTGTCCATCAAGCGCAGCACACTGGCCGCGACGGTACTTCGATTTTCGATACCATGGAGTAAAAGTGGTTCAGACAGCGTCTCATACACAGTCATACGGGGATTGAGCGAGGCGAACGGATCCTGAAAAATGAACTGCATTCTGCGTCGCAGTTTTTTAAGCTCATGAGGACGTAACGCTGTGACGTCTAACCCATCAAAGATGATCTGGCCGGAGGTAGCGCTTACCAGCCGTAAAATTGAGCGGCCGATAGTTGATTTCCCACTGCCTGATTCTCCCACTAGTCCCAGAACTTCACCGCGATAGATATCGAAATTGACACCGTTGACCGCCTTTACCGGCGTATTACTGTGTTGAAACCAAGTACATAAATCCCGAATTTGAATTAACGATTCTGATTCAGGCAATGCGATTTCTTTGCCGCCTGTTGGAATTGCCGCTAATAGCCTTTGAGTGTAGGGGTGTTGCGCATTATGAAAAATTTCTGACCGGGTTCCCGTCTCCACCACCTTGCCCTCTTGCATGACGACGATCTGATCAGCGATGTCGGCGATCACGGCCAGATCGTGACTGATAAAGAGAATGCCAATGTCGCGCCGCTTTTGGAGTTCCGCAAGCAGCTGAAGAATTTGTGCCTGTATGGTGACATCTAAAGCCGTGGTCGGCTCGTCGGCGATTAACAGCTTTGGCTCGTTGATTAACGCCATGGCAATCATCACACGCTGGCGCATCCCACCAGAAAACTGGTGCGGGTAGCTATCGATGGTAGAGGCGGGTTCTCGAATGCCAACTTCTTTTAGCAGTTCTATTGCGCGCCGGCGCGCTTCGGCTCGCCGGATTTTTTGATGATAACGCAGTGACTCCGTCAGCTGATCACCAATAGTCATGTAGGGGTTGAGGCAAGTCATTGGATCTTGAAACACCATGGCGATATCGCGGCCACGAATTTTTCGCAGTTGGGCTTCGTTGAGTTTTAACAGGTCCTTACCGTCAAACAGTGCGCGGCCACCCTCAATAAGCCCCGGAGGTGATGGGATAAGTCCTAACAGGCTACAGCAGGCCACTGATTTTCCTGAGCCGGATTCGCCAATAATGGCTGTGATTTTTCCGGACTCGACACTGAAAGTAACATTGTCGACAGCCTTGTTGGCTCCCAGTCG
>PKCY01000251.1 GCA_002862985.1 Haliea sp.
GGGTTGAAGTTGCGCGCGGTCTTGCGGAATATCAGGTTGCCATAGCGATCAGCCTTCCAGGCCTTGGCGATCGAAAAATCACCGACGATGGCTTCCTCGAGAATATACTGTCGACCGGCGAATTTACGTGTTTCCTTGCCCTCAGCCACCGGTGTCCCATAGCCCGTCGCGGTGAAGAACGCAGGAATCCCGGCACCGCCTGCCCGCATTTTTTCCGCTAGCGTACCCTGCGGCGTAAGCTCAACCTCTAGGTCTCCACTCATCATCTGCTGTTCGAATAATGCGTTTTCTCCGACGTAAGAGGCAATCATTTTGCTGATCTGCTTGTCTTCCAACAGCAGGCCGAGGCCCTTTCCGTCGACACCGGCATTATTGGACGCCACAGTGAGACCTCTGACGCCCCTGCGTTTGATCTCTTTGATCAGATTCTCCGGGATACCGCAAAGGCCAAACCCTCCTGCAACAATGGTCATGTTGTCTTCCAAACCCGCCAGCGCTTCTTCATAGCTGCCTACGACTTTATCTAACCCAGACATACTGCCTCCTGTGACTGCGATATCAGTAGGTTCACACTATCAACTATTCACGTGTTAGGGTCCAACAGCGATGCTGTAGCCAAGGTTACTGCGATACCGAAACTCTTTGCTTTTAGTGTGCTACCTAATCCCTAGACATCGACTCGGTTACTTTTTTCACGGTAAGCATGGTATTTCTCTCGCACGGCGGTGGGTAAAGCCAGCAAGGCCGGCGTTGCGATCAGCGTCAAAATAGTCGCAAAGGACAGGCCAAACACTATGGCCTGAGACAGGGGTGCCCAGAACATTGCCATCTGGCCATCCGCGGTAATCGTGCGATTAATTAAATCAATCGATAGGCCGGCAGCCAATGGCAGTAAACCAAAAACGGTGGTTACGGTGGTGAGCATCACCGGCCGCAGCCGCCTCGATGTTGCACGCACGATGACCGAGCGAACATCTAACTCCGGATGCATCACACGCAAGCGATTAAAGGTATCAATAAGCACAATATTATTGTTCACAACGATACCGGCCAACGCAACGACTCCCACGCCCGTTAACAGTGCGCTAAATGGGTTACCCAAAATCAGCAAGCCCAGAACAACACCGGCCGTCGACATGATCACTGAAAGCAAAATTAATCCGCTCTGATAAAAACTGTTAAATTGCGTCACCAGCAACACAAACATTAGGATCAGCGACAAAGAAAAAGCGACTCCTATAAAATCCAGAGATTGAGCCTGCTCTTCGTTCGCACCCCGAAAACGTACTTCAAGGTTGGGATCGAATTCCTGCTGCGATAACCACGCGTCAATTTTTTTGACCATAGTATCTGCCAACACACCCGACACCACATCGGCCCTTATCCGTTCAACAGGCACAGAATCAATACGCTCCAGGGTATCAAGACCGGGACCAGGCTTCATTTGGACAAAGTTAGACATTGGAATCAAACCCTGCGCTGTACTAACACGCATTGTGTCGAGCGCTTTGA
This sequence comes from Haliea sp., assembly GCA_002862985.1. Taxonomy (GTDB): domain Bacteria; phylum Pseudomonadota; class Gammaproteobacteria; order Pseudomonadales; family Halieaceae; genus Marimicrobium. The sequence goes on from PKCY01000251.1 coordinate 1,513, forward strand.
TACCGCGTTCATGCTCAGGATAGCGGATTCGAATATCAACCGCATCATCGGCGCCGTCCGGCCGATATTCGCCTATTTTTACACCATTAGTTACAAGCTGAACTGCGATGCCTGCCGACGACACATCGGCACCATAAATGCCAGCCTGCGCTCGATCTACTGCTATACGCCACTCAATAGTTGGCAGAGCAGCCGTATCGTCGATGTATAACAACTCAGGCAGTGTATCCATATAGGCCCGAATCCGCGCCATTGCCGGCTCCAGTAACGTACGGTCGCGCGACGCCAGTTCTATCTGAATGGGTTTCCCCACGGGCGGGCCCATCTCCAGCGGCAAAATTTCAACCGCAATACCCGGTAGCATAGCAACGGCCCGCCTAATCTCTAACTCGATATCATCAGCTTTTATTTCACGATCACTCTCCGCTAGCAGTTCAAGAAAAATAACGCCGATACGATCTGAGCTGCTGCTTGAGATGCCCCCCGAACGATTATTTCCCGGCAGAATGGTGCTAGCGTTGACGGATCGTATGCCCTTTATTTGCAGTATTTCACTCTCGGCCTCCCAAACCAGTTGGTTAACCTCATCGGCCGAAAAGTTTCCTCTGCCAAGCACTGATACCTGAAGATACTGGGCCTCGCCATCCGTGAAGAAAATAGTGCCAACGCCAAACTTACCGTAGGCCCAGAAAGACGCTACCAGCATCAAAAATATCACGCTCAATGTGCGCAGCGGATTTGCGCATACTCTGCTAAGAAATCTGGCATAACTACCCGTCACAGTGGCTAGCTGCGTTGGATCCCCCGTCTCTAACACATGCACCATTTTTGCAGACTTCTTGCTGTGCCCGCTGGGCCTGCCAAATAAGGTTCCTAGTACCGGGCCAAACAACAAGGCATAGAGCAAAGAACCCAGCAAAACACTAAACACGGTGACCGGTAGATAGCGCATAAACTGACCCGACACTCCTGGCCAGAACATCAACGGCGCAAATGCTGCAAGTGTCGTA
>PKCY01000102.1 GCA_002862985.1 Haliea sp.
GGCACCGAAATAATTGCGATGGCCCCACCAAAGCCACCTTTGGCAATACCAAAGAGGAGCACCGCAGGCACACTAGCGAGGTAGAACCAGGGGTCAGAAAGCAACAGCGACCTCAGTCAACCAGAGCATAGTCACTGCGCAGTATGTCAATTATTTCTGCTTTGGGATTATCCGATTGAGGGAGGCTCCCACCGGTAATTTTTTCCGCTATACCCACATAGGTTTCCGAAACACTCATCATCATCGCAAGGGGTAGTGCATTGTCCTGGGCCAGTGCCAGCCGCTCCGTCATACGACCCTTGTTTAGCAATATGTCAGAGTCCGGGAAATGCGCAAGAAGCAACTGCCTGAATCCCTCCTTGGAGTTTTCTACCACTTTGCCCTCACGCAGCGCTGCACCATCCCATATTCGCGAGGAGTCGGGGGTACCCACTTCGTCCATATAGATCAAATTGTCATTGCCCGCACTGTCTGTGACGTAACCAAACTCAAATTTAGTATCCACAAAAACCTGGTCAAGCTTACCCAATTCACTGCTGATAACATCAAAGCCTTCGCCCAACAGTTTCTCATAGAGACCAATATCTGCAGGATTGCGAAAGTTAAACGCGGCGAAATTCTTCTCGATATCCGTGCGCGTGATATTCACATCATCAACCGCCGGGACGCCGGGAATGCCTTCTAAAATTCCCTTACTAGAGGGCGTAATCAACAAGTCCGGCAGCTTCTGGTCCCGTTGCAACCCATCGGGAATGGTAATGCCACAGAATTCTCGCTCGCCCTTGTCATAGGCACGCCACATGGAGCCCGTAATATACTGCCGAGCGATGGCCTCGATCATCACGGGCCGTGCCTTTTGCACAATCCAGACCAGCGGATGGGGTATCTCCAAAATATGGCTTTGTGCTAATCCTCGCTCCTTGAACAACCGGAACCAGTGATTGGAGATGGCATTGAGAGCTGCGCCTTTGCCGGGCACACCCCGCAGTCCATCTTCAGCGTGCCAGATGCATTCAAAAGCCGAAAGTCGATCTGATATCACCATAACGGCTAAGGGCGCATCCGCCGCCACATCGTAGCCACGCTCAGCCACCAGCCGAGCGCTGTCGGTCTCGGTCAGCCAGTAAACGGAGCGCACTTTACCACTGTGCACAGGGGCATCGGTGCGAATGGGGAGATCGTCATTGACGGCCAATACACTGTCGGCAAGACTCATAATCGTTGTCCTGTATCGATTCGTTGGGGTAGCTCAAACGGCCTATAGCACCAGGGCGCGGTACCAGGGACTGGGAATTCTAGCAGAGGAAATGCTGTCAAGCACGCCGTTGTTCAATGACCGGCCAATACAAGGACATACCGCGCGAATACAGCAGCGATAACAAGGCGTTGGCCCGATCAAGAAACGGCCAAAAAGTACGGTAAAAAAACCATCAAGCCAATGATGGCCGCCCCGGTAGCGGACAGAAGAACCGCTCCTGCCGCAATATCTTTTGATTTTTTTACCAAAGGATGAAATTCGGGGGATACAGCGTCACACAGAAACTCAAAAGCCGTATTTATGGCTTCTACTACCCACACTGCAGTGATCACTAATACAAGAACGCACCATTCGATGACTGTCACACCGAACACTAACCCAGCAGCAGTAACACCGACGGTTGCTACTGCATGTACCCATGTGTTGTGCTGGCTTTTGACCAGCTCGGAAATACCCTGTAGAGCACACAGGGCACTGCGGATTCTTCCTCTCACGGAGAAGGGCTCGGGCTTATTGTTCATAGCAGTACCTTTAACAGAGGGCATGGACCAACAGACGAGAATATTGCAATTTTTGCTGCGCTTACAATGTACCGCACCCGTCCACTATAATGGCGCCCTTACGAAGCTGCGCGCAGCGTTAACTGAGGACCCACCTCCATGAGCGACACACCCCAAACTCCCTACCAGATCCTGGGCGAGGAAGGTATCCGCACGCTCGCCAGTACCTTTTATGAGATCATGGACACGCTGCCCGAAGCTTCCGGGCTGCGCGCAATGCACGCCACCAACCTCTCTCCAATGAAAGCAAAACTGGCGGAATACCTGATCGGCTGGATGGGAGGACCGCCATTATATGCAGACAAATACGGTACCGTCTGCATGACCACACCCCACGAGCCCTTTCACATCGGCCCCGAAGAGCGCGACCAATGGCTACTTTGCATGGACAAAGCCCTCGTGCAAACCGGTGCCAGCGAGCAACTGGTTGATATGCTCAAAGTTCCCATGTTTCGCATAGCCGATGCCATTCGCAACAAGGAAGGTCCCAGCAGCGCCACCTCCAACCCCAATATCATAGCGGCAGGCTGAACACTGAATCAGGCACAACAAGCCGCGAACCATGCGCAAGCGCATTGCTACTTCTGAGGTGTAACCACGATGGGCGTGGCCAGTGGATCTGTGGCACGACCCTGTAAGAACAGAATTCCCCGACGCATACTGTTGCCCCAGGCGCGAAAAATCATCGCAACCGCCGTGCTCT
>PKCY01000066.1 GCA_002862985.1 Haliea sp.
CCCACCGAAAGGAATAAATATCAATGAGTGCGTAAATTGCCGATGATACTCAAGAAACAATAGTGGGTCTGTCGACGACCGAATCAGTACGTCAAGATCTGCCGCTAGCCCGGACAAAAACCCAAGCAATCCAGCACTGACTGCGTATCGCCCAGAGACACTTGCTTGCGGCAATGCGGCGCCTAAAACACCTTGCGACAATGGATCCATCAGATCACTCCATATACAGTATTCACATCTACAGGATCAAAGAACCTCTGCAGGTTGCGCTGCGATTCACAGCGCGAATTGAGCCGGCTAATTTGGAAATGGTGCACTCCTGAACACATCGACTGCTCGCCATTAGCGGGGATACCCATCACACCTCTTCGCCCATATCACCATACTCCAAAACATTAAATGGCGGTATTTTCCGACATTAATACGACAACTAGTACCCGCCTCATGCTGCGCTAATCGATATCGAACGAGTAATAGAGATCGAATGAATTTTCAAGGCTACTGACTACTTCTAACCAAATTCGAGAGCGCAAATAAAATCGAGCGGTGAGAACATTAATAGGCTCGTAAAAACCAATACCGTACGAGAGATATAGCCTGTTACCGATATAACCACTGATCGTCGCTGCAGTATCGTTGTCTGTCCCTTCCGCGCCAAACGCAATATTATTGACGCCTGGAATACTGTTGAGCTCTGAGACGAGTGAGGATCTGTTCACCACACCACTGGCCAAGGATAAGGCCAAAGCAGCGCCATCACTGCCGGCGCCCGCGTCCATGGCCCTACCTCGGAGCAAATACGACACGGCATTGGGTTGGGACATCATCGGATCGGAGTATATCGTTAACTCGAGGTCTTCCCCTAGCGGCCCCTGCACCTGCGCACCTACGGTAATATTTCCTGCAGTGATTTTGCGCTCAGCGCGCAGGTCAAGAGTGGGGTTGCCAGGAGGACCAGAAAAGTTAAGAGTGCCACGTTTAATTTTCAGATGGCTTTGATAGGCATAGACCTCGCCCCCGAAAGTACGTAAATTTCCAAACAGTTCCAATGGGTGCCCCGGTCGCTGTTTTGCATTAAGGTCTCCACCCAAAGTAGTTTTAAATACGCTACTCGACACTCTCAGTTTGTCCTCTATATTGATCTTCAGGTCCATACCGATTTCGAACGGCAGCACTTCGCGAATTACATATCCGGCGTAATCAACCTCTACAACTGAAGCCGAGATTGCAACACTGCCTTGAGGCACCTCCTCGATTTGGACCGAACCTTTATGCACCGTGACCTCACCTGCAATAGCGACAAGATCACTGCTCAGGCGCAGCTGAATGCTCTCCGAGACCTGCAATTCAGTAGATGGTGGATACAAAATAGTACTTTTATGACCGTCCAACGACAGCACCATGCTCAGATCTGGGCGCGTTGTTACCTCACCGGAAAGCGTGATTTCACCGCCGCCAAGCAAGCCAGTTCCCTGCACCTCTGCCCTATCACCGAGTACGTCAAAGGCCAGATTCAAGCGATCGATTTCAGTGGGATTATCCGCCATAACCAAACGCCCGTTTGACAGCGTCAGGCTTCCTGCACCCATCGGTTTGTCTATTGTTCCCGATAGGGAAAGCTCGCCCGTCACCTCGCCCAACAGAGTGGAAAGTGTCGGCATTAACGGTGTAAACGTCGTTAATTCCAGCTGATCAAAGCGGACCGAGCCTGCGACCGCGGCAGCTTTGTCAGCAGGCAATTGCAGTTGCAGGTCGGCAATCTCGCGGCCTCCATCTCGAAGGCCCAAGTCAATCCGGAGTCCATTATTATCATACGTAAAGCTGGCATCGCCCGCATCCCAAGCCATTCTAGCGCTTTGCTCTTTGTCAATTTCGCGAATGACAGTAACATCGCGAACCTGTGTTTGGCCCGCGGCGACAATGTCACCGCCTTGGCTCCAACTGGCCTCAAGCTCTAATTCCATTGCACCTTGTATATCCAAGCCCGGAGGCAACGCGCCTGCAAGTAGCATTATGTCACCTGACATTTCAACACGACCTCGGCCGCGTGTCCCCAACAACCATTTGTCAGAGCAAAGATTTGCGTACTGATTGCGCCAGCAGTGCTCGTCTAGCGCCAGTTGCTCTGTAACGTTAGACCACTCCAGCAGCAGAGGTTCAGATAACTGCCACAGACCAACACCGGTTTGCAGTCGAGTTGGCTCCAAGACGCCATGCCACAGCTGCTCCTTTCGACTTCCGTTCAACAGGAACTCGCCATCAACATCACCTGCGCTGACAAGGGACACCGACTGTTGCTTCGCGTCTCCTTGGGCAGATAACGATACTGAACTCAGCTCAACATCGCCAAAAACAACATCACCCATCGCGACATCGAGTCTGAACTGCTGATTTGCATCTAGCCGATATTCTCCAGACACAGCTCCCGTATCCAGCGTTAGCCCACGCCAGCCGATATCTTGCACATCGCCGGACAGTTCAACATGCTTTGCATCGGATAAAAGCAACGCGTCT
>PKCY01000238.1 GCA_002862985.1 Haliea sp.
AGTAGATTTCCTCACTGATACTGCCGACTGAACTGGAAAAATTCGGGAAGTAACCGCCGATTGCCCTGAAAAAATGTTCGCTGAGGTGATCACACAATTCATATCCGTTCATTCCTGAACGAGCATGCACAACAGTGCCTGCCACGAGGTTTTCTAGCGTCCTGCAGTGATTCTTCTTATTTGGTATTCCCATTTGATCTCGTAGGCACTGTAAATAGCCCCGTATTCAAAGCCATACCTAGTAACTAACATGAAGAAGCGAATGAAATAATTGCTCACGCCTGCGCTCATTGATGCCCTGAAAAAAATACTCTAATATGCTAGCTTTTTGGACAAACGTATGCCTTTTCAATGCCAAGAAGTAAATATAGATTTCTTAAACACTGCCAGTGAAAAAGTTGTCAATGTCGTCGAAATCAAAGCCAGCCCTAAAGCTATTTTTGAAATATTTGAAGATGCACACGCATGGACCGAATGGTTCCAAGGTATTACTGGCGTTGAATGGACTAGTCCCAAACCCTTTGGTGTAGGAACAACGCGAACAGTCGACTTAGGCGCTATGAAAGTGTGGGAGCATTTTTTCATCTGGGAAAAAAATAAACGATTCAGCTTTTACTTCACACAAACAAAACTGCCTTTCGTTAAGGCACTGGTTGAAGACTATCAACTAGAAGCTATTGATGAAAACACCACTCGGTTTACCTACACAGTGGCATACGACCCTTCTCTCCCTTTGCGCCTTAGTGGCCCTGTTGGAAAAGCCGCATTACGAAAGACCTTTGGTAGAGCAGCAAAATCCTTGGTTTCTTATATGGAAAAACGTTAAGCGAGCATGTTAGCTACAAGCCCGAACATTGAGACCTACGCCCATAGAGGTAAATACCAAGCAAAACTTTGCCTTAGAAGCTATTACTGTTGAACACAAGCGGACAGTATGTAAACCGCCCGCGCGAGCGCGACGTATACAGTAATAAGGAGATAAAACCATGACAAGCCATACCGCTATTGGCGTCCTACCGGACCCCCAGACCCTGCCCCATTGGCTGCAGGCGGAACTGCGTTCTGACCATGCCGGTGAAACCGGCGCAGTATGGATATACCGCGGTATCCTGCAGTGCAGCGCAGACACCGAGGTGCGCGAGTTTTCCGTGACACACCTGGAAACCGAGCATGGGCATCTGGCACTCTTCGAGCAGTGGCTACCACCGGCAATGACCAGTTTCCTGTTGCCCGCGTGGCGTCTGTCAGGCTGGGCGCTAGGCGCCATTGCCGCTCTTGCGGGACCCCGCTGTGTGTTCGCGACGATAGAGGCGGTGGAAACCTTCGTCGTGTCACACTACCAGCAACAGTTGAGCCGGCTGCACGCTGAAGGCCGCTACCCGGCCGTTTCACTGGCACTCGAGCGCTGCATGCGTGACGAAGATGATCATCGTGCAGAGGCACTGGCTCGACAGGCCAGATCCTCAGGTCCCTTGATTCGCGGCTGGCAGGCCCTTATCGGCCTGGGTTCGGACCTTGCGGTGCGCGTCGCCCGACGACTTTAGACGCGAGGACGACTATTCATTATGGCGCCGATGACCTCCACCACCACCGTTGACCCTGCAGAGATCGCGCGATTCAACGACTTGGCAACAACCTGGTGGGATGCAACGGGGCCAATGTGGCCACTGCACAAGCTCAACGAGATCAGGGTCCCCTTCATTGTCGATTCGCTGCAGCGTGCGGGTTTCGCTAAGGACACTGGCGGTCAACCCCTGAGCGGATTGCGCATCCTTGACATCGGTTGTGGCGGTGGCCTGCTGTCGGAATCGATGGCGGCACTGGGCGCTCGAGTGACCGGCGTTGATCCAGCCAGCCACAATATTGCCATCGCCGAAGAACATGCGCGAAACACTGGCCTAGACACTACCTATCTCACAGGCACCATCGACGCCATCAACACAGCGTCTTTTGACGTGGTACTGAATATGGAAGTCGTGGAACACGTAGAAGCACTGGATGTGTTCATGGCACGCTGTTGTGCGTTGACCCGTCCAGGCGGCATGCAGTTTCTTGCGACGCTCAACCGCAACCCCCTGTCCTGGCTGGTCGCTATCGTCGGTGCTGAGTACATACTGCGTTGGCTGCCCCGTGGCACCCATCAATGGCAGAAGTTTGTCCGCCCTGCGGAAGCGGCCCACCTGCTGCATCAGCATGGTCTCACAGTCGTGGACCAACGGGGCGTTTCTATTAACCCGTTGACGCGCCATTATCGCATCTCTGAGTTCACCGGCGTGAATTACATGCTGTCAGCCCGCAAGGTGACCGACGGCTGAAATAAAAAAAACACGGCGGTTGCGGTGCTTCAAAGTACAGGACAAATAAACGGCCTGTCGGGAGTAGGTTTCCTCACTGATACTGCCGACTGAACTGGAAAAATTCGGGAAGTAACCGCCGATTGCCCTGAAAAAATGTTCGCTGAGGTGATCACACAATTCATATCCGTTCATTCCTGAACGAGTATGCA